>NZ_JBEYZH010000006.1:0-79306 GCF_040645975.1 Streptomyces sp. NPDC046557
GTCGCGGGCCGCGGCGGGAGCGGATCGGCGGGATCCCGCGGACCAGGGGCTGCAGGGCCTGGCTGTCGTGGAGGTTGGCGCCCGATATGCCGACGCATATGGGCAGACCGGTCCGCTCGGTGATCAGGTGGATCTTCGAGCCTTTCTTGCCCCGGTCGACAGGATTCGGACCTGTCAGGTCCCCCCTTGCAGGGCCCGCATGTTCACCGAGTCGATCGCACACCTCGACCAGTCCAGGTCCCCGCGGGCGCCGAGTTCGTCCAGCACCAGGCGGTGCAGTTTGGCCCAGACACGGGCCTTGCTCCATTCGCTGAACCGGCGGTGCGCGGTCGGTCCCGACGGCCCGAACGACGGCGGTAACTGCTTCCACGTGCACCCTGACGTGGCCACGAACACAATCGCGGCCAGCACTTCACGATCCCCATACCGCCGTCGGCCACCACCTTGAGGCCGCGTCGGAGCGGGCGGCACCACCCGCGCGAACAACTCCCACAGCTCATCCGGCACCAGACGCTCCACAATGTCCACGGCCGCAGACTATCGAACACCCCAAATGAGACGACGTCTAAGTACCGCAACGGGGCGTCAGCATTGGCGCCGATGTCGGTGGCGAGGGTGTTGCCCGTGTGCCGCAGGTCGTAGAAGCGGAACAGCTTCCGGACGGCGTCCCGGTTGTCCGTCACCAGCAACGCCGCATAAGTGCCTGCGCCAATCAGGACCTCGAATTCCATGAATGAGCGATAGCCCGGGCGTACAGGCGGGAGGGAAAATCGTGATTCTTTCGGCTCGCCTCGGGGCCAGGAACTACTGTCACGATAAGCCCTCGCTGGTCAGGCGTGCTCGTCCGATGGCGGCTGGGCAGGCTGGACCGACCAGCTTGGCGGCTCGTCGTTGCCTGAGTCCTCGTCGCGCTCCGCGTCGGCGGCTGTCGCATGGATCTTGCCCGATGCGTGGTGGACCGGCGCGTATACGGCGTAGAGCTGCAGGGTCTCGTCACCAATGTTGGTGACGTTGTGCCAAGTGCCGGCGGGCACGAAGATTGCCCAGCCATCCTCGACCTCCCGGTCGAAGTCGAGTCGATCCTTCGTGCGGCCCATCTGGACCCGGCCCCGGCCTGCGTCGAGTCGTAGGAACTGGTCAGTCTCCGGGTGCGCCTCCAAGCCGATGTCCTCACCCACCGGGATCGACATGAGGGTCAACTGAAGGTACTTCCCAGACCAGGCGATCGCGCGATAGTTCGTGTTCTCGAGCGTCGCCTTCTCAAGGTCGAAGGTTTGAGGTTCCGGCCCGATGTCCTTAATGGTCATACTTCTCTCCCGGTCAACGAAGGCGGTACGCAATACACGGTCGCGGTCTTGCGCCAGCTCCGTCAACATTCTCAGAGCCCTATGCTCTTCTGGCCACAAGCACGCGAGCCTCTACCGCACAAACGGCCGCGACCCGTTGCCCGGACAGGCGCGGACGCGTCACCTCCCTGATCGAGTGCCCCTTCCGCGCACTCCAGCACGATCCGCGACCGCTGAGCCAGAGCCTGGGCCGTTGCACGACGACGCACCCAGCCCTCCAGCACAGCCCGCTGGACATCGGTTACCGACACTGGCGGAATCTTCGGACCATGACGACTCCTGCCGACCTAACGCCAAACCTCAGACCCAGGTCACTGGTAGGGCTTGGTTGGATTCCGCGGCAGTCGACGCGCTCGGGGCGGGCGGACGGTTGCCGCGATACCGCCGTGAGCCGCTGAGTTGTGGGGGCGTCGGCCGCCGATCTGGGCCACCATCATGGAGGGCGTGCCCCATCCATGCCCTTCGGGGCGGTGAACAGCGGTCAGAACCGGTGCCCAGAGGCAGTCCGAGCGGAGGCCGTCGGGACAGGAAACGGCAGGTCAGAAGCCGTATGGGTCACCGCGTGCCATAGATTCCCAAGCTTATAGCGCGGGTTCGATTCCCGTCATCCGCTCTTGCAAGAAGGCCCAGGTCAGCGACCTGGGCCTTCTTCGTTGTCTAGACCCCTCAGCCTCCCACCGCGCCCGCCGCGCAGCCAGCTCGCGCGGAAGTCCTGGCCGCAGCCCTTTGGCGCCCGTCGAGGCTCCTATGCAGTCAGTTCCAACGGCGAAAACACGGTTTGCCCGTCCTCGTCGATCAGGGCAGCCAGGATGTCGACATAGCCGGCAATTCCGGCGCTCCAACCGACATTGCCGGCGAAGTCCACGAGGTGAGCCATACGGCGCAACGTGGCACTGCGGCACAGGAGCGCGCCGTCCAGAGTGTGACCGCGGCCTGCCAGGAAGGCTTTCGCCATGACCTTGAAGGCCGAGGTTGCCGACTCGCTCGGGAGGTTGCGGCTTTCTACGTCTGCCATCTCCGCGAGTTCGCCCAGTAGCCAGCCCGCGTCGTGTTCGGGCCTTCCACGGGACAGGCTCTCACCGGTGAGCAGCACTGCGTGACGTCCGTCCGGGTCGGGCACAGTGAGTCCCAAGGACGGTTCGCCGTGGAGCAGCACCTCTCCCGTGGTCCCCGGGGAGCCCCCGTGACACCACTCGACAAGAGTGTTCAACCGCGTCGGCCCCAGGCGGTCCGTGCAGAGCCGATGGAGCCGTGCTGCCCCCTCTTCCTTGCGGCCCCCCCGGAGCCACTGGCTGAGGCGCTCAAGGGCGGGCGGCGGCCCCGAGGCGTCGAGGGGCCCGGTGTATCCGTTGATGTCGCGCAGTGCGTGGCCGATGGCGCTCATGACCAGGCCCGGGGGAAACGTCACCGGCGAGGGCGGCCAGACGATACGCGCCAGGGACTTGGCACCGGGCGTCGTGTACGTGACCGTGTCCCCGTCAAACGCGGCCGAAGCAACGTTCCTTGAGGAACCAAGCTGTTCGGCGCTCTTTCCCCTTGCTGCCGTGGCGCCGGCCGTCCCTCCTGCCAGGTGTCTTCTGCGCCAGAGGAAACGACCGTCCGCCATCGTGAAGATCTGGGTGCGCAGGTGCCTGGTGCCGTACTCGTCAACCAGCATGAGGGATGTCCGTTGCTACGAGGGCTGCCCGCTTCCGCTCCAGGCTGCCGATCACCACGGGCAGGGGCGGAGGCACGGCGGCATCGTCCCGCCCGGTAGTGATGCTGCGACCGTGGGTCGTGGGGATGACCACCACATTGGGCCGGGTTTCGAGCGTCTTCAGGTGATGCTGCAAGGTCAGGTTCTCCTGCCCGCCCGGAGGCACTGCTGGAGCCACCGCTACGGGGGCCCGTGTGCACTGCAGTGCGAGCATGGCGGGTGTGTCCGCCATACCGGTAGCGAACCGGGCGATGAAATTCATAGTGGCCGGATAGACGATCACCGAGTCTGCCCACTGGGCCAGTTCGACGTGCAGTGCGGCGGTCGAGGCCTCCTCCGGCCAGACGTCCAGCACCACTTCGTTACCGCCGAGGGCGGCCAGGGCGGTCCGGCTGACGAAGCGTTCGGCACTGCGTGTGATGACCATCCGGGTCTCCAGACGGGGATAGGCCAGCCGAAGCCATCCTGCCCAGGTGGGCAGGTTGGCCACATGGATGGCACCCGTCCCGACGATGAGCAGCCGTTCGGCGGTGAACTCCGGGACGGGTACGCCGCCGGTGGGGACTTCCTCGTAGGTCACGTCTGATCTCCTGGTGCGACGAATCCGAATCGAGCCAAGGACGGCCCCGCAGCGGCCGGGTCTCCGACGACGACGCCCGCCTGCGGGCCGGGGCCCAAGAAGTTCCGGCATGCTGCGGCGACCTCGTCCACGGTCACTTCCAGGAGTTGACGGGGGTACTCCTGGATCCAGTCGGTACCCACGTCCCAGCAGCACAGTGAGGCGAGGAGGTTGGCCAGGTCCGACTGGGAGGCGGTGGCGGTCAGCAGCGAGCCCCTGAGGTACGTACGGGCATCGTCGATCTCCCGTTGCGTCGGCGGGTTCTCCACCAGGTTCGTCAGCTCGGCGAGGATCTCAGACACGACGAGGCCGGTCGATTGCGTCCCGCAGACCACATCGGTCACCGTGGAAGGGGAGCCGAGCGTGCGGTCGAAGCGCGACAGCGCGTGATAGGCCAGGCCTCGCCGCTCTCGGATGTTCGCCACGAGCCGGGAGGAGAAGTACCCGGCGAATACCGCGTTGGCCACGGCGAGCGCGGGGTACTGGGGGTGGCCGAAGGACACGGAGCGGCAGGACAGTGCCACGTGCGACTGGGAGGCGCCGGGGCGCGGGATCAGCCGCAGGCGATCGGCCGGCGCCGTCCTGGGCACGGGGGACGCCGCGGCGCCGGAGGGCATGTCCGAGAAGGTCCGCGCCACCGCGTCGGCCGTGGAGTCGGCATCGATGTCCCCCACGACGATCACGCGAGCCTCACGGAGCGACAGGCACGTGCGGTGAGTCTCGTGCACATCGTGTGCGGTGAGGGCCGCCACCGTGTCGGCCGACGGCCACGCGTCGAAGAGCGGCATGTCGCCGTAACGGGCCCGGTTGAGCTCACGGACGGCGATGCGCTGGGGCTGGGTGTTGAGGATCACCAAGGCCTGGGACAGCCGCTCGCGTTCCTGGACGATGCGGTCTTCCGGGACGGTGGGCGCGGCCAGCCACGAGGCGAGCATGGCGAGCATCCGGTCGAGCCCTGCGACGGGCACGTGTCCGACGACCGTAAGCCACTCCGCCATGCGCTGCGCGTGCGGCCGGCCGGTGGTGAAGGCCGAGTCCCAGGGAACGTCACGGCCGCCCAGCCGCACGCTCCCGGTGAAGGCCGTCGTCGTGAGCAGCTCGGCCGCCACCGACTGCACCGGGTCGCCGACCGACAGCGGAACGAGGACGCGGACCTCGACCAGCGGAGTGCCTTTCCTGGGCACGGCGAAGATCCTCAATCCGGAGGGCAGGTGCCGTTCGACCACACGGGGGAGGGCGAGAGGCTTCTCGGGATGGAGTGGAGGCAGGGACCTCGTCACCGTGTACCTCCCGCATCGCGTGAGTGGACCAGGAGTGCGGCGGGCCTGCTGTTGACCAGGCTCTCGGCCGCGTTGCGCACGGAGCCGGCCTCGAGGACCGTCAGGTGTCCGGTGAGGTCCATCGGCAATGACGGCTCACCGTAGAGCAGGGAAGAGGCTCCGACCGCCCTCGCCAGGGCGAGAATGTTGTCGTGCTTGCGATGCCACCGCGCGACGGTCCCGCTGACCGCGGTGGCCACTTCGCGGTCGGTCGGCCCCGGCCCCGCAAGATCCTCCAGTGCCGCCTCGATCACGCCGGTGACTGCCTGGTGCTCGGACGAGGGGTGCCGGGCCGTCACGACGAAAGTGTCGGGGTCCCGTGCGTCGAACGGTCCGAAGAATCCACACTGGGCCATGGCGGTCGTGAGGCTGACGCCCCGGGCGAGCGCTCGCTGCTGCAGCCGTCCGGATGAGCCGCCCAAGAGCGTGGCCAGCGCGATGTGACCGAGGTAGCGGTCGCGCTCGGTGCCGGGATCCGGCAGACGGTAGCCGACTGCCGTGGCCGGCAGAGGGGCCTGCCGGTCGGTGCAGCTACCGTTCCGGGGCTCCGACGGCCATGGCTCCGACAGATCCTGCGGGGCGGCCGTCGGTCGTGCTGCGATGTCGCCGAAATGCCTGGATACCCATTCCAGCGTCAGTGCCGGATCGATGTCTCCGACCACCGTGAGTACGGCGTTGGACGGCGTGTAGTAGTCGTCGAAGAAGGCGGCGCACTCCTCCAACGTGGCTCGATCGAGATTGATGAAATCGCCATAGCCGTTGTGGGCGTTGGAGAATTTCCGATAGAGCACCGCAGGGAGGTTCGTCCACGGGAATCCGCCATAGGGGCGGTCGTGGACGTTCAGTTTTATTTCTTCCTTGACCACCGCCACCTGGGTGACAAGGGAATTCTGGGTAAGTCGCAGCGTCCGCATACGGTCCGCCTCGAGAAACAGCAGTCGTTCGAGGGCCGATGCCGGAGCGATCTGGTAATACTCGGTGTAGTCCTGGCGCGTGGATCCGTTGGCCGTTCCGCCTGAGCTCTGCACAATCGCGAAATGCTCGGAGCGTCCTACGTTTTCACTCCCCTGGAACATCAGGTGTTCGAAGAGGTGGGCAAATCCACTGCGCCCTTCCGGCTCGGACCGGAATCCCACGTCGTAGTGCACGCACACGGCCGCCAGAGGGGCCGTACCCCGCCGGCAGAGCACGACGCGCAGACCATTGGGCAGCGTGAAGCAGGAGGGGGACTCGAATTCCTCCGGCATGACGTGGCAACTTTCTCTACTGGCCGAGGCCCGGGCGCCGTCCGACGGACGCGCCCGGGCCACTGGCCGCTCGGCACTGAAGGTCAGCAGCCCCAGCCGACGGTGATCGTGATGCAGATCTCCGACGAGGTCACCGTGGTGGTGATGGCCGGCGCGTCGGTGGCCTCGGAAGCGGCGAGCTCCTCCGGAGTGGTGTAAGCGGCGTAACCGGCGATGAGTTCCATGGATTCCATGAGGATTCCCCCTAGAGTAAAGGTTTTTATCGGCGGTTTCCCGAGTGGGCCCCGCCGTTCCGACGTTTCTCAGTAGATCATCTTCCGGAGCGTCGGCAAACAACTTGTGGGCCGCGTCACGGAGTTCGAGCGCTACTTAGGAAAGTCGAGCGGGATGCGGGGCGAGGGCGGCGCTACTTAGGGAAGTCGAGGGGAATCCACATTCCGGTAGAGCGTCTCTTGGTCGATATTGGCGGCGGCCAACTGCTCCCGCAGGCAAGCGTGCAGCGCCCGGCCGTTCCCGTCGGCGTGCTCCAACAAAGCGTCCGCAAGGGCAGCAGCGCGATGCTGGCCGAAACTCATTCCCCGCATGCCCGGCCTCGTGTCCTCGGGCTCCCAGGCAATGGAAATGCCAGGCGCCAGTTCCCTGGTGAAGGAAGAGGTGGGTGCGGTCAGGTGGTGTGTGGCGGGACGCGTTACCGCATCGGCCACCACCGAGGCGGCGTGCCAGGCGTTCTCGCCCAGATAGACCACAAGCCCGTCCCGGCGCGGGAACAGGCGGCGGGACGACGTCACCTTGGCCCGGTAGGGAACCCCGTCGCGTTCCAGTGCGCGCAGCACGTCGCCCCAGGTCCGCACGGCCTCTTCAGGGGTGCGGACGTGTACGTACACCCTGAGCAGCGGGCGCCGGGCCGAATGCCCCCGGGAACCGTCGACGAGGAAGAAGCCCGGGGAGAGGCCGGGACGCCGGGCGGGCATTCTCACCCTCGTCGCCACGACGTCCGGTTCGGGTACGCGTACGCGTACGCCGTCCACCAGCACGAGACCGTCGCCGTCGAGGCGGGCGGTGGCCATCGTCGTGTCGTGCGGCGTGGCCTCACTCAGTTGCTGCTCAAGCCACGGGTCCCGGTAGGTCCGGGGCCGGTCCTCGGTGAAGGCGTGGCCCACATGGAACGTCTCGTAGAGCGCGGTGATCAGTTTCTGGCGGAGCTGGCCGGCCGTGTCGGCCGTGATGTGGCGCTCGCCCACATGGGCGCTGCGGGTGTCGGCGTGCACCCGCACGGCCGACAGGAGTGTCGCGAGGTCGGGGAAGTCGTCCATCTCAAGCCTCCAGGCCGAGGACTGTGGTGAACTTTTCGGGATGCATCACGGCAGAGCGTCCGATTCCCGCCGCTGCCCGGTCGAGGGCGGTGAGCCGTGGGCGCTGTTCCGCAGAGGCGAACACCCGGTCGATGAGGTGCCAGCCGGCGAAGGCCGTCGCCCTGACAGGCAGACCGGGGTCGGTGACCGCGGTGGTCGCCCGGTAGCCCTGCCAGAAGGCGACGTTGCGCGTCCGCAGCCTGTTGAGCTCGGCCACACCCCGTTGAACGATGTCCTGGTGGGAGAGCTGGGAACTTGGGCCGCTCAGCTCCGCGTCCTTCGCCGGGATGTCGAGCACGGCGCGGTGCAGCCATTCACCGACGAAGGCGCCGATGTCCCGGGCCGGATCTGCCTTGCGGAACTCCTCCCAGTCGCAGAGGAGGAGCCGTCCGTCATGCAGCAGGAACTGGTCCAGGCGCAGGTCGCCGTGGACGGAGGTCACCGCTGCCGCCGCCTCCACGGCGCGCAGCCGGCGCAGCGCCAGGGTGAGCTCGGTGTCGCGTTGCAGCATCCCCCATGCCTCCAGCGAGGCGCCGCTCGCCTGGGTGTGGTAGGCGAGCGGGAGCGAGTCGAAGAACTCCAGTGGGGGGAGGAGGATCGGGTCCGGTTCCGTCGTACCGGTCCCGTCAGCAGGAAGGGCATCCGGCGGAAGGGCGTGCAGCGCACCGACCATTTCCCCCGCGCGGTGGGCGAGTTCATCGTCGAACTCTTCGGAAGTCGCCAGATCGGACCCGGAACGAGCAGTGTCGAGCCACTCGAAGACGACCAACAGCTCCTCGTCGTCCCAGCCCAGGCACTTCGGTGAGGTCAGTGGCCCGTCATTGGCGACGGCCGTCGCCTCATAGGCGCGTTGCCGACGGAAACGGCGAGCCGCGTCCGGTTGCCGCCTGTCCAGCTGTTTGACGAACACGGCGCTTCCGGTGGTGGTCAGACCTGCCACGTTCCGGTTGCGGCCCATGGGTGATTCGCCCTGCTGAGGCAGCAACTGCCCGAGCCCGAGCCGCTCCAGAAGGCCCTGTACGGCGGGTGATGTCGCAAGATCGTCGATCATTTCAGCCTCGTGAGGAGGTAGGCGCGCAGTCTTCTGCCCGCGTTTCGATGGGGCCGCTCGGGCAGTGCGCCGTGCAGCCGGTGAGCCGTGTACCGGGCCCACCACATAGCTGCCGCGCCCACCACGAGCAGCCAGACGACGTGTCCTGCACCGAGCTGGTGATGGCGCTCGACCGCGACCAGTACCGGTGCCGACAGCACGATCGCGACCAGCGGGCCGCGCGCGTACCAGAGCCCTGTCTGAAGCGCGGCGGTATTGCCCATGGGGGTGTCCGCGCCGATCAGCAGATGGCCGGGGACAGTGCCGCGGTAGGAACTCACCAGCGCGGCCCCCACCATGGCTGGAACCACCGCCGGGAGCACGGCACCGCCTGGTGTCCACCAGCCGGTGAGCCCGGCCACGGCGTTGCCCAGGCCGAGCCAGGCGAGCAGCAGGGCGCAGGGGACCCCTCCGTGCCACAGCGCGAGCGTCCGGAATTCGTAGGGGAGGTTGGCGGAGCGACGGACGTCGTCGCTCTCGATGCGTGCCGGCTCCGTCAGCTGCGCGGCCGCCAGGTACTCGGCGACGAGGGCGGCAGCGCACAGGGCGACCTGCCCGTCCGACCGCGTGTGATGTGCGGCGGCGCCCAGGGCCAGTGCCGCGGTGCCCCAGAGGGCCGCCCACAGCAGCCGTCCCGGGACTCGCAGCAGCCCCGCTGCGTCTCGCCATGGCACGAGCAGCCACCTGCTGCGGGGCACGGGCAGGTGCAGTACCGGCCTGGCCCGCGGGCCTCGCGGGCCGCGGGCCGCGGAACGGGCCTGGCGCAGGTCGAGGGAGTAGATCGACGCGGCGACCTGGGACGCGACGGTGGCGCGGTTGCGGAGGGCCTCCCCCGGAATGTCCGGTGTCTCGCGGCGGGCGAGCAGCAGAGCGATGAGCGTGAACGCCGCGGACAGGACCGTCCCGAAGATCCAGCCCGGTGTGCGGTGCCCCGCCATGGCGACGAGCGGCTGGGCCGCCCACCCCCATGGCCCGGACCACAACACCAGTGAGCCGTAGGAGTCGTTCAGGCCGTTGTTCATGCCCCGCAGTACCGCGAACGCGCAGAGCGCCAACGAGCCCGCCGTCAACACCCAGGTGGCTGCGTGGATCCGGGAGCCGTGGCGGGCGGCGGCGCGATCGCAGCGCTCGACGAGCAGCCCGGCGGCCACCGCTGTCAACGCCGTGGCCGCGCCGGCCCAGGCGCCTGCCGCGGTCAGCGGTAGCCAGGCGGCGGTGCCCGCGATCGAGATCAGGTAGCCCAGCAGGCCGCCGCCGATGAGCCCCACCGCGGCCGCCCGGAGTGCGGACGCGTAGAACCGGGGCAGGAGGAGCGGCCCACGCAGGACGGGCAGGGGCAACAGCCACGAGACGGTCGGCAGGTCCACGAGCACCGGGCCCCGCCAGACGGCGCTCCGGGCGACATGGAGCATCACCAGCGCCAGCAGCGCCGGCACGGTCACCGGGAGACTGGCCAGCAGCTGATCGGAGGTACTGCCGTGCCACTCGCCTCGTCGTCCGGCCTCGGCGGCGGCGATCAGGAGCGGTACGCCCCAGAAGGCCGCCGCCAAAGCGATGCAGTACAGCACGAAGGCGTTGCTCTTGCGCTTGCTCCGACGCGTCGAGGCGCGGGCCTCGTGCAGGAACGCCAGCGTTTCGTCCGTGCGCCGGTGCAGGTCGGTGTGGTCGGTCATTACCGGGCCGTCCTGACCGGCGCCACGTCGGCCCGTCCGTCCTCCAGTGTGAGCACGTGGTCGGCCACGGCCGCGGCCAGCTCGTCGTCATGGGTGGCGAGCAAGATCGCCGCTCCCTGCCGCTTGTGTGCCGAGAGCCGCTCTGCCAGTTCCACACGTGCCCGGGAGTCCAGCCGCTGTTCGGGCTCGTCCAGCACCAACAGGTCGTGCGGCCGTACGAAGGCCGAGGCGAGGAGCAGGGACTGGGTCTGCCCCGACGAGAGCGCCGAAGGCCGTGACCGGGCGTGGTCGGTCAGCCGGTGGTCGGCCAGCACCCGGTCGACTGCGTCGTCGGCGCGGCGGCCGAGTCCGTGCCCGACCGCGACCAGCATCAGGTGTTCGCGTACCGTCAGATCCGGATAGTTCGAGCCGGCTTCCATCACGGTGGCCACTCGGGCTCGGGTGCGGGGCGAGTCCTCGTGCAAGGGCTCGCCGTCGAAAAGTACTTCGCCCGAGGTGGGCTGCTCGCGGCCGCAAGCCATCCGCAGGAGGGTCGATTTTCCCGATCCGTTGTCCCCCACCAGTACGGTGCACTCCGTCGCCGCCAGCCGCATGGTGACCGCGCGTAGCACGCTCCGGTCCCCGTAGCTGCGGCTGACGTCCGTCAGTTCGAGCAAGGTGTGGTTCCGAGTCGCCTTCATGTGTAACGCCTACTTCGGGTCTTCGATGGCCTCGTACACGGAGACGTGACGGTGGCTGTTCGCGTCGAAAGCCTCGCCCCTCCAGCCGCCCCGGCGGTCCACCAGCCGCAGGCCGGCGAGGCGTGCCATGAGGTCGATCTCCGTGGGCCAGGCGTAGCGGATGACCTCCTGGGTCGGGCGCGGCACCCCGCCGTCAACGACGGTGTGAATGACGAGGATCAGCTGCCGGTCACGCATGACGTGCGTGCTGTCGATCATCACCGAGGTGGGTGAGAGGTACCGCGTGCTGGTCTTCTCGCCCTCCTGCTGGTGGAAGGCGCTCGGCTCGAACGCCTCGATGACCACACGTCCGCCGGGCGCCAACTGCTCGCGCATCCGCTGCATGCACTGGACCTGGGCCTCGGCCGACGTGGGTGCGAAGAAGGTGTTGAGGGCGATGAACACCACGTCGAACTGTTCACCGGTGCCGCCGGTGGTGAAGTCCGCGGCCGTGGCGGTGACCCTTCCGTGAGTGTCCCGTGCCGCGAGCTTCTCCAGCATCTGCTCGGAACCGTCGATGCCGTGCACCGTCAGCCCGCGCTCGGCGAGCGGTATCGCTATCCGGCCATTGCCCACACCGAGTTCCAGGACACGGCCGGCATCCGGAGCCAGCTCGGCGATGAAGTCGACTGCATCCGCTATGTCCGGCGACGCGGGCGGGTACATCAGGTCGTAGACATCGGCCAGGGCATCGTAAGTGGTGGCGGAATCCATGAGTTTCTCTTTCGAATGGGGTGTTGCCGACAGCGGTTCGTGGCGCCGCGCGGAGGTGCCGGGTGGGCGCCGGGCCGTCGTGTGGTCTATGCCGCTGCGGGCAGGGCGGCGAGGTGGTGCGGAAGACCCGTCGCGCCCTGCCGGCTGTACGCGTAGGCAGCCGAGACGAGCGTCATGTGGTGGTGCCAGCCCGGAAACGACCGGCCCTCGAAGTCGCCGAGCCCGAGATCGCTCTCCATGTATCGCACGGCCTCCTGCGCGAGTCTCAGCGTCCGTGTCAGCGCGAGCAGCTCCTCGGTCCGACGGTGCGGCATGTTGGTGAGCCAAGTCCGGTCCGCCGGCCGCCCCGCGCGGGTCCGGGTGGTGAAGGCGCGGTACGCGGGCTGTCCCTGGTCTGCTCGGACCGGCCCCGGCATGACCGTCGTGGCGCGTGCGAAAGCCAGGCGTCCGGAGACCGCCACCACGAAGTCGTGGCCGCGAAGGGCCAGGCCCCGGACGAACGCCTCCGCGCCGGCGTAGGAGGACGCGTCGGCCACGATCGGCACCGCGGGCCGCCGGGTGTGCGCGGCCAGCAGGTCCACGAGGTCGAGGGCCTGCTCCTCGACGGACCGGTGGCCGATGTCGTCCGGGATGCGGACCCGCCGCCGCCGGGCGGGATCCCCCGTCCAGCACTCGGGCAGGTACAACCTCCAGTCGACGGGCAGCGCTTCGTGGTCCCCGACCAGAAACACTCCGGTGCCGACCTGCCCGTTGACGGATCGTCCGTCGACCGGGCTGAAGCGGCGGTGCACCCCGCACGAGTGGTCGCCTCGCTTGCGCAGGACCACGTCGTCGAGCACCCAGGCGCGGGGAGCCATGCGCTCCTCCGCCCACCGTGCCAGCTCTCGGCGGACCGGTTCCCAATCCCACGGACTCGCGTTGACGAACTGGTGCAGTGACTGGAAGGCCGTCTCCCGGTCCGATACCGCTGCGGCGAGCCGCCGCACTGTCTTCTTGCCGGATGTGCCGAGCAGCCCGGATAGGTACACCTCGGCCCATCGACGCTGGTCCGTCCGGCGCAGGCTGCCGAAGGTGGCCTCGGCGAACACTGAGATCATGTAAAAAGAATAGCGAACGTTCTGTTTTTTTCTAGGGCTGCTCTACGCTGGTGAACTACTTCGGCAAGTCGCGGGCAGAACCCCCATTGACGCTCCGTCAGTTGTTCCGGAGCTGCGGATGCACGGAGAAACCGGCGCGGTTTAGGCAACTAAGCCTTGCCTGAGGGACGCGGTGTTCCGCAGGCTGGCCACCACGGGCACCGCCGACAACGCCCACCTCAGCGCACGACACCCGCGCGCGACTCAGCCGGGTGTGGCGACATCGGAGAGAGCATGGTGAAGCAGGAGAGGGCAGTTCGGACGCGCAACACCGCCGTGCAGGCTGCCGCTTCGGAGTTCTACCGCGCCGGATACGGCGGGACGTCGCTGAAGGCGATCAGCAGGGCCGCGGGCATCTCCATGGGCGCGATCACCTTCCACTTCGACAGCAAAGCCGAACTCGCCGAAGCCGTCGTCGAGGAAGGGGGCTCGGCGGTGCGATCAGCGCTCGACGAGGCAGCCGGCCGCCGCTCGGGAAAGACCCTGCTCGACCTCGGGAACCTGATGCTGGAGCTCGCCCGCATGCTGCGGGACGACGTCACCGTACGCGCGACCGCCCACCTCGCCCGGGAGCTGCCCGGCATCGAGGACTGGACCACCCTGTGGCACCCCGTCGTGGCAGAGCTGGCCCATGAGGCCTACGAAAAGGGCGAATTGCACGCCGCCGCCGACCCGGCGAGCGTCACGGCGCTCGTCGCGCACCTGATCTGGGGGGCCGAGGCGACGCTGCGCGGCGCGTATCCGGACGACCCGGGCGACGCGATGGATCAGCTTGAGGACATCTGGCTCCTCGTCCTCAACGGGGTAGGCCCGGAGAGCTAGCCGGGCCCGGCCCGTTCCTGGATCGGCCCACGGCCTCCCGGTACCAGGGGGCCGCCGTCGCCAGGCGCGCCACCGGCCCCGGCCCCGGAGGGCAGTCCGCCACGCGCCACACCTCGTCGCTGCGGTACCAATGGTCCTGCGCCGGCAGGGAGAACTGCCGCTCACTCACGGCTCCCGGCGTGGCCCGCAGCAGGGTCACGCAAGCCGATCTCCCGGAGCACCGCCGCCCCGATGAAGCCCTTCGAACCGGTAAGCACCACCCGCGGCGGGTTCACGAGGTCTTTGGCTGGTCGGGCGTGGCACACAGCTGCGCCAGTGTCCGCGGCGTGGCGATGCACGGCAGGAGGTACTTCCACAGCGCGGCGACCCGCTGCGGAAGATCCGCGCGCCCCGTCGCGATCTGCGAGAACAGTTGCGTACCGCTGTACGCGCCGACCAGGACCTGGGCGAACTCCCGTTCGTCCACGCCGGGCAGCAGTTCGCCCCTCTCCCGCGCCACGAGGAGCAGGCCGTGGAACTGCTCCACCCACTGCTGGTACGCCGTGTCGTCCTGGAGGCCGAACTCGCCCTGCTCGACGGCAAGACGCACACCGGCCCGGAAGAAGACGTTCTGCTGAAGCTCCCGGCCCACGTGGAAGGTGATGTCGATCAGTCGCTGGAGCCCGTCCTCGCCCGGCGGGAGCTGCACGAAGTCCCGCTGGGCCAGCATGACGGAACGGGCGAGCTCCACCTTCGACTTGAAATGGAAGTACATGCCGCCCTGGGTGACCCCCGCCCGCCTCATGATCATGCTGATGCTGGCGCCGTGGAACCCAAGTTCGTCGAACGTCTCGGCAGCGGCGCGCAGGATCGCCTCCCGGGTCCTCAATGCACGGTTCTGCTTCAACCCCGCCATGGATCACACCGCCGCCACTCGACAAACAAAACGAACATTCTCTATTTTACAGACGGGCCTCCGCCGACCGTCAGCTCGGGGGCCGCACACGCACGCAAGGGGGAACATGCTCGTCACCGCCAATGGGCCCGTATCCGCCGGAGCGCCGGTCCTGACCACCACCGTGCCCCGGGAATACGTCCACCGCGCCGCCCTCTCCGAGGTCTTCCTCACCGGCTGGCAGCGCACCGGCACCCACGCCTTCACCATCACCGCCCAGTGGCCGCGCAGCCACAGCTTCTACACCGCCACGGCAGGGCTGCACGATCCGCTGATTCTGTGCGAGACCGTGCGCCAGACCTTTCCGCTGCTGCTGCACACCGCGTACGGAACCCCTCTCGGCCACCAGCTGAGTTGGTCGCGGTTCAGCTACGCGCTCAACCCGCACGCGCTCCAGGTCGAGCGCACGCCCGCCGAACTGGAGTTGCGGGTCACCGGCACGGAGTTCAGTCACCGCCGGGGCATCCCGACCGCGGTCTCCCTCGACATCGCCATCTACCGCGACGGCACGCCGATCGCCGTCGCCGACACCCGGTTCGGCTGCATCGCACCCACGGTCTACCGGCGCATCCGCGCGGACCGCGGAGACGTCACGCGGGTGTTCGCCGCAGTCCCCGATCCGATCACCCCCCTCAACCCCGCGACGGCAGGCCGCGACAACACCCGCGACGTCGTACTCGGCCACTCCGACAGCCCGGGCCGCTGGCCCCTGCGGGTGGACGCCACCCACCCCGTCCTCTTCGATCACCCCGTCGACCACGTCCCCGGCATGCTCCTGCTGGAAGCCGCACGTCAGGCTGCCCACGCCATGCACCCTTCGGCCGGAACGGTGCTGCCCACTTCGATGGACGTCACCTTCCACCGCTACGTCGAATTCGACTCCCCCTGCTGGATCGAGGCCCATCCCCGCTCGTCCTGCGCATCGGCCCCCGGGGCCCTTCGGGTCGACGCCATCCAGGACGGGGAGGTCGCCTTCACCGCGGAGGTCACTGTCGTACCGCCCCCTTCCTCGATGTGCCCGGCGACAGCACCAGCTGCCTGACGTCACCTTCGGGACATCCGGCTCCCCGGGGCCGGATGTCCCGAGGACTGCTCCCTGAGGGGGCGCGATAGGGGTCAAAGAGATCACCGCTGCGGGTGTTGAGGAACGCTGTTTCGAGGCGTGTCAAGTCGGTGTGGGCCGACCCCTCCGATCGGCGGGTTCAGGAGCGGCGCAACGGCCGGGTTCTCATGGTGATCACCACGAACAAGGATGAAGGTCCGGCGGCCGGAGTCATCGTCACCGGCTGCATCGTCGGGGAGGAGACCGGCTGCGTTGCCGACGCCGTGGGCGGCTTCGCCGGAGGACCCGGCCGCCTCGCCAGGGGCACCTCCCGTGCCGGCAGGACGGTTGGCGGGAGTGGTCGACGGAGACCCGCGACGGGGCACTCAGTCCTCTTTTCCCGCCGGCAGACGATCGGCGGCACAGTGCGGGCAGGAAGGGGCGTGCCCCGGGACCGTTGCCCGGCGCCGGTCGGCCGAGACGGTACGGGCCTGCCCAGCGGCCGGGCGGGCCGTGCAGTGCGGGCACACGACGGTTTCGAACTTCAACTCAGCCATCACCTGCGCCATCCTTCCCAGCCCACGGTGCTCACGACGGATGCACCGCCGTCCAGCGGGGTGGATGGAGCCGCGCCGAGCTGCCGCCCACTTTGCGCGCGCTCTCCGAAGCCGCCCGCAGGGCTCACATTCCGACTGACGGCGCACGTCGCAGCCGGTGAACGTCCTTGCTGCGGAAGCGCTGCACTCGGGGGGATGAATCAATATCTGTGCCCGCGGTCCGAGAAATCGTCGGGCCCCCCGGGGAGAGTTTTTGCGGCACCGCATACGGTGGAGATGCTTAACGCACACAAGCCACTGAAGCGTGCTACTGTCGATCTCGGTTGCAGTTTTGGTACCCAAAAAACTTCAAGCGCCTCCATCCGGCCTCCGCGCCACATTAGAGCGCTTTATATTTCCGGGCTATTTTCCGGGCGGGGCATCATCGCGGCGACACGGCATCCGCACGGTGCGGGCGCTGGTGTACTGCCCCAAAGGAGATATGACATGGCTGCTGGCACCGTGAAGTGGTTCAACGCGGCAAAGGGTTTCGGCTTCATCGAGCAGGACGGTGGCGGCGCCGACGTGTTCGCCCACTTCTCGAACATTGCCGCCCAGGGCTTCCGGGAGCTGCTGGAGGGCCAGAAGGTCACCTTCGACATCGCGCAGGGCCAGAAGGGCCCGACGGCCGAGAACATCGTTCCCGCCTGACACTGACGCGCATTTCGTAGCTGGGGCCCGCATCCCTCGGGGTGCGGGCCTCAGCTGCAAGCATTCCTGCAGTGGTGTCACCTGCGGGACGAACTATTCAGGGTTGCAGGCTCCTCAACGCCGCACCCAAGTCGGTTTCTCCGCATTTACGTCCGGATGACGCCACCCCATGTCAGCGGCTGCGCCCCTGCGGATTTCCTGCAAGCCAAAATCGCTTTCGCATTCCATTTGGCCCGTTCTTGTGATTCCCCGCGCCGCGTTTTCGCCGCGGGAATTCCTTGATACGCGCCGTATTGAGGAAGGTTCTGAATGAACCCCACACGTACGAACGACCGTTCCGCTCGCACCCGCAGCCGCAGCAATGGCCCCGCCTTCGGCACTGGCGCCGGTTCGGGTCGGGGAAGCCGCTTGGGCTCGTCCACCCCGCGCCGTTCCGGAGGCCCGAGCTCGGGCGGCTTCGGCCGCCGACCCGCCGCGGTCCAAGGCGAGTTCGCCCTGCCGAAGACCATCACTCCCGCGCTGCCTGCCGTCGAGGCCTTCGCCGACCTCGACATGCCGGCCGAGCTGCTGGCCGCCCTCGGCGCGCAGGGCGTGACCGTGCCTTTCCCCATCCAGGGCGCCACCCTGCCCAACACCCTCGCGGGCCGTGACGTCCTCGGCCGTGGACGCACCGGCTCCGGCAAGACCCTGGCCTTCGGCCTCGCGCTGCTGGCCCGCACCGCCGGGCAGCGCGGCGAGCCCCGCCAGCCGCTGGCACTGATCCTCGTCCCGACGCGTGAGCTGGCGCAGCAGGTGACCGACGCCCTCACCCCGTACGCCCGCGCCGTGAAGCTACGCCTGACCACGGTCGTCGGCGGCATGTCGATCGGCAAGCAGGCAGGAGCGCTGCGCGGAGGCGCGGAGGTCGTCGTAGCCACGCCCGGCCGGCTGAAGGACCTCATCGACCGGGGCGACTGCCGGCTCAACCAGGTCGCGATCACCGTCCTCGACGAAGCCGACCAGATGGCCGACATGGGCTTCATGCCTCAGGTCACCGCCCTCCTGGACCAGGTGCGCCCCGAAGGCCAGCGGATGCTGTTCTCCGCGACCCTGGACCGCAACGTCGACCTGCTGGTTCGCCGCTACCTGACCGACCCGGTCGTGCACTCGGTGGACCCGTCGGCCGGTGCGGTGACGACGATGGAGCACCACGTCCTGCACATCCACGGCGCCGACAAGCAGCGGACGACGACGGAGATCGCGGCGCGCGAAGGCAGGGTGATGATGTTCCTGGACACCAAGCACGCAGTGGACCGCCTCACCCAGGACCTCCTCAACAGTGGGGTCCGTGCCGCCGCCCTTCACGGGGGTAAGTCCCAGCCCCAGCGCACCCGTACCCTGGCTCAGTTCAAAACCGGACACGTCACCGTGCTCGTCGCCACCAACGTCGCCGCACGCGGCATCCACGTCGACAACCTCGACCTCGTCGTGAACGTGGACCCGCCGACCGACCACAAGGACTACCTCCACCGCGGGGGGCGTACTGCCCGTGCGGGCGAGTCCGGCAGCGTCGTCACCCTGGTCACCCCCAACCAGCGCCGTGACATGACCCGTCTCATGGCGGCCGCGGGGATCGTCCCCCAGACCACCCAGGTCCGCTCCGGCGAGGAAGCACTGAACCGGATCACCGGCGCCCAGACCCCTTCGGGCATCCCCGTCACCATCACGGCGCCGGTGTCCGAGCGGCCCAAGCGCCGCACAGCCTCCCGTGGCCGACGCAGCCCCGTGTCGGCTGCCCGGCGCGTCAGCGTGCGGCAGTCCGCCTTCGATGCGGCGGCCTGACAACCACGTGATCAGAAGACTGACCCATCTCTGCAGGAGGCACGTTTTGACGCTGGTCCAGATGCAGTCCCGCTCGGTGATGTCCAACCCTGTGGCCCAGACCGTGGGCAACGCCATGGAGGCGGCCGGGCCACAGGTCTGTGACGACATGACGGTCGAGGTGGCCTTGTCCGTCATGGCCAGTGCCCGCGCCGGACATCTGCTCGTCTGCGACGAGGACGGCCTGTGCACCGGACTGGTCACCCAGGCCCGGCTCACCGCCGTCCGCGACGGTGACGCGTACACGGACCGGGTCAGGCTGCGTGACGTTCTCGGCCACCGCGGCCGGGTCACCTCGCCCATGACCACGATGGCCGAGGCCGAGCACGCGATGCGCTACCGCCGGCTCGACGCCCTGCCCGTCGTCGAGGAGCAAGGCAGCGCTCCGGGCGTCCTCGCCCTCGCCCTTGCCCGCTGAACGACCTCACCGCGCGGTCGGACCATTCACCTCTTCTCCCTGTGAGGCATCATGCGCTGCGTCATCGCCCGCTTCCCGTTCGACCTGACCAAGAGCGGCGTCCTGGAATCGATGAAGGGCATCAAGCCCGAGCAGGCCGTCGGCGAGTCCGTGATCATCGGGCGCCGTACCTACCCCGTCAAGCAGGTCGGCCAGGTCATCACCCGCCAGGACCGCCGTGACTTCAGCGCCGGTGAAGTCCTCCGGGCCATGACCCAGCTCGGGTTCACCTGCCGCGGCCTTCCCCAGACCGCGGCCCCCACGCGCGTCCTCAGCCCGCTCCAGAAGGCAGCCGCAATGCTCGGGCACCCCGTTACCGTCTGACCGACCGGACCGGCGCGAGCCGACACGGACACAGCGACGAGGGCCCGACCGGCATGCGCCGGTCGGGCCCTCCTGCGTACCGACGGCTTTCTCTACGCGTCGCAGGGTCAGTGGAATCGCGACTCTGATCGCTGAGTAGGGACCGCCGGCGAGGTCGTTTTGCGGCTGCTCTCGCGCCGGGTCGCCAACGACGAACCGGAGCTGCCGCGGCTCTTGGCCGACGTCCTCGTCCTGGGCGAGGACGTCACCCGCAGCGCGTCTTCCACACCTCTGCGTTGGTCGGCATTCGCTGCTACGAGCCGATACCACCGTCACGGCAGCCGCTTGACACCAACACTCAGGAATCGGAGTAGCTGAAGTCGCCCACGGTCCAGGCACTGACATCCGCGATCGAGACTCGATACATCCCACCCGTCTCCGGGATCCCCACCGTGCCCTGCAGGATGCGGGCCACATGGAAGTGCAGATGGGTCGGCGGCCCGTCCCGGCGGGTTGTGGCGGTGAAGACGGCGGAGAACTCGGCCAGGCGGGCCGAGTCCGTCAGGACCTCCGACACCCGCTGCCTCCACACGGCTTCGGGAGCCAACCGACCGGTGATGACCGCACCGGAGGTGACCACGGTCAGGGACATCTGATTGCTCTGCCCGGACTCCACCAGGGTGGCGACATCAACGAGCAGCTGGTCAGGCTTCGACATGAGAGCCGATTCTATTCACCGGCCCTTCCGCCCGCTCCAGCGGTCGCGCTACCAGGCGAGAAGGGCGCTCATACGTCTTACCGCCGGTGGCCTGACGGGTGACCGCGGTCGCTCGGGCGAGTCTGTCGGCCATGGGCCGGCCGAACCCCCGGTGCCGCCCCCTCGATGTCAGGGGTGCACATGGCGCGGCGCATGCGGGCTGGGGTCGTGGACGGCCACCTCAATGCCCTCCGCGTTGGGCCGTCAGTTCCAAGGTGCAGGTCCCTCCGCCATGGCGCAGGGCGTTCGTGACGAGCTCGGACACGACGAAGACCACGGTGTCCACGGCTGCTACGGCCATCGCCTGTTGCCGCAGACGATCCAGGAAGGCTCGCGACTCGTCGCGTGGCGAGCGTGTCTCCAAGAGCGGGTCGAAGAGGCGCCAGAGTACGACGCCAATCCGCGAGGCCCGGGGTCCGTCAGGCTCCCGGCTGCGGCCCTCCCGAGCGCCTGACCTGCAATGCGGGCTACTCAGCGCATGCTGGGCCGACCGAACGTCTAGCTGTCCTCAGCGCTCCGGAAAATCTGTATCCGCTGGAGTAGACATTGAGCCGTGGCGTGGTTATGGTTTCTCTCGTAGCCCAGCAGGACAGCAGGGCCTGGCAGAGACGAACTGCCGGGCAGCAGTACCGGTAGTACGAGCAAAACCCGCAGTTGCAGTTCGCAGGACGGTGCGGTGGTGGAGTTCCGAAGCCAGAGCGGTTGCAGGACGGCGACGGGACTGACCACCGGACCGGGTGGCCCGCAGTGATCAGGGGCCGCCACAAGCAGTTACCGCAGTGGCAGTACTCGTAGTAAGTGCAGTAGGCAGTACCAGCAGTGAAGTCAGTGAGCAGCACCTCGGTGAAGGCGTCGACTGCGGGCGCGCGTACCGGGAGGTTCGGCAGTGGGGTTCTAAGCCAGAGCAGATGCAAGATGGGCGACGGGGCTGGCTGCCGAAGAGTGGCGCTGGGTGAGGCCACCAGAAGTACGCAACACCAGAAGTACAAGCGGTTCGCAGTATCAGCAGTACCCAGTTCCCGTTTGGTAAGTGATTGATCCAGAGGGAAGAACGGAGGAGCAGAGCACCATCAGGATCGCCCGGGCGGAAGTCTGAGCCCGGGTACCGCAGGACATCGATAGTGAGGTGGTCTCCGGTCAAGCAACCGCGATCCCCGCACTCCCGGCAGCATCTCGGCCGGGTCGGCGGAAACAGAAGGCCGGCGCAGGACTAGGGCCGGCAGATGGTGTAGTAGTTCCTTCGGGGCCCTGGTGCCATATGGCACCAGGGCCCCTCCACGCGTTCCATGAGAGAGGTGCAATGACAGCAGACGACTCGTTCGGCCGTCTCGACGACGACGATTACCCCGCCTACACGATGGGCCGGGCCGCCGAGATGCTCGGCACCACCCAGGGCTTCCTCCGCGCCATCGGAGAGGCCCGCCTCATCACCCCGCTCCGCTCCGCGGGCGGACACCGCCGCTACTCCCGCTACCAGCTGCGCATCGCCGCCCGCGCCCGCGAACTCGTCGACCAGGGCACCCCCATCGAGGCCGCCTGCCGCATCGTCATCCTCGAAGACCAGCTCGAAGAAGCCCAGCGCATCAACGCCGAATACCGCCGCGCCGCCGAATCGCCCGGTCCGTCGGCCTCGGCCTGAGGTGTGTGTGCCCATCGGTATCCGCGGGCCCGTTCCCATGGATCGTTTACTGCGGTGACGGGGCGCGCAGGTGTACCGCATGTGCGGCTTCTCCCCCCGCCGCCACCCTCCAGCACTGTGAGCCAGAACCAGCAGCCGGCGGCGTGCCTACCCCCGCACGTGCTGAGGGACGACGTGCACACCGCGCAATGCGTCGGTCGTCGTCGTCATCGTCATCGTCATCGTCATCGTCATCGTCATCGTCATCGTCATCGTCATCGTCATCGTCATCGTCATCGTCATCGTCATCGTCAGTGGGCGACGAGGAAGATGGCGATGTAGTGCGCGGCGAAGGCTGCCACGGTCAAGGCGTGGAACACCTCGTGGTAGCCGAACCAGCGGGGCGAGGGGTCGGGGCGTTGGAGGGCGTAGACAACCGCGCCGGCGCTGTAGAGGAGGCCGCCGGTCACGATCAAGGCGAGTACGGCCGCCCCGCCACTGTGCAGGAAGTCGGACAGGTAACGCACCGGTGCCCAGCCCAGCGCCAGGTAGCAGGGGGTGTACAGCCAGCGGGGAGCTCCGACCCACAGGACGCGGAAGGTGATGCCCGCCAGCGCGCCCGTCCACACGATCCACAGGAGGACGGACCTCTGGTCAGGGTGGAGAAGGAGCACGGCCAGCGGGGTGCAGGTGCCTGCGATGATCAGGAAGATGTTGGCGTGGTCGAGGCGGCGCAGAACGGCCTCGCCGAGTCGCCCCCAGGTGCCGAGGTGGTAGACGGCACTCGTCCCGAACAGCAGCCAGGCAGTGACGGAGTACACGCTGCAGGCCAGAGCGGCCTGCGGTGTCCCTGCCAGGCAGATGAGGACGATGCCCGCGGCCAGCGATGCGGGGACCATTCCTGCGTGAAGCCAGCCGCGTAGCTTCGGCTTGATCGGCTCGACCAGATCGGCCGCTCGCTCGACCAGGTCGGCAACGGGGTGGGAGTCCTCGCGTCCGCCAACCGTTCGTGCGGAATGAAAACGACCGGCTTCGGCGTCGTCTCGGGACACTGCTTTCCGTCCTGACTCGGACTGCTGGGCATCACTGGTGACCATGTGTTCATGCTAGGAGCCTGCCCGGAGCGGCAAACCGGAGGTCTGCCGCAGACTGCCGAATCGGCTTCACCTGATCGCCCGTTCAGCCGCTTCATCGGTCCGGTCCTGGCGGTCTGCCACCGACTGGGGCCGTGGAAGTCGTGTAATCCGACGGGCCATGGGAACGATCAGGGCTCCCGAACGGGTCTCTCCGCTCTCCTACGTTCAAGGATCGCCGATGCTTCCCGAGTTCCGCTCCCACGCATCCGTCCCCCTTTCCCATCAGCTGGAGCAGCGACTGGGACTGGACCCACGCCTCGAAGCCGGCCACATCGATGTGGAGCGCGTCGCGGACATCGCCGTCGTCGCATCGGCCCACTCCGACGGATACGCGGCCACCGCACACCTCCTCGGACTGCTGGCCGCTCTCCCCGCTCCCACCGCGGCCGGAGAACGCTTCTGGTCGGACTTGTGGAGGTCCTCGGGCTCGCTCTACCTGCTACCCGCCAACATGAAGGCCTGCGTGCTGAGTTCGCTGTCCGGAGAAGGCACCGGTCTGGCCGGGCAGATCCTCTCGGCCGTCGACGAGATGACGCCGCCCCAGCGCATCGCAGCCGGAGAGGTCATCGGCCAGGCACTTGCCGAGTCCGACCACCTCCCCGACCTGAAAACGCAGGTCATCGGCGAACTGTGGCTCCGGGACCTCGAACTCACCGCCTGGCGCGTCCTGCATGCGGACCACAAATCAGCCGATCCGGCCGGGCGAAAAGCCTTCCTCGACGCATGGACAAGTATCTGACCGGCAACATCACCGGTGCCGTTCAAATCCGACGGCCCCCGCAGAAGCTGTGAGGGGAGGGTCGCCTGTTCCCGGGCGCATCGGGCCGTAGGCGCAGAAGTAGACCATCAGCCGCCGGCGTGGGCCCATGGCCTCGGCGAGCTCGTCGACCCGGGCGACGGTCGCGGTCGAGCGCTCCTTGGCCTGCTCGCTGCACGCACCCCTGATGCGGCACGGGTTGCGGCGGATCAGCTCGTCATCGGTCGCCGTCTCCATGGTGGCCTTGAGCAGCCGGTAGGACTTGGCGACCGTCGTGTTGCCGGTGGCGGCCAGGCGCTCGGCCCGCCAGGTCCGTACGGCCGACGGGGTGATCTCGTCCGCACAGCCGCCCCGAACGGCAGACCGAATACGGCGAGAACGGCGAGGCCGAACGCCGTCGCGGTCCGCCACGCCTGGCCGGGCAGGGCAGGGCGAACCCTCGTGTTCAGTCGGGGGCGGCCTCAGTGATCCGTGGCCAGGGTGTTGAGGGTGACCGAAGTCCGACGCGAAGCCGCCTGCTCCTCAGTGCGCCGCCCGGAATTCCGTGCCGACGTATGCCTTGACGATTTCGTCGAGGAACTGCCGGGCGCCGTCCGGGCTCAACGCCTGGGCCTGCAAATAGGCATACATGTCGCTGTAGAGCCGCACATCGGATCGTTTCTCCAGATAGAGGTCGCCGGTGAACCTTTCCAGATACACCACATTCACATCGGCGGCGTCGGAGAATTCGAGCAGGGAGAACTGTCCGGAGACACCGGGGTGCGCCCCCACCTCGTGCGGGAGCACCTGCACGGTGATGTGCGGCTGGGCACCGAGGCTGTTCAGATGCTCCAGTTGTTCGCGCATGACCTCGCGGCTGCCCACGACGCGCCGCAGCGCCGCTTCGTCCAGTACGGCCCATAAGCGCAGCGGGTTGTCGGGAGCAGCCAGCCGGTCCTGGCGCCGCAGCCGTACCTGGAGGCGGGTGGCAGCCTGGTCGGCGGTGGCGTGAGGGATCGTTCCTGCGATGACCGCCCGGGCGTAGGCGGGGGTCTGCAGCAGGCCCGGGATCACCAGGGGCTCGTAGGTCCGGATCGCGACGGCCTCGGCCTCCAGGCCGATGTAGGCGCCGTACGCGATGTCGCCGTAGGCGTTCCACCAGCCCTGTCGGCCCGATTCCCGGGCCAGCCGCATCAGGTCGTCGACGAGCCGCTGGTCCTGGACTCCGTACAGCCGGCAGAGATCGCGCACGTCGCGCGGCTTGATGAGGCGGCGGCCGTTCTCCAAGAGGCTGATCTTGGGCTGGGAGATCAGCAGTCGCTCCGCCACATGCTGCGTCGTCATACCGCCGGCCTGCCGGAGCCGGCGTAGCTCCGATCCCAACCGGCGCCTGCTGACGGTTGGATTGACGTCGACGCCCACGGGATGTGTTCCTCCGCTCCTTGCCTTGTTCCGGTGAGCACACTGCCATGCCCCAGGGGGAGTTGGATCCGTCCTGGTGTTGTGTCGCGCACGGCCGCCAATCGATTCGGTTCCCACCGTTGCCTCATGGATTGCGGAGCCCAGGCCGCAGGTCCATAGAAATACCGGCTTCCCCCACACGGCTCATTAATCTGATTCAGTTATTCGCATTATCGGCCCGTCGGCGCGAATGGCGGATGAGACGGAAATCGCCGAACAAATCCCGACTTTTTGCAGGTTTCTGCGTAATATGCCAGCCACAGTGAGACGGTCCTGTGCGGTCGAGACCGTCAATTACGTCACCATCCACTCATAGGAGTTGGCCCCTCGATGACGCTGAATATCTCTGGCGCGGCGCTAAAGCGCACAACGCCGGTCTGGATCGCGACGGTACTCGCCACGGTGATCGCTTCCGCCGTGGTCGCGGTGACGCCGACCCGGGCACATGCGATCGCAACACCCGTACCTCTGGGCACGGCCGCCAGCTTTGCCGTGCTGGCCGGCTCGGAGATCACCAACACCGGCCCCACGGTCATCACCGGCGACCTCGGAGTGAGTCCGGGAACAGCCATCAGCGGATTCCCGCCCGGGATCGTGAACGGTACCGTGCACTCCGGGCCGGTCGACCCCGTGGGCCTCCAAGCCAAGAGCGACCTGGTCGTGGCGTACGACAACGCCGCCGGCCAGCCGGCGGACGCGACTCTTCCCCCGGACGCCGGGGGCCTGACGTTGGTTCCCGGTGTGTACAACGCCCCCTCCACTCTCGGACTCACCGGCACCCTCACCCTGAACGCCCAGGGCAACCCCAACGCCGTGTGGGTGTTCCAGGTCGGTTCGGGTCTGACGACGGCAAGCTCCAGCAACGTGTCCCTCATCAACGGGGCCTCGCCCTGCAACGTGTTCTGGCAGGTCGGAAGTTCGGCCACCCTCGGCACCGAGACCAACTTCGTCGGCACCATCATGGCCCTGACCTCCATCTCGCTGACCACGGGCGCGGACATCGACGGACGGGCGCTGGCTCGTAACGGCGCGGTGACGATGGACACGAACACGATCAACCGCGGGTCGTGTGCCGCCGGCACCACCGGCGGAACCACGGGCGGTCTGGTCACGGGCGGCGTCGTCGCCGGCACCACGACCGGTGGCCCGACGACCGGTGGCCCGACGACGGGTGGCACCACGACCGGTGGCCCCACGACCGGTGGCCCCACGACTGGCGGCCTGCTCGGCGGTGTACTCGGCGGTGCGACGACCGGCGGCGCCAATGGCGGCCTGCTCGGCGGCGTGCTCGGCGGTGTGACGACGGGCGGTGGCCTCGTAGCGGGTACCACGACGGGCGGCGTCACGGGCGCGACGACGGGCGCGACGACGGGCGGAACCAACGGTGGCACAACCGGCGGTGTTCCCAAGCCGCCCGGCAAGCCCGGCAAGCCTGGTTGGCCTGGTCATGACGTCCCCGAGTGGCCCGGTCACGACAAGCACGACAAGCACGAGCAGCAGGGCCGTCCCGACCACGGGGATCACGGCGAACACGAGCACGGGCACCACGAGGGGCCCGACCACGGTCAGCCCGAGGAGCCCGACAACGGCTACGGCGGTCCGGGCGACGAGCACGACGGCTGGGGCCACGACGAGTGAGGACTCCGCACGCCATGCGGATCGTCTGCGGTAAGTCGCGCGTAGCTCCCGAGGCGGCCTGAATGCCCAGGCAGTCACGCGCGACACACGAGTAGGGCGGGTGGCGCGCGGCGGATCGTCCTCGGTCCGTCGTGCGCCGCTCGCGCAAGCCGGAAGGAGCGGATGGGTGAGCAGTCGGGATGGGAAGGCCGGGTGTGATCGTGCCGGGTGGCGTCACGTCAGCGGACGTGAAGGAAACGGAGCACTCAGGATCCGGGCCTGCGGTGGAGGCCCACGACGGCGGTCCGGAGTCGTACTCGGGCGATTCCGGGCCGCGCCGCCCGCTGGGGGTGGGAACAGGCACCTTCATCGTCCTGTGCCTGGCAACGGCGCTGATCCATGTGCTCGCGGTCTTTCTTCATGTGGCACCGCCGAATGCCGTCTCCCAGCTCTACAGCGGGCCGATCAACGCGTGGGTCTATCCGCTCTTCGAGCAGAACTGGCGCCTCTTCGCCCCGGATCCGGAGTCGGTCAACCGCAAACTCTCGGCGAGGACCAGGTACGCCGCCCCTGACGGCAGTGTGCGGGTGAGCGGCTGGTTCGACCTGAGCGCCGTGGACGAATCCGCCGTCGAGCACGACCCCTTCCCGAGCCACACGGCACAGAACATGCTGCGTCGCGCCTGGAGTTCCTACCTCGAAGCGTTCGGCGGTGACGACGAGCCGCATTCGGAGCGGGCCGTGATGATGCGGACGTACCTGCGCAACATCGCGGCGGACCGCGTCGCCGCCCACCGGCGCGGTTCCTTCGACTCCATCCAGCTTCGGGTGATCACGCTCCCCGTCACCGCCTCGGACGCCTCAGGCGCTATCCGCCAGGCCGCACCCATCGACACCCGTTACCTGCCGTGGTGGAAGGTGGCCCCCCATGGAACAGACTGAGCCGACACCGACACCGACACCGGCACCGACGCCGGCAGCCACGCCCACCCGACCGGCGGCGCAGCGCATGCTCGACCGCATGGGCGTGCTCGTTGCCCTGCTGATCGAGCGGCCGGTCTCCTTGTACGGCGCGGCGGTCCTACGCATCGGGTACGGACTGCTCTACCTCGTCTTCCTGCTCCGCGAGTTCCCGCACCGCGACGAGATCTGGGGTCCGGGGTCGCCCTGGACGCCCGCGCTGGCGCGGCAGCTGTTCGACCAGACCGGGTGGGTCAGCATCCTCACCCTCTCCGACAGCCGTGCGTACTTCGAATGCTGCTACGCGGCGGCTGTCCTGACGTCCGTACTGTTCATGCTCGGTTGGCGGACCAGAGTGGTGTCCGTGCTGTTCGCGGTAATCGTGGCGTCGTTCCACGCGCGGGCCGTCTTCATGACGGACGGAGGCGACAACCTCTTCCTCCTCATGGCCGTGTACCTCGTCTTCACCGCGTGCGGTCGACGCTGGTCCCTGGACGCACGCAGGAAGTCGAGGCCGGCAGCGGACGGCGGGCGGCAGCGGCGCCGGTTCCGCGAGTTCGGTCGCACCGCGAGCACCGTGCTGCACAACTGCGGCATGTTCGTCATCGCCGCCCAGGTCTGCTTCCTCTACGGATCCGCAGGCCTCTACAAGGTGCAGGGCGGCTCTTGGGGCAACGGGACCGCCCTCCACTACGTGCTGAACCTCGACCTCTTCCGGCCATGGCCCGCGCTGTCCCTCCTGTTGGACGAACACCCGGTCGCGGTCGCCGTCGCCGGTTACCTGACGGTGCTGCTGCAGGTCGCGTTCCCGTTCGTATTGTTCGGCAGGCTCAAATACCCCGTGCTGATCATGCTGGTGGGTCTGCACCTGGGGATCGCGGTCCTCTTGGGGCTGCCGATCTTCTCCGGAGTGATGGTCGTCGCGGATGCCGTGTTCCTTCCGGACCGCTTCTACCGGTCTTTGGGGTGTCTGTGTTCGCGGTCTTCCCGGCCGCCGGGCTTCGGGAAGGGGCGGGCTGCGGTCCGGGGAGAACCAGCACTCGTGCCGGCTCAGCCCGGGCCGGTGGGCCCGGTCAGCCCGACCGTCGAAGCCGTGAGCCGGCGGCCGGCGCGGTGACCGGAACCGCCGACTTCCCCGACGGCGGCACGACCATGAGCCACGTGGGCATCCACGCCGCGCGACGGTATCCGGCACGCTCCGAGGTGGAGCACCCGCCCGCATCACGATGGTCGGTCTTGGTCGTCGCACTCTCACGGGTGACGTCCGGAAGGGCGAACCCGGCGGGTGAATGTGCCGGGGTCGTTGCATCACCGTCGTCGCGGCATCACCGTCGTCGCGCCGTAGGTGCCGACGCCGGTGGGCGGGGTGGGGATCGTTTCCCTCCTCGGCACTGAAGGGACGGCCGCCCTTACGACGCTGCCACACCGCTGAGGAGCGTCATCCGTGTGCCTCGCTTCGCAGCCGACATGATGCAGACCGTCCCTGTGCGTGTCAGCGTGATCGGGAGGAATCCGAACCCCAGGCACCAAGAGGAGACGCCGTCATGGACGGTACGCAGGGCAAGCGTCAGGAGCCGGGCAAGGGCCGCGAGGCGCAGGAGCATCGTCGTCCCGGAGACCCCGCGCAGCCCCAGCCGGGCAAGCAGTCCCGCGAGAAGGGGCAGAAGCCCGGCGGGAAGGAGACCTCGCGCAGCAGGGAGAACGACCTGCTGCGCGAAGAGGACCTGCACGACGAAGGGCTCTGACCAGAGCACCAATCGCCCGCACGCCCAGAGCCTGGCCGGTCCGCGGTCACCACCCAAAGACCGGTCGTTTCGTAGTCACTGCCCAGAGACCGGTCGTTCCGCCGTCACTCCGGCCGGGCTCTGCTGCAGCCCGCCCAACGCCGAAGGAGACCGGGCCGCGCCACGGTGGCCGCCGCGCCCCCTGCTCGGCCGCTGAGGATTCGGGTCATCCTGCCGTATCGGCGGCGCCGTCCTCAGGTTGGGATGTGGTGGCGATGAGGATCTGAGCGGCCTGCGTGATGTTGTCGGCGCGGACGGCGCGGGCCATCGCTTCCCGGGCGGCGTCGACGGTGGTGTCCGGAGGAACCAGCAGCAGGGCGAAGTGGTCGTTGCGGCCCCGGGTGATGAGGACGGTGTCGTCACCGACCGGGTCGGAGTCGAGGTGCACGACCCGGCCGTCGATGACCAGGCGGGTCGGGAGGCCGTCCCAGGCGGACGCGTCCACCCCCACCCGGGTGATCGGTCCGAGATCCCCGGTCAACACGCTGATCAGCGCGGACAGTTCCGTCTCGATGTCGCGCGTGCGCGGCCACCACGCACCGTCCAGGAGCCCCTCCCGGAGGCTGGTGGTCTCCAGCCGCAACAGCGCCGTACCGGGCTTGATCGCCTGGTGGATCGCATCCGGCAGGAGCAGCGGGCGGGTGCGGGGAGTGTCGGAGTCAGCCATGAGGGTCCACCCGTCTCTCGGGTACGGCCGTACGTCGACGCAGGTCGGAGCCGATACCGACGCCGGTGCCGGCCGGCGACGTGCGCCGGCCTGCCGCCGTTTCACGATACTCCCGCCGCCCGCTTCGCCGCCCGCGGGAAACTGCCTGGTCACGCCGGTCAGAGTCTGCCGAACAGGCGTACAGTGAAAGCACCGGGAGTACTTCGCACACCGGCTTTCACGCAGGTGTCATTTCCGGCGATCGCCTAGAAACCGGGCTGCCGAAGGGCAGCCTCAGGGCAGGTCCGTATCATGACCACCACCCTTGACCGGACCGCCTCGCGCGACCTCGCCGCAGAGTTCCCGGCCCGCTTGTCCCTCACCCCGAAGACCACGCTCGCCGGCCGGCTGGACGGGGCATGGTGGCCGCGCTCCCGCGACCTCGAGGCCGAGCTCCCACCGCTCGTCGCCGCCCTGGAGGAACCCTGGGGCCGCGTCACCCGCGTCACGGTCAACCCCACCCGCTGGCCCGTCGTCCCGCACACGGTTGCCATGGACGGGCGCACGCTGCACGTGGGCTGGTTCACCGAACAAGACCCCGACAAGCTGATCCTGCTCGCCTACACCGTCGGCCGCTGGGACCTCCTGGTGGTCCCGCCCGAAACCGGGCCCGCAGCCGCGGCCCGGCTGATGGCCGCCGCCGCGATCCCGGGCAGCGTCCTCACCGCGGACGTCCTCATGGCCAACGAGACCGTCATCGGGCGCGGCATCCGCGACGCCCGCCGCCGGGAGGCCACGTGGGAGGGCGAAGGCGGGGCCTGCATGTCACCCTCCGGGAACCCGATGGGCAGATCCGCCCTGCCGCTGCCCGGAAAAGGCTGGAGGTGAGCTCCGTGGAGACCATCGTCCTCATCGCGGTGATCATCCTCATGATCGGCATCGGAATGCGCTGGATCCATCTGCTGAACGCCCAGCACGACGCGCGGATCGCGGCCTACCACTTCAGCGACCCCCTGCCGAGGCCTTCCGGCCTGCCGGACGACACCGGTCGTCGAGCCCACCACGCGGATGCCGACCGGTGAGGGAACAGACCTTCCTCCGACGGGGGGCAGCGGTCGGGGTGCCTCGCGCACCCCGACCTGCCGGCCCTTCGCCCACCCCCGAAGGGAAGCACGCCCACGTGAAGGACATCGAGCCCCAGACAATGCCGTCGCTCGGGCACGCCGAGGTACGGATCACCGCACACACACCGGAAGCCGCCCGCGCGGTCGCGGAGGCGTTGCGCAGCTGTTTCGCAGGCGCGGAACAGCGCAGCTACCCCGGCCTCGACGGCGACACCCGCCTTCACCTCACCGTGGACACGACGGCACCCGCCGGACCTGCCCGTTCGTGGCTGGCCGCCAGTAGGACCCCCGTCGGCTGCGGCGCCCACTCCGACGAGATCTGAGAAGCCCCGACCGGCTCCGGAGCCCCCACACACGAAAGGACGCGGTCATGGCCACACTGCGCGAACGCAAGACCTACCGCGATCAGGTGCTCCAGGTCCTGTACGAAGCCGTCGAAGGCAACCGCCTCCTCGGCATCACCGGAGCACAGCTGCGACGCGATCTACACATGCCGGAAGAGGACTTGGCCGCCGCCTGCACCTACCTGGCGGGCGAAGGGCTGATCACCGTCGACTGGGAGCCGGGCAACACCCCCGCGATGGTCACCCTCACCCACGGGGGAATCCGGCGCATGGAGGCCGAGGAGGAAGGAACGGCCACGGGCCCGGCCTGATCCTCCGTACGACAGCCCCTGGATACGGGCGAACTTCTCGGTCTGGTGGGCGAACTCCTGGGCCATGGCCGAGCCGACCGTCGGCTTGGTGTCGCTGATGGCGCCCAGGTAGTCCTCGGTGGTGGGGCGGGCCCGGGTTCCGGTGTCGAAGGTGCGACGACGACACCCGTCGGCTCCTGCGCAGGATCGCGGGCCTGGCGGCCGACCTGCCGGAGACCGCCGGCGGGAGTGGGCATTGGACTGACGGCGGCGCGGTCAGGGTGATCCGACGGTCGCCGTCCCGGCCGGCGGAGGCGCGGTTCTTGGCGTTCGGGTGGTGGTTACGTGTTGAGAAGGGACCGTTCATGCGGCGCTCATAGCTTCGAGGGGACCGCGTCGTCCTTCCCGAGGGGATCTCCCAGCACATGCGCCGCAGACCAGTGAAGACGTTGACCGTTCTGGCCCTCGCGGGGGCCGTGGCCGCGGGGACGGCGACCACCGCCGACTCCGCGCCGCAGAACGACGGACGTGGCAAGGAAATCCGGAACGTCATCTACCTGCTCGGTGACGGAATGGGCCGCACGCACGTCACGGCCGCCCGCGACCGGTACTACGGCGCCGGCGGGAAGCTCACCATGGAGACCCTCCCCTTCACGGGCGCGGTCGCCACGTACGCCGTCGAGAAGGGCACCGCCAAGCCGTCCCTGGTCACCGACTCGGCCAGCTCCGCGACCGCCTGGTCGACGGGCTTCAAGACGTACAACGCCGCGATCGGCGTGGACTCGTACGAGAAGAAGGTCGCCACGCTGATGGAGCAGGCCAAGGCGGCCGGCTTCGCCACGGGCAACGTCTCCACGGCCGAGATCACCGACGCCACCCCGGCGGCGCAGTTCAGCCACGCGCTGCTGCGCGGCTGCCAGGGCCCGACGTACTCCGACGCCGCCTGCCTCCCCAAGAACGAGGACGGTACGTACGAGGCCGCGCCCGCCGACAAGACGCTGATCACGCCGATCGCCGAGCAGATCGCCCGCAACGGCACCGCAGACGTCGTCTTCGGCGGCGGACTCGCCCGCTTCGAGCCGGACGACCAGAAGGCCCTCCAGGCCCAGGGCTACCAGGTGCTCGGCAACTTCGGCGACGCCAAGCTGCCCGCCCAGAGCGCCGCCAGCCAGAAGGTCGCCACCAAGGCCGACCTCGACAAGGCCGACGGCAAGAAGGTCATCGGCCTCTTCAACCGCGGTAACCTGACGGTCGAGCAGGCCAAGGCGGGGCTGCCCGCCGACGCCCCGCAGAAGCAGGAGCCGACGCTGGCCGACATGGCCCGCAAGTCCATCTCGCTGCTCTCCGACCGCAAGCAGCAGGAGCGCGGCAAGGGCAAGGGCTTCTTCCTCCAGATCGAGGGCGCCCAGATCGACAAGCGCTCGCACGCCAATGACGCCGCGCAGACGCTCGGAGAGGTCAAGGCGTTCGACGACGCGGTGAAGGCCGCGTACGACTTCGCGAAGAAGGACGGCCACACGCTGGTGATCGTCACGGCCGACCACGAGTGCGCCGGCTTCAACATCATCGAGCACGGCACCTACACCAACGCCGAGGCCGCCGCGCCCCCGGCCAACACCGACGCCGGCAACCCGGCGAACAACGGCACACCGTCGCGCGCCACTTCGGGCGCCAAGGACACCACCCGCTCGACCGGCATCGTCAACGGCGCGGGCTCGGGTGACGCGAAGAACTTCGCCCCGGCCACGTTCCGCACCCCGGACGACGCGCCGGGCGTGAAGGACGGCAGCCCCGAGGCGAGCCTGTGGCTGACCTACCTGTCGGGCAACCACACCGGCGCCGACGTGCCGATCTTCGCCTACGGCCCGAACGGCAGCGCGTTCGCCGCGAGCCAGAACAACACCGAGCTCTACACGAAGATGTACCGCTCGCTGTTCGGCCGTTCGCCGCAGCAGCAGCACTGACCCTCGCGCACCGGGGCCGGGGGACGCACTCCCCCGGCCCCGTCCCCTTTCAGGAGCGTTCGATGAGACACCCCCGACACCCCCTGCGCCGTGCCGCGGCCACGCTGGTCCCGGCCGCGATCGTGCTCGCCCTCGTCACCGGTTGCTCCGGCGGCGCGCCGCACGCCGCCCCCGGGGGGGAGCCGATCGCCGCCGCCTCGCCCGTGGTGCTGCCCGCGCCGCGCAGCGCGCCCGCCCCGGCCGCCGTGCTCGCGCAGCCCGCCCGGGAGGGCGAAGTACGCGTCGAGCAAGGTCCGTTCACCGATCGCGTACGGCTGGACCAGCTCACCCTCACCGACCGGCAGACCGTCACCGGGCACGTGGCCATCACGGCGGACGTCAGCGACACCCTGGCCCTCGAACTGGCGGTGGCCTACTACGACGCCTCCGGCCGGCTCGTGGGGACCGGGGCGTTCCGGTACCAGGAGGAGGGGGAGGACGCGCACGGCACCGAACACCACGACGGGCCGCGCGCGGCGGGCGACGGCATCGACTTCACCGTGTCGCCGGGCAAACTCACCGGCACCCCGGCCGGCGCCGTGCTGACCGTCCCGGTGCTGGTCAGCGAGTAGCCGCCCGGGCGGCAAGCAGCCGCGCGGGGCAACGAGCGACCGCCCGGGTCGGCAGGTAGCGGCGCGGGCGAAAGAGCAGCCGCGCGGGCGGGTTCAGCCCCGGGCGCGCGGGGAGAGCCGGTTCACCAGCTCGGCCAGGTCCTCGCACGCCTGCTGGATCTTCACGCGGACGTTGTTCTGCTCGGTGACCAGCGCCGACAGCAGCAGCGCGGTCAGGGCCACCGAGCCGTTCAGGGCCATCAGGTTGGCCATCACCTCCAGGATGCCGTGGTGCGCGAACGGCCCCGCCCGCGCGGTGGCCGCCGAGACGGTCGCGACCGAGATCAGCAGCGCGCACGGCGCCGCCCCCGCCAACTGGAAGCGGACGGCGGCCCAGATCAGCAACGGGAAGACCAGGAAGAGCAGCGAGAGCGTACTGCGTGTCACCAGCAGGGTGACCAGCACGGCCACGGCCAGCAGGGCCGCCGCCTCGGCCGTCCGGTAGACGTCGCGGGGCGGCCTCATGCGCGGCAGGGCCAGCAGCACGGGCGTCACCACGAGCACCCCCATGGCGTCCCCGGCCCACCAGGCCGCCCACACCGGCCAGAACCCGTCCCACGGCAGGCTCCCGGTGAGCGCCAGCACCCCGGCGCCGAAGGTCGCGCTGAGCAGCATCGGGAGCAGCCCGCCCAGGAACACCAGGGCCAGCCCGTCGCGCAGCCGGTCCAACTCGGGGCGGAACCGGGCCCGGCGGAGCATCGCGTAGGCGCACAGCGGGGCGAGGGTGTTGCCCGCGATGATGACCGACCCGCTCAGGTCGACCGGGCCGAGCGTCCGCATGACCAGGTACGTGCCCAGGGCGATGCCGGGCCATATCCCCACCCCCCGCCACAACAGCGCGGCGACGGCGATTCCGGTCGGCAACCACAACGGCGTGACCTGCGCCCCCGCGACGACCAGGCGCTGGAGCAGGCCCAGCCGACCGGTCGCGTAGTAGGCGGCGGCGACCGCGAGGATCCACAGCGCCTGGCGCAGTGAGGTGCTCATCCCACGTATGAGACAACGGCGCCGGCCTCGCGCGGGTTCCTGACACGCGCTATCCGTGCGGCGGCGCGTCGTGCCGCAGGACGAGGACCGCCGCGTCGTCCGCGTGACCGGTGGAGTCGGCCACCCGCAGTACCTCGGCGGCCAGCTCCTCCGGATCGGCCGCCGCGCCGTCCCGCACCACCCGGACCACCTGCCCCAACCCCGTCTCGATCGGGAACGACGGCCCCTCTACCACCCCGTCGGTGAGCAGGACGTACGCGCCCGCCCGCGCGAGGGGCCGCGTCGTCACGGGGTAGTCGCCCCCGGACAGCACGCCCAGCGGGAGGCCCCCGTCGTCCTCCGCGATGCCGTACGCGCCGTCCACCGTGGCCCACACCGCCGGGATGTGCCCGGCGCGGGCGCCTTCGAGCCGCCAGGTGCGGGGGTCGAAACGCAGGAAGCTACAGGTCGCGAAGAGGTCGCGGCCGACCGACAGCAGCAGGTCGTTGGCCCGGCCCAGCACGTCGCCGGGGTCGGCCGCGGCGGCGGCCACCGCCCGCAGCGCTATCCGGATCTGGCCCATGAAGGCCGCCGCCTCCACGTCGTGGCCCTGTACGTCGCCGATGGAGAACGCGAGCGACCCGTCCGGGAGCCGGAAGCCGTCGTACCAGTCACCGCCGATGTCCAGGCCGTGCCGGGCGGGCGCGTAGCGGGCCGCGGTCCGCAGCCCCGGCACGTCGGGGAGCGACGCCGGCAGCATCTCGCGTTGCAGGGCCTCGGCCAGCTCCACGCGGGCCTGCTGGAACTCCGCCCCCAGCCGCGCCTGGGCGGTGAGCCGCCCGAGCGTGGTCAGGAGGTCGTCGGCGCTCGCCGGCCGTGGGGAACGACGCGGGGTCATGGACCGCTCCCTCTGGACGACCGGTTCTCCCTGTCCTGCACCCCAGCGTAGGGGCGCGGCTCAGCGCCCGCAGTACGTGTCCGCCCGCGGCCGCTGCCCGGTGGTGAGGAACCGGGTCACCGCCCGGTCGCCGCAGGCGTTGCCGGTGCCCAGGTAGGAGCCGTGGCCGCCCGCGTCGACGGTGACCAGCCGGGCCCGCGCGCCGAGCGCCTCGCGCATCTTGAGGGCTCCGGCGTACGGGGTGGAGGGGTCCCGCAGGTTCTGGATCATCAGGACGTTGGACGGCCCGTTCGAGGTGATCCGCGTGGGCTGCTCCGCCGGGCGGTCCTTCCAGAAGGCGCAGGGGGTGATGTTCGCCGGCATCCCGGCCGTGAGCGGGTGCGCGCTCCGATCGGCGGCCACGGCGCGCTCGTACGCGGCGGCGTCCTTCGGCCAGCTCACGTCGTTGCAGACGACCCCGACCGTGACCGCCGCGTCGGCGTCCGGCATGGGGCCGGAGACGTCGGGCGTCAGGACGGGTACGGCGGCCGGATCCTGGGCGGCCCGCAGGAGCCGGGCGACGGGGGCGAAGGAGTTGCCGTAGAGGCTGGTCTGGAGCGCTTGGAGCAGCCGCGCGCCGGTCAGCGGCACGCCCGGGACGTTCGACGGCCGGGGCTCGCGGTCCAGCCGCGCCGCGACCTCCAGGACCAAGGGGCGTACGTCCTCGGGGCGGGCGGCGAGCCGCAGGTTGTCGGCGTCACGGGCCGGGTCGGCCGCCCAGGCCGCGAAGTCGGGGAAGCGGTCGTCGGCGCCGACCGACATGTTCGCGAGCCAGCCGCGCGCCACGCGGGACGGGTCGGGGTCGCCGCTGCTGTCCAGCACCCAGCGGTCGGTGTGCTGCGGGAACCGCTGCGCGTACACCGCGCCCACGTAGGTTCCGTACGAGGTGCCCCAGGCGGAGAGCTTCCGCTCGCCGAGGGCCTGGCGGAGGCGGTCGATGTCGCGCACCTCGTTGGCGGTGGTGAAGCTGCGCAGCTCGGGTCCCCCGTGGGCGGCGCACGCCTCGGCGACCCTGCGGGAGCGGGTTGCGTTCTCCGCCGTGGAGCCGTCCGGTCCGGGCCAGGAGCGCAGAGTGACCAGGTGCCGGTCCTCCTCGGCCAGCCCGCAGGAGGCGGTGGTGCTGCCGCCGACGCCGCGCGGGTCGAGGGAGACGAGGTCGTACGCGCCGGCCAGCTCCCGGGCCAGGTCCAAGCCCTTCGACGTCAACCGCTTGACACCGGAGCCGCCCGGGCCGCCGGGGATCACCAGCAGGGTTCCACGCCGGGCCTGCGGGCGGTCGCTGCGCAGTCGGGTGACGGCGAGACCGAGCCGCCGGCCACCCGGGTCGCGGTAGTCGAGGGGGACGGGGAGCGTCGCGCACTGCTGCCCGGGCAGGGCGCCCTCATGCGTGCAGTCCTTCCAGTCGAGGACGGGCACGGTGGTGCCGGCCGGGGCTTCGGCAGCGCCGGTCAGGGCGGTGGCTCGCGGGGCGGCCGTCCCGGTCAGGGCGGCGGCGACGGCGACGGTGGACAGGGCGACGGCGGCGGCCTTGCGGCGGCGGTGGGTGGGCATGGCCCCATGCTCGTGGACCGCGCGGCGCCGCCCCATCCGGCTGCCGGGACGGCCGTACGGGGGGCTTCCCCCCCGGGATTCCCTACGGGGCTCCGGCCGGGCGGTACCTGCGCCGGGGGCGGCGGTGACCGCGTAGAGGGCCGGGCGGTGCCTGCGCCGGGGGCCGGGCGGGTGCCTACGCTGGCGGGCATGACGACGACGCTGCTGCGCGGGCTGCCCGAGGGCGGCGGGGTCCGGGACCGGGTCGCCGAGTTGTACTGGGACGCCTGCGGGGCGCAGCTCGGCGCCACCCTGGGACCCGCCGCGGCCGGGCGGCGGTTCATCGCCGCGCACCTGCACCCGGACCGCGCGCTGACCGCCGTCTCCGAGGACGGCCGGGTGCTGGGCGTGGCCGGCTACCAGCTCGCCGGCCGGGGCCTGATCGGCGGCGACACGGCCGCGGTAAGGGCGGAGTACGGGCCGGTCAGGGGCGTGTGGCGGGCGTACCTGTGGACCCTTTCGGCGCGCACCGCGGCGCGCGGCGAGCTGGTCGTGGACGGCATCGCCGTGGACGCGGCCGAGCGTGGCCGCGGGGTGGACGCGCTGCTGCTGGAGGGTGTCGAGGCGGTCGCCGCGGAGCAGGGGTGCCGCCGGATCCGGCTGGACGTGCCCGCCGCCGACACGGCCGCGCGGGCGCGCTACGAAGGGCTCGGGTTCCGGCCGGTCCTGGTACCCCGGACGCCGTGGCCACGGGACGTACTGGGCTTCGGGGCGGTGACGACCCTGCACAGATCCGTGCCGCCGCAACCCGGGACCTGAACCGGAAGACCCGAAAAAAACTTCGGGTATGGAATGGTTCGGGCGGGTATATCCCCGTGGACAGCGCAACGACGGCCCCGATCCGGGACCCCTCCGTCGCAGGAGCGCAGACTGATGGACCGTACAGAGCTCACAGACGTCGCGACCCATGAGGCCAGGGCCCTCTCGGTGGCCCTGTTCCGCAGGCTGGCCGGGCTGCAGGAAGGCACGGCGGAATACTCGTACGTCCGCAACACCCTCGTCGAGTTGAACATCAGCCTGGTGCGGTACGCCGCCCGCCGGTTCCGCGGCCGCAGCGAGCCGATGGAGGACATCGTCCAGGTCGGCACGATCGGCCTGATCAAGGCGATCAATCGGTTCGACCCGGCCCGCGGTGTCGAGTTCACCTCCTTCGCCATGCCCACCATCACCGGAGAGATCAAGCGGTTCTTCCGCGACACGAGCTGGGCCGTGAAGGTGCCCCGCCGCCTCCAGGAACTGCGGATCGACACGGCCAAGGCACACGACGCCCTGGAGCAGGACCTCGGCCGCGAGCCCACCGACGCCGAACTCGCCGAGCACCTGCACGTCACGCCGGAGGAGCTCGTAGAGGGTCGCAAGGCGGCGCGCGCCTACTCCGCGCGCTCCCTGGACGCACCGGCGCAGGAGGAGAGCGAGCGCGACCCGTACGCCGCGCCGACGGCGCTGGGCGAGGAGGAGGCCGCGTACGACCTCATCGAGTGCCTGGAATCGCTCAAGCCGATGCTGGCCGGGCTCTCCCCGCGCGAGCGGACCCTGCTGGAGCTGCGTTTCGGGCAGGAGCTGACCCAGTCCGAGATCGGCGGGCTGCTGGGGCTGTCGCAGATGCACGTCTCGCGGTTGCTCAACCGCACCCTGACCCGGCTGCGCGAGGAGTTCCTCACGGACGGGCAGGACGAGGAGACCGGGCCTGAGAACCCGGCGCCCGGTGGGGCCTCGGCGCCCCGTGGAACCAAGGGGTCCCGGCAGTCACGTGAGGTCAGTGGGCCCCGTCGGACCCGGGGGTCCCGCCCGGAAGCGCCGGCCGAGCCGGCACCGACGGACGGAACGGAGCGGGAGGCGGGACCTCCAGCCAGACCGTCTTCCCGGGGAACGCGCCGCCCGACGGTTCGGCGCCCCAGCTCCTCGCGAGCCGTTCGAGCACGATGAGGCCGTGACCTCCCGGCCGGCTCCGGTCACCCGGCGGCCGGCGACGGGGGGGCTCGGGGCTGTCGTCGCTGACCTCCACCCGCAGACCCTCCGGGCCGTGGCGCAGGATCAGTTCCCGGGGGCCACCGGCGTGCAGGCAGGCGTTGGTGACGACCTCCGAGACCAGCAGGAGCACGTCGTCCATCGCCTCGGGGTCACGCGGCCACAGCCAATCCGTGAGCGCCTGCCGCGTGAAGTCCCGGCAACGGGTGACGACACCGGTCGTCGCGCCGCCCAGGACCAGCCTCCGAGTCTGCTCGGCCACAGGGCCTCCCGTCTCCGCGCGCACGTGTCCGCACGCCCGTCTCCGCGCGCACTCCTGCGCGCCGCACCTACCCCCGCCCGGGGCAACCAATCCCGATATTCCTTTATGCACCCCTTCTCAACCACCCCGGGAACGTCACAGAATCCCGCCAGTTTCTTTCACTTAGCGGAAATGATATTCCGGGATGCGACAACTAAGCTGGTCCTCCGCCGGCCGCACCCCTACCTCCTGGAGGAAGAGCCATGCCCGAAAGTCGCGTCGCCCTGGTCACCGGGTCCTCGTCGGGGATCGGAGCGGCCATCGCCCGCCGCCTCTCCCACGCGGGCATGCGGGTCGTGGTGAACTCCGCACGCAGCGAGAACACCGGGAAGGCCCTGGCCGCGGAGCTGTCGGAGGCGGTGTACGTGCGCGGCGACGTCTCCGACGCGGCCGACGCCCGCCGCATCGCACGGACCGCCGTCGACGCCTTCGGCCGGCTGGACGTCCTGGTCAACAATGCCGGTGTCACCCGGTTCATCCCGCTGGACGACCTGGAGGCCGCGGACGCCGACACGTGGCGCGAGATCTTCGACGTCAATGTGATCGGGGCGTGGCAGATGATCACCGCGGCCGTGCCCCACCTCCGGGAGTCCGGCGCCGGCTCGATCATCAACATCTCGTCGGTCTCGGGCAGCCGGGCGCTGGGCAGCTCGGTGCCGTACGCGGTCAGCAAGGCCGCGATGAACCACATGACCCGACTGCTCGCCTCCCAACTGGGCCCGGAGATCCGGGTCAACGCGATCGCGCCCGGCCTCATCGACACCCCGTGGTACGAGGACGCGGAGCAGGTCTGGGAGAGCTCGCGCGGCTGGATCACGCGGAACGCGCCGCTCCGCCGGGTGGGCACGCCGCAGGACGTGGCGGAGGCCGCGCTCCACCTCGTGAACGCCGCCTACACGACCGGGGACGTCCTCACCGTCGACGGCGGGCGCCACGTCGTGTGACGCCGGAGGCCGGGCGGGGTGCGGACCGGGCGGGGTGCGGGCTCGTCGACCGGAACGTTTCCCACCCCCGTGCGGAAACCTCCCGATCGCCTCGCCCGACCGCCCCGACGACCCCCGCCCCGGCGACCGGCGGCCGACGCTAACCCGGCCCCGCACCCCCGTCGAAGGCGCGCCGGCCGATCCGTCAGGTCCGCCGTGGCCGGTGTCCACATTCTGGACAACTACCCTCGGATTATGAACGCAGCAGCCGACTCCCCCGCCGCCGTGAAAGACGCCGTGAAGGCCGCCGACCGGAAGCACGTCTTCCACTCCTGGTCGGCGCAGGAACTCATCGATCCGCTCGCCGTCGCGGGGGCCGAGGGTTCGTACTTCTGGGACTACGAGGGCAACCGCTTCCTCGACTTCTCCAGCGCGCTCGTCTACACGAACATCGGCTACCAGCACCCCAAGGTGGCCGCCGCCATCGCGGAGCAGGCCGGGAAGCTCTGTACCGTCGCCCCCGGTTTCGCCGTGGACGCCCGCTCCGAGGCCGCGCGCCTCATCGCCGAGCGGACCCCCGGCGACCTGGACAAGATCTTCTTCACCAACGCCGGTGCCGAGGCGGTCGAGAACGCCGTCCGGATGGCCCGCGTGCACACCGGACGCCCGAAGGTGCTGGCCGCGTACCGCTCGTACCACGGCGCCACCTCCACCGCGATCAACCTGACCGGTGACGCCCGCCGCTTCGGCAACGACTCGGCGACCGCCGGTGTCGTGCACTTCTGGGGCCCGTTCCGCTACCGCTCGCCGTTCCACGCCACCACCGACGCCGAGGAGAGCGCCCGCGCCCTGCGCCACCTGGAGGACACCATCGTCTTCGAGGGCCCGCAGTCGATCGCCGCGATCATCCTGGAGACGGTCGGCGGCGCCCCCGGCGTGCTCGTGCCGCCGCCCGGCTACCTGGCCGGGGTGCGCGACCTCTGCGACCGCTACGGGATCGTCTTCATCCTGGACGAGGTCATGGTCGGCTTCGGCCGCACCGGGAAGTGGTTCGCCTGCGAGAACTGGGACGTCACCCCCGACCTGCTCTGCTTCGCCAAGGGCGTGACCAGCGGGTACGTCCCGCTCGGCGGCGTCGCCATCTCCGCAGCGATCGCCGAGACCTTCGCCCGCCGGCCCTACCCGGGCGGACTGACGTACTCCGGTCACGTACTGGCCTGCGCCGCCGCGGTCGCCACCATCCACACGATGGAGGAGGAAGGCATCGTCGAGCAGTCCGCCCGTACGGGCGCCGAGCTGCTCGGTCCCGGCCTGCGCGCGCTCGCCGAGCGGCACCCCTCGGTCGGCGAGGTCCGGGGGCTGGGCACCTTCTGGGCGCTGGAACTCGTACGGGACGCGGAGACGGGCGAGCCGCTCGTCCCGTACAACGCCTCGGGCGCCGACAACGCGCCGATGGCCGCGTTCGGGGCGGCCTGCAAGAAAGGCGGCCTGTGGCCGCTCATCGCCGGCAACCGCATCCACCTCGCGCCGCCGTGCAACATCTCGGAGCCGGACGTGGCCAAGGGCCTGGCGATCCTCGACGAGGCGCTGTCGGTCGCGGACGCGCACATGATCTGACCTACGCGAACAGCCCCCCTCCTGTGGGGTCGCCCAATCCGTGGGTGCGGGTATTCGGACGATCCGTGCGGTGGAGATCGCGCCACGCCCGTGTTGCAATCCGTGGAGCGGTACAAAGCACCACCCAGTACCACCGAGCACCACACCCAGCACCTACGGACCGGGATGCACGTCAGTCCCGGGGCGGCCCCACGTGGCCGAACGGCGGGGAGCGGCACGCCTTCTTTTCGGGCGGACGCTGGACGCCGGGCGTACGGGATCCAGACCACCGGACTCCGTGTTCCCGAGACCCGAAGGAAGACAGCATGAGCAAGCACGTCCTGGCCCAGAACCAGTACGGCAAGGCCGAGAACCGCATCGTCAAGGTCACCCGCAAGGGCAGCGAGGGTTCGTGGCACGAGATCCGCGACCTCAACGTCTCGGTCGCGCTCCGCGGCGAGTTCCGCGACGTCCACCTGACCGGCGACAACGCCAACTGCCTGCCCACGGACACCACGAAGAACACGGTGTACGCCTTCGGCAAGGAACACGGCATCGACTCCCCCGAGGCGTTCGGCATCCTCCTCGCCAAGCACTTCGTCTCCTCCCAGCAACCGATCCGCGAGGCACAGATCCGCATCGAGGAGTACGTCTGGGACCGCATCCCGGTGCCGACGCGCAAGGAGCAGCACTCCTTCGTCCGCAAGGGCCAGGAAGTGCGTACCGCGCAGATCACCTACAGCGAGACGACCGGGCTCCAGGTCATCTCGGGTCTCAAGGACCTGACGGTGATGAACTCGACCAACTCCGAGTTCCACGGCTACATCAAGGACAAGTACACGACCCTCCAGGAGGCGTACGACCGCATCCTGGCGACCAAGGTCACCGCGCGCTGGGCGCACTCGGCGCTCGCCGCCGAAGACGCCGAGTACGACTGGGACCGGTCGTACAAGAAGGTCCGCAAGCACATGCTGGACGCCTTCGCGGAGACGTACTCGTACTCGCTCCAGCAGACCCTGAACCAGATGGCCGAGCGGGTGCTGGACCACTGCCCTCGGGTCAACGAGGTCCGGCTGAACCTGCCCAACAAGCACCACTTCCTCGTCGACCTGGAGCCCTTCGGCCTCAAGAACGACAACGAGGTCTACTTCGCGGCGGACCGGATGTACGGCCTGATCGAGGGCACCATCCACCGTGACGGGGTGCAGCCGGTCATCGCGACCAGCGACTGGATCGTCGCGTAGTTCCCGCGCGCACCCGTCAGTTCGGCCCGGACCGCGTCGCGGGGTCCGGGCCGTTCGGCCGTCCCACGAGCAGGTTCCAGCGGCCGGAGCGTCCCGTGAGCGTGGTGAGGGTGTCCGGTCGTACGTCGAGCCGCCAGAAGGCCGCCGCGGGCAGGTCCAGGGCGTGCACCACGGCCGCCCGTACGACCGCCTGTTCCACCACCGAACGGTGCGTGCCGGGGGCGAGTCCGGCGAGGTGGGCGCCCGTACGCGCGATCAGCGCCGCCACCGATTCCCCGCCGCCCGGGGGCGCGTACGACGGGTCCGTCAGCCACTGCCCGACCGCCTCCGGGTCCTCGGCGGCGACCTCGTCCAGGGTCCGGCCGGCCCACGCGCCCAGGTCCTGGCCGCGCAGGCCCTCGTGTCCCGGGCAGGGTTCCCCGGTCCCGAACCGCCCCTGGCGGGCGGCCGGTCCGAGCGGGGGCGTCAGCAGGTTCAGGCGTACAACGGGCATGGCTGAAGGGTAGGGCCGGAGGACGGGGCGCGCGCCCGGGGCGTGAGACGGCGCCCACACGCCGTGGTGTTCAGGCCACACGCGCGGTACGGTCACGGACGACATGACGAAGGTATGACGGAAGTACCGGTGAGAATCCGGCACGGTCGCGCCACTGTGAAACCTCCCGCACGGGCACGGGGAGGGAAGTCAGACCCGCCACCTTCGTCAAAGAGCACCACTGACCGGGACGCGTGTTCCCTCTGGAGGTTCTGCCATGGCTCACTCTGCCGCGCCCACGACGGCTCCCGCCGCCGTTGCCCCGATTTCCCTTTCCGCGCTGGCCCCTTGGGCCGTCTTCGCGGGAATCGTCACGCTCTTCCTGCTCTACATGGTCGGCGCCGAGCAGGGTGCGACCGCGCTCTTCGAGGGCAACACCGTCCACGAGTGGATGCACGACGGCCGTCACCTCCTCGGCTTCCCCTGCCACTGATCCGGAGTCCCGATCCACATGAACTCCGTATCCCCGCGCGTGCTCCTCGTCCGGGGCATGCTCGCCGGCCTGCTGGCCGGTCTGGCAGCCTTCATCGTCGCCTATGTGCTGGGCGAGTCGAAGGTGGATGCCGCGATCGCCATCGAGGAGGCGGCCGCCGCCGGTCACCACCACGCTGACGAGGCCGCCGCCCCGGTCAGTCGGGCCCTCCAGGCCACGGCCGGCCTGGGTACCGGCACCCTGCTCTACGGGGTCGCGCTCGGCGGCATCGCCGCGCTCGTCTTCTGCTACGCCCTGGGCCGCATCGGCCGCTTCGGCCCCCGGGCCACGGCGGCACTGGTGGCCGGGGGCCTGTTCGTCACCGTCAACCTGGTGCCGTTCCTCAAGTACCCCTCCAACCCTCCTGCGGTCGGCGACCCCGACACGGTCGTCCGCCGTACCACCCTGTTCGTGCTGATGATCGCCTTGAGCGTGCTCCTCGCATCGGGCGCGCTCATCCTGGGACGGCGGCTCGCCCCGCGCATGGGCAACTGGAACGCCTCGATCGTCGCCGGACTCGCGTTCGTCGTGGCCATCTCCCTCGCGTACGCCCTCCTTCCCGGCATCAACGAGGTTCCGGCGGACTTCCCGGCTGTGCTCATCTGGCAGTTCCGGGTCGCGACCCTCACCATCCAGGCTGCGCTGTGGGCGACTTTCGGCCTGTCCTTCGGATATCTAGCCGAGCGCGCACTTGTGCCCGCCATCGCGCCCAAGGAGGCTGTGCAGCCGACAAGTTGACGGGGAAGGGGCCGGTGGCACATGCAGACGGCGATCTGGGAATGGCGTGGCTGGACGGGTGCTGCCCCGTTCTGGCTGAGTTCCGTCCTGCTGCTCCTGGCCCCCTTCACCGCCATCACCTTGCTGGCCCAGATCGGCGTCATCGTGGCGCTGGCCGGCCTCGGCGGTCTGGCCCGGCAGCTGTGGTTCGGTGACTACGGGCACCCCGCCATCCATGTCGCCGCCGCTCTGATGGGCGTCACGGCGGCGGCACTGGTGGTCGTCTGACCCCGGCGGTGACCACGCCCGCCCGGTGGTGGCACGGTGGTGGCCGGCCCACGTCCGGCAGTGGTCGAGCCACAGCCGGCGCCGGCCACTCGCGTGCCTCCTCACCCGTACGGGCGCATCCGCCGCGCCGGCCGGAAAAAGGCGTGCGCACCCTCGTCGAGCTGCGACAACACGCTCGAACTGTTACGACACTCCGGTGACAGGTCGGCGGTGTCCGACGCCTCCCGATGTGCGCGGGGGCCGGGAGCGGTCCACTGCTGACAGGATCCGGCCGCCCGAGCCGGACCAGGAGGGAATGCCATGGCCCGCGCCCAGTGGGCCGTCGGTGCGCTGACGGTCACTCTGCTCGGCACCGGCGTAGCGATGCTGCACAGTACCCAGGGCGCCGAGCCCGAGGCCGTCACCGTGAGCGACGCACTGCCGTCGCGGGCGCTGGGACTGACCGGTCACCGCCGGCTGGTGCGGGAGTTGGAGCACGGCGGCGAGTACCCCGGTCAGGCCGGCCCGCACGCTTCCGACAACGGCTCCCGACCGGCGCGGGGCTCTTCGACCACCCCCGTCCTGCCGATGCGGGCGGCGCGGCCGGTGCGGCTGCGGGTTCCGAGCCTGGGCGTGGACGTGCGGCTGTCCCCCCGGAGCCCGGAGGGCGGGGCCCGCTGGGACGCGGACAGCGCGGCCCCGGGGTCGGGCGGTACCGCCGTCGTCACCGGGAAGGAGCTGCGGCTCGCCGGGATGCGGCGCGGGCGCGTCATCGAGATCGCCCGCGCGGACCACCGTACGGCCGTGTTCACCGTGGTCCGGGTCGTGCCGGTGGAAGCGGGCCGGGCGCCCGAGCCGAGGGAACGGGCCGAGCGGACCGGCCGGCCGGAGCGTGCGACGCTGAGGCTGGTCGGCGGCGATGCCGTCGTCATGGCCCGGTTGACGGGCCGCCACCACACCCGCTGAACCGCCCCGGCGGGCGCGGGTCGGTCAGTCAGTCGGTCGGTCAGTCGGCCGGGACGGGCGGTCAGTCGGTCAGTCGGTCCGGGTTTCGTCCCCCGCCAGGGGTGTCTTCGTCCCCCCAACGGGCGTTTCTGCTCCCGCGGAGGCACGGGCTCCCGCGCATCGGGGCACACAGCACGGCATGAACGGTGCGCGATACGCGCGGGCGGTGACGGCGAAGGCCCTGACGGTGGTCTGCGTCGTGCTGCTGTGCGTGTTCGGCGCCGGTTCCTCGGCAGCCGTGGCCGCCGAGTCCCGTCCCGCCACCACAGCCCCGGCGGAGCCCTCGGACGGGTCGTCCGACCCCGCCCCGGACGTCGAGGCCCGGCCGGCTCTGCGGGCGTTCGCCCGCGAGACGCCGGGCGTACGGCGGCCGCCGACGGTGTTTCACGTGAAACGTGCCGCTCACCCGCCGAGCGCCGTCCCGGTCGGGGCGGCCGTGGTGGGGTGGTCGCGGCCGGCGGTACGGAGTGTGGTCCTCCGCTGCTGAGCGGGCCCGGGTGTGGCCCCCGCGGGATGACCCGCGCGGGTCGATCCGCCCAGCAGCGCGTCCTGCCTACACTCCTGCGACACCGTGAGGTTCCGTCATGCCCATCGACCCGTACGCGGCCCTGAACGCCATGCTCCGCGCCGAAGCCGCCCGCTCCACCCCGCCACCGGCCCGCCACCCCGAAACCGCGAAGGCCGGCCGTGCCACCGGCCCTGACACCGGCCGCCCGGGGAACGCGGCCCACCGCCCGGCCGGGGCCACGCCCGCGGAGTGAGCCGACGGCGGCGCCGGTCCCCGTGGGGCCGGCGCCGCCCAACGGCACGTCCTGGGGTCAGTCCTCGTGCGTGTAGTAGCGGTAGAACGCGACGAGTCCCGTGCCCACGGCCACGCCCAAGCCGATCCCCGCGGCGCGGAGCACCGATTCGTTGGTGAGGCTGAACAGGTAACCGAGGGCGATGCCCGCGAAAGCGCCCCAGGCAGCCGCGTGCGGCTCGCGCGCGAGCCGCGGGCCGAACCGGGCGAGGGCGAACACGCAGCCGGCGAAGACGACGCCACACAGGATTCCGTAGAACACGTTGCCGGCGTCGACCGGGCCCATCTGACGCTGGATGAAGGCCGCCCAGACCCCGTAGACGAGGCCGAGCAACAGGGGGAGCACCAGTGCCCTCCTGCTGACGTGCCGGATGTCCGCCCCCGTCATCCGCTGGGGCCGCCGGGGAGCGGTGGGTGCCGCGTGTGCCATGGCCGGCTCCTCTCTGTCCACCCTCCAGGGCACACCCGCCACCCCGGGGCGGCAAGTGGATCAACCCGGCCACCCGGGCGACGCGGCGCGTCGCGGGTCACCCGATCGCAGCAACCGAGCTGGCCCGACGGGGTCCCGAGGGCGTTCTCTGGTGACGTGCGCACCTCGCTGTCGGCGGTACTGATCGTGCTCGTGGCCCTCCTGGTGCCCGCGAGCGCCGTCGCGTACTGGGCCGACCACGAGCTGGGGGACGCCGACCGCTACACCGCCGCGATGTCCCCGCTGGCCCGGAATCCCGCCGTGCAGAACGTGGTCGTCACCCAGGGCACGCACGCCCTGGCCGGTCAAATCGATGCCGGTCCGTTCCAGGGAGGCGTCGACACCCTGCTGGGCGAGGCTTTGCGGTCCTTCGTCGGGACACCGGCCTACCAGACGGCGTGGGACGCGGCGAACCGCGCCGCGCACGCCGCGTTCTTCCGGGCGCTCACGACCGGGCACGGCGACGCCGTGACCATCGATCTGGCGCCCGTGCTCGCCGAGGTCAAGGGCGAACTCGTCGCGGACGGCGTGCCGTTCGCCGACCGCATCCCCGTCACGCACCTGTCCGTGAAGGTCATGGAGTACGACGATCTCGGCGCGCTCCGGGAAGGATTCCGCATGCTCCAGATCGCCGGCGTATGGCTTCCTCTGTTGACCCTCGTCCTCGCCCTGGCCGCGGTCGCCGTCGCCGTGCGGCGCCGGCGCGCCGTCCTGGCCACCGGCATCGGGCTCGCGGTGGGGGCGGTACTGCTGTGGATCACCGTGGAAGTCTGCCGCCGGCTGACCCTGGACGACCTGCCGCCGGACGTCGACCGTCCGGCCGCCGGGGCGGTGTACGACGCGCTCACCTCGTTCCTGCGCACCACCGCCTGGGTGGTGCTGGCCATCGGGCTCGCCGCCGCACTGGCCGCATGGCTGACCGGGCGACTGCGCCGGACCCCATAAGCTCGGAACGTGCCCAAAGGCCCAGAACTCCACAGAACCCCGTAGAACCTCCCCGTAGACCCCTCCCCACAGACCCAGCAGAACCGATTCGCGAGCGGCGCCACGGAAGCGGGAATGAGCAGCGAACGACGCACCGAGCACATACCGCCCGGGCAGCCACGGGCCCGGCCCGGTACCCGACAGATCCCACTGACGCCGCCCGCCTGGCTGCTCAGGGGGCTGCGGCCGAGCCGGACACCGGTTCCCTGGGCCGCCGTCGTGCGCGCCGGGATCGCGATGGCGACGCCGCTCGCGGTCGGTTTCGCCCTCGACGAACCCGAGTACGGGGCGCTCGTCTCGATGGGGGCCCTGTCCGGGGTGATCGGCGACACCGCCGACGCCTACCGGATGCGTGTGCTGAACATCGCCGTCCCCCAACTGTTCGGCGCGATCGGCGTCGCCCTGGGGACGCTCGTCTTCGGGCACGGCTGGCTGGCGGTGGGCGTCCTCACCCTCATCGCCCTCGTCTCCGGGATGATCTCCTCCATCGGCACCGTCGCGTCGGTCTCCGGGCTCCTGCTCCTGCTCAACGCCGTGGTGGGCGCGGGGTTGCCGCTCCCCAAGCCCTGGTGGACCGCGCCCCTGCTGCTCGGCGTCGGCGGGCTGTTCGTGCTGGCGCTGACCCTGCTGGGCTGGCCGCTGCGCGGGCGGCAACCCGAACGGGCCGCCGTCGCGGCCTGCTACCGGTCCCTGGCCGACGCCCTGGAAGCAGCGGGCGGCCCCGCGTACGAGGAGCGACGCCTGGACGTCACTCAGGCCCTGAACCAGGCGTACGACCTCATCCTGGGCCGTCGGGCCCGGGTCCACGGGCGCAACTCCTCCCTCGTGCGGCTGCTGGTCCAGCTGAACGTGCTGGTACCGCTCGTGGACGCGGCGCCCGCCGCGCACCTGAGCGGCCGTCCCCTTCCGCCGGAGGTCCCGGCGGCCGTGCGGGAGCTGGGCCGGGTCGTGGAGGGGGACCGCACCCGGGCACCCGTACTGGAGCTCCCCCCACCGGTCGGACCGTCCGAGCGGGCCGTCGACAAAGCGCTGCGCTACGCGACGGTCCTCGTGCACGAGGAGGACCCCGACCCGTACAACGTCGACGACCGGCTCGGCCGGCCCGCCGCCCTGCGCGTCCGGGCCTGGCGGGCGGTACGCGACATGGCACTGTCGGGCGCCTCCTGGCGCTACGGGCTGCGGCTCGCCCTGTGCATCGGACTGGCCCAGTCGCTGGTCTCGCTGGTGCCGGTCGAGCGTTCGTACTGGGTCGCCCTGACGGTCACCTTCGTCCTCAAGCCGGACTTCGGTTCGGTGTTCTCACGGGCGGTGCTGCGGGCGCTGGGCACGGCGGCCGGGCTGGTCCTGGCCGCCGCCGTGCTCTCCGAGGTTCCGCGCGGGTGGTGGGACGTGCCGGTCATGATGGGCCTGGCCGCGCTGATCCCGGCGTTCTCGGTCAAGGGGTACGCCTTCCAGACCGCCGCCATCACCCCGGTGATCCTTCTGCTGTCGGACCAGCTCAACCACCAAGGCTTCGATCTGATCCGGCCCCGGCTGCTGGACAGCCTGATCGGCTGCGCGATCACCCTGGTCGCGGGGTACCTGCTGTGGCCCGAGAGCTGGCACACCCGGATCGGGGACCGGCTGGCCGACGCCGTCGAGGACTCGGCCCGGTACGTGGAGCGTGCGTTCGCCGCCGCCGACACGACCGAGGCCGACCGGGCGGCCGCGCGGACCGCCCGGCTCCATGCCCGGCGGCGGATCTACCGCGAGCTGTCGGGCGTACGCAGCGAGTTCCAGCGGGCGTTGACCGAGCCGCCGCCCACCGGGGCGCGGGCCGCCGCGTGGTGGCCCCTGGTCGTGGCCGTCGAGCGGATCGTGGACGCGACGACCGCCGCCCGGGTGCGGGTCAACCACGGGGCCGAGCCTCCCACCCCCGACGATGTGGCGGTGGTGACGGCCGAGCTGCGCGGACTGGCGGAAGGGGTACGGACCAGCAGGACCCCGGAGGAGGTCCAGGTCGCCCCGCTGTCGGCGGGTGCGGAGAACTCCGTACTGGCCCCGGTGCACCAGGAGATCGCCGCCGCTCGGGCCATCGCCAGCGAGCACTGACGGGCGTGCCGGCCTGGTCGGCGCGCTGCCGGTGGACGGCGCACGGAAGGCGGTTGGGCGCCGGAAGGAGCCCGATGTTTCACGTGAAACGACCTCCGGAACGCCGCGACCGCCCTTACGCGGGGGTGAACGCTGCGTGAAGGGGACGCGTTGAAGGTGGAGTTCTCGCAGGTCCCCCTGGGGTGCGTAGGTGACAGGAACGCCACGATTGGCGCCCCTGCCGTCGTTCCAGCCAAGGGGCCGATAACCTTACGTGTCCACTCTGGGTAGGGATCTACCGCGCAGCACGGACAAATGACGCAAGCACACATGCGAAAGGCCGGGCCCATGGGTATTCGGAGCTTGTTGCGCAAGGTGTTCGGACGGTCTCCCGAACCGGTTCCGGATTCGTCGGACGCCCCGTCGGCGGCCGTCCCCAATCAGGCCGAACGCACGCCGCTCGACGTGGCGGCCGAGTTGGTGGCGGCGTCCTTCGACAACCCGACGGTCCCTCCGCAGTCCGCGCCGCGCGACCGGGAGCCGGGCACGGTGCTGACGGCGCCGCCCCAGACCACGGACCCGACGGTCCCCGAGGCCCGCCGCCCCTCGCCCGCGACCACGTCGGAGGCACCAACCGGTGGCTCCGCAACCCCGGTTGCGCAGCCGGCCCAGCCGAAGGCCGAACCCGCGGCGGAGCCGGCGGCCGAGCCGGAGCCGGTGGCCGAGGCAGAGCCGGTGGCCGAGCCGGAGCCGGTGGCCGAGGCAGAACCGGAAGCAGCGACGGCCGCCGAAGCGGAACCCACGCCGGAGGTGGAGCCGGAAGCGGCCCCCGCCGCCGAAGCGGAGGCCGCGCCGGAGGTCGCCCCCGAGTCCGAGGCGGTGGCCGTGGCGAAGGCCGAGCCCGAGGTCACCGCCGAGCCGGAGCCCGAGGCCGAACCGGCCGTCGTGGCCGAGCTCGAGCCCGAGGCCCAGGCCGCACCCGAGCCGGAGTCCGCACCGGAACCCGAGCCGGTCGCCGTCGCCGAGCCGGAAACCCAGGCCGCACCGGAACCCGAGCCCGAGCCGGTCACCGTCGCCGAGCCGGAGCCGGCCGCCGTCGCCGCCCCCGAGCCGGAGCCCGTGGCCGTCGAGGCAGAGGCGGAACCCGAGCCCGCGGCACAGGCGCGGGAGGAGGCCGCCCCCGCCGCCCCCGCGGACGCGGCAGAGGCCGGGCCGGCCGTCGTGCTCGCCGCCGTCAAGCGGCAGGCGCCCGAGGTGGCCGCCGCCTACAAGGCCGCCGGCCAGGTGCTTCGCGGCAAGGGCAAGACCGGCTCCCGCGCCAAGGTGTACCTCGTCCTGGACCGCTCCGGCTCCATGCGCGGCTTCTACAAGGACGGCAGCGCCCAGTACCTCGCCGACCACGCCCTCGCCCTCGCCGCGCACCTCGACGAGGACGCGACCGTGCACACCGTTTTCTTCTCCACGGAGGTGGACGGCACCGCCGACCTCACCCTGGACGGCCACGACGCCGGCTGGGTCGAAGCCCGCCACGCCGAACTCGGCCGCATGGGCCGCACCAGCTACCACGTGGCGGTCGAGGCGGTCGTCGAGCGGTACCAGAAGGACGGCGGCGACCACCGCGCGCTCGTGGTGTTCCAGACCGACGGGGCCCCCGACAACCGCCAGCCCGCCAAGCAGGCCCTCGCCGACGCGGCCTCCCACGACATCCACTGGCAGTTCGTCGCCTTCGGCGACCACGACTCCAAGGCGTTCGACTTCCTCCGCAAACTGGACGCCGAGAACGTCGGCTTCTTCCACGCCGGCCCCGCCCCGGGCGAGCTGACCTCGGCGGCCCTCCTCAAGGGCGTCCTCGACCGCTTCTGACCCGCGCGCGACCTGCCGTACACAGCCCGAAGGGCCCGGGATCATCCGATCCCGGGCCCTTCGGCACGTCGTGCCGCCGCGGCCTACTGGTGCGGCTTGACCGACTTCTCGACCGGCTCGGAGGTCTTGGTCTCCACCGGCTTGCGCAGCGCGATGTTGAGCTCGCGCAGGCGGGACTCCTCCAGCACGGTCGGCGCGCCCATCATCAGGTCCTGCGCGTTTCCGTTGAGCGGGAAGGCGATCGTCTCGCGGATGTTCGGCTCGTCGGCCAGGAGCATCACGATGCGGTCGACGCCGGGGGCGATGCCACCGTGCGGCGGGGCGCCGAGACGGAACGCGCGCAGCATGCCGGCGAACTCCCGCTCGACGGTCTCGGCGTCGTAACCGGCGATCTCGAACGCCTTGAGCATGACCTCGGGCTCGTGGTTGCGGATGGCGCCGGAGGACAGCTCGATGCCGTTGCAGACGATGTCGTACTGCCAGGCGAGGATGTCGAGCGGGTCCTTCTCCTCCAGGTCCTTCATGCCGCCCTGCGGCATGGAGAAGGGGTTGTGGGAGAAGTCGATCTTGCCGGTCTCCTCGTCCTTCTCGTACATCGGGAAGTCGACGATCCAGCAGAAGCGGAAAACGTTCTCCTCGAACTGGCCGGCGCGCTTGGCGGCCTCGACCCGGACCGGGCCCATGATCTTGGAGACCTCGTCGAACTCGCCCGCGCCGAAGAACACCGCGTGACCGGCGGCCAGGCCGAGACGCTCGGTGAGGACCTTGACGTTCTCCTCGGTGAGGAACTTGGCGATGGGACCCGTCAGGGCGCCGTCCTCGCCCACGCGCACCCAGGCCAGGCCCTTGGCGCCCAGCGAGATCGCGTACTCGCCCAGCCCGTCGAAGAACTTGCGCGGCTGCCCGGCGGTGTCCGGGACGGCCAGCGCACGCACGTGCTTGCCGGCGAACGCCTTGAACTCCGAGCCCTCGAAGACGTCGGAGATGTCGACGAGCTCCAGCTTGGCGCGCAGGTCGGGCTTGTCGTTGCCGTACTTGAGCATCGACTCGCGGAACGGGATGCGCGGGAACGGCGAGGTGACCGCGCGGCCGCCGCCGAACTCGGTGAAGAGCTCGGTCATCAGCCTCTCGATGGGCTGGAAGACGTCTTCCTGCTCGACGAAGGACATCTCGACGTCGAGCTGGTAGAACTCGCCCGGCGAGCGGTCGGCGCGGGCGTCCTCGTCGCGGAAGCACGGCGCGATCTGGAAGTACCGGTCGAAGCCGGAGATCATCAGCAGCTGCTTGAACTGCTGCGGCGCCTGCGGGAGGGCGTAGAACTTGCCCGGGTTCAGGCGGGAGGGGACCACGAAGTCGCGGGCGCCCTCGGGGGAGGTCGCGGTGAGGATCGGGGTCGCCATCTCGTTGAAGCCGAGGGCCACCATCTTGGAGCGGATGGAGGCGATGACGGCCGAGCGCAGCATGATGTTGCGGTGCATGCGCTCGCGGCGCAGGTCGAGGAAGCGGTACTCCAGGCGCCGCTCCTCGTTCACACCGTCGTCGGTGTTGATGGTGAAGGGCAGCGGGCCGGCCGCGCCGAGCACCTCGACCTCGGAGACCTCGATCTCGATCTCGCCGGTGGGCAGCTCGGGGTTGACGTTGTCCGCGCCGCGGGAGACGACCTTGCCGTCGATCCGGACGACGGTCTCCTTGCTGACGCTGCTCAGCGCCTCGTTCGCGGCGGTGCCGGGACGGGCCACGAGCTGCGTGATGCCGTAGTGGTCGCGCAGATCGATGAAGAGGATGCCGCCCAGGTCTCGACGGTTGTGCACCCAGCCGCTCAGCCGGACGTCAGCGTTGACGTCGGAGGCACGAAGCTCGCCGCACGTGTGGGACCTGTACCGATGCATCAGTCATCCAGTTCTTCGCGATACCAGGGTGGATTCAGCCTTCACAAGGTTACCGTCCGGGACGGGTGCCGTGCCGGCACGGCCGTGGAGGGGCCCGGAGCGGGGGCCCGGGGCGCCGCCGGCAGTCGGCCGGGCGCCCTGAACAGGCAGCCTCGGCTGATCACCTGTAAAGATGACCGGGTGCGCACCGAGGACGTCCTGGCCGCCGTCGCGACCGGTCTGTGGCGATGGGACAACGCCTCCGGGATGGTCACTCTCGACAGCGAGGCCGCCCGGCTGCTCGGGTTGCCCGCCGAGCCCGTCGTCCTGCCCGAGGTCGCCGTACGGTCCCGGTTCCACCCGGTGGACTGGAACGAGATCAACGCCGTCGTGGACCTGGCCGTCGCCGAGGGCACCCTCGCCGAGGCCCGGCTGCGGATCGTGGACGCCGAGGGGCGCGTGCTGCGCACCGTACGCAGTCGCTCCAAGCCGGTGCAGGCGCGCAGCACGCGCGGCCGGGTCGACTACGAGCTGATCGGCACGGTCCAGGAGATCGCCGAACCGCAGCCGGGCACGACCGCCGCGCACACCCGGATCACCGGCGACTGGCGACGCTCCCGCGAGGCGTTCCTGCTGGACGCGGGCCGGGCGCTGGCCGAGGCCCGGTCGACGGCGGAGGTGCTGCGGGTCGCCGCGTCGCTGTCGATGCCGGGGTTCAGCCCGGACGGGTTGGCGGTCTTCGGCGTGGACGGCGAGCGGCTGTCGATCATCGGCCACCACGGGCACGGCCCGGGGGACGAGAGCCCCTTCACGGAGATGCGGCTGGACACGGCCTACCCCGCCGCGGAGGTGGTCCGGACCGGACGGGCGGTCTACCTGCCGACCCCCGAGGAGTACAAACGACGTTTTCCGGCCACCTGGCAGCTGGCCGAGCCGTTCGGCCGGTCCTCCTGGGCCTTCGTACCGCTGATCGTGGCCGGGCGGACCATGGGCGCGTGGATGGCCGCCTTCAAGCACCCGGTGTCCTTCTCGCCGGACGAGCGGTCGGTGCTGACCACGGTGGCGCGGATGCTGGCCCAGGCCCTCCAGCGGGCCGGGGTGACGGAGTCCGAGCGGGAACTCACCACCGGCCTCCAACGGTCGATGATGCCGCAGCTCGGCCCCGAGATCCCGGGCATGCGGATCGCCGCGCGGTACGTCCCGACCGGCGGCGGGCTCCAGGTCGGCGGCGACTGGTACGACATGATCCCGCTCCCGTCGGGCCGGTTCGCGCTGGTCATCGGGGACGTCCAGGGTCACGACGTACGTGCGGCGGGCCTCATGGGCCAGCTACGGATCGCGGTCCGGGCCTACGCCTCCGAGGGGCACCGGCCGGACGCGGTGCTCTCCCGGGCCTCCCGCTTCCTCTCCGGCCTGTGTTCCTCGCAGGAGAAGGACGGACCCGACGGGTACGCCGACGGCTACTCGGACGGGTATGCCGGCGGGTACCCGGCCGGGGGCCCCACCGGCGGCGCCGACCCGGACTTCACCAGCCCGCGCTTCGCGACCTGCCTCTACATGGAGTGCGATCCGCGCACCGGCCTGCTGGAGGTGGCCCGCGCGGGCCACCCCGACCCGGTGGTCCGGATGACGGACGGCACGGTCCTGATGCGGCCCACGGCAGGCGGCCTGCCGCTGGGCATCGTCCCCGACACCGACTACCCCACCACCCGCTTCACCCTCGAACCGGGCGAGACTCTGATGCTGTGCACCGACGGGCTGATCGAGACCGGCGGGCACGACCTGGACACGGGGTGGGCGCGGCTGCGGGCCGTCCTCGAAGCCGAGGACCCGGGCGCGGGGGGCGCGGACGGCGGCGGCTCGAAATTCGGCGGCCCGGACTTCGGCGGCCCGGACGGCGGGCACCTCGAAAAGCTCGCGGACCTGCTGGTCCAGGCCGTCCACGGGCCGTCCTCGCACCACACGACCGGTCCGCTGGCCGACCGGCGCGAGGACGACATAGCCGTGGTCCTGCTGTGCCGCGAGGGGGCGGGCTGCGGCTGCGGCACGGCGCCCCCGCACCACGTGCGCCCGGCCCGGCGCACCATGCTGACCGTGGCCCAGGCCGAGCCGGAACGGATCTCGGGCGCCCGGCGGCAGATCCGGGAGCTGCTGCACGACTGGGCGGACCCCGACCAGGTGGACTCGGCGGAGCTGATGGTCTCCGAGATGGTGACCAACGTCCTCACGCACACCGACGGCGACGCGCTGCTGGTCGCGGAGGCGGTGGGCGAGCTGGGGGCCCGGCGGCTGCGCGTGGAGGTCGCCGACTCCAGCGACGAGCTTCCGCACAAACGGCACCCTGGCGAGATGGCGTCCAGCGGTCGGGGGGTGCTGCTGATGGAGATGCTGGCCGACGCGTGGGGGGTCGATCCGCGCGGCGAGGGGAAGTCGATCTGGTTCGAGCTGTTCGAGCAGGCGAAGGACGACTCCGAGGCCCTGTAGGACCGGCGCGCCGCAAGGGCCGGGCTCGCCCCCTAACGGCCGCCGTCTTCGGCGTCCTGTCGGAACTCCGCACCCTCTACCCGCCGCCCCCACGGGGCGCCCGAGCCCTTACGGCCCGGCCGCCCGGCCACCCGGCCGCGTCAGCCCGTCGGAACCTGACCCGCGCGGTCGGTGACGCCGCGGGCGACGATGGCCACGGAGGTCACCGGTGTGCCCGCCTTGCCCCACACGCTGTCCTTGAGGAGTACGGTCCGCTCGCCCAGCAGACGCAGGCCGTCCTGGTCGAAGATCCACTCGGTGCGTTCCCCGTTGTGGACGCGGGCGACCGCGATGCCCGTGCGCCCGGCGGCATCGGTCGCCCGTGGGACCAGGACGACGCCGGGGATGCGGCCGGCGGCGCGGTAGAGAGCGGCGCCCACGCCGGGCGGGGCCTCGACGGTGCGCAGCAGGTCGCCGATCGCGACGAACGCCTCCTGATCGGGTCCGGTGGTGGATCCCGATCCGACGCCGTGGTTGAGGCGGGTGTCGGCGTAGATCGCCGCCAACAGTCGATCGGGGTCGGTGGGCAGCGTTTCGAGGAAGCGGTACGTGGGTTCGCCCAGGCCGGCCTTGTCCTTGCCCGGAGCCGGATCGGTGCGGCTCCCCCGCGCGCCGCGGGTGAGCGTGCCGGCCGTCCCGTCCACCGACACCCAGCGCTCGGCGGACTCGTCGGTCGGGGCCGCCTCCATGCCGCCCCCCGCGGTCTCGGACAGGGACGTGGAGTGTCCGAGGGTCTTCGTGTAGAGGAACTGGCCGTCCCGGACGGTCGGCGCGGGCACCGCCTGCGCCGCCAACGCCACGCGGTCCAGGAGCCGTACGGCCGCCGGCTCCGGCGGAGCTGCGGTCGCGTGCTTGCCCGAACGACCCACGCCGAGAGTCACGGCCAAGACCACCGCGCACACCGCGGCCCCTGCCACGAGGATCCGCGTCAACGGGCGTCGGTACAGCGGGGTGTTGACTGTGGTGGCCTGCGTGCTCCGGGCCGTTTCACGCATCAAGTGCTCCTTGACTCGGTCGTGTCCGTGGAACGGCAACTCCCCGTCGGACAGGCCGGGGAGGATCCGGATGACCTCCGCACGGTCGAACGCGCCGGTCGGGGACGGGTCTTCGGGGGCGTTCACAGTCGTCCTTTCCCTGCCGGATGGGGGGCGGCGAGATGAGCGGCGGCGAGTCGGCGCAACCGGGCTCGGGCCCGGGAGAGGCGGGACCGCACGGTCCCGACGGGCACGCCACACGCCTGCGCCACTTCGGCGTGACTGAGCCCGGACCAGACGGACAGGAGCAGGACCTCGCGATCGGTACGTCGCAACCGGCCCAGGACGGCGAGTGCGGCAGCGGCCTCGGCGGCGTCGACGATGCGGGACACGACGGCCTCGGCCGGGTCGGCGACGGTGTCCGGTGGCGGAAGCCGCGCCATCGCGTTCCCGTGACGGCGTGCCGCGCGCCGGGAGTTGCGCATGACGTTGGTGGCGACCCCGAACAGCCAGGCGCGATGGCTGGTGATGCCGTCCAGGGCATCGCGAAGCCGCCACGCCTCAAGGAAGGTGAGGGAGACGATGTCCTCGGCCCCGGCCCGGTCGCCGCTCATACGGGCGGCGTACGCGTACACCGCCCGGGCGTGCGCGTCGTACATTTCCGCGAACAGTTGACGGTCCACATGGGGAAGTGTCCGCCCCCGCCCATGCGTTGCACGTGACCCTCGTCACCCGCCGAGGCGGGCACACCGCCGGCCGGAACTGATCGGGCAGCCATGGCGGTTGGTGGACGGCGCGGCGGGTTAGGGGTACAGCAGAGCGATGTCATCGAGCTGATCGGGGGGACGGCGTGAGCGTCCGGACGGATGCGAGGCGCGGGAACGGCGCCAGGTGGGCCGCCGGGGTGTGGGCGGTGGGGGTACTCGCCGCGACGGTCGCGCTGCCGGTCGCCGCGCGGGGGCGGCTGCCGGAACGCCTCGCCACGCACTGGGGCGGCCGGTCCCCCGACGGCTCGATGCCCTTGTGGGAAGCGGCCATGGTCCCGGCGCTGCTGTGGGCCGCCTTGGTGGCCGCCCTCGTGTTCGCCGGGCTCCGGGGCGGCTCGGCCGCCCGGGCCGGGGCCTGGGTCGGCGCCGCGCTGCTGGCGGGCGGGGTGTTCCTGGCCGGTGCGCAGGCGTCGATCGTGCGCGCCAATCTGGACCGCGGCGACTGGCGGGACGCCGGGTCGGTGGGGGCCGGGGTGGCGATCACGGCCGCACTGGCGGTGGCCGCGGGCGCGCTCGGTTGGTGGGGCGGCCGGCGCGCGGCCGACACCGCTCGGGCGGCCGGCGCCGTTGGCGGCGGCGAGGGGAAGTAGTCCCCACAGGGGAACCCCTCGTCCGGCCCTCCCACTCCGCGAACCCCTGGCCGTACCTGACCACCGCCCTGTCGGGCCTGCCGGCCGCCGCCTGCCGCCTGCCGCCTGATCGGCTTCCGGTGCACGCTGACCGCACCGGTCGCGACACCGCCGTCGGGCCGCTCGGCCGGCTGCGGCTCCGCTGTCCGCTTCTCAAAGCCCGCCCGCGCAGGGGGGTGGCTGTGCGAACGCCCAGATGTACGTCCTCGGCAGGGCGCCGTAACACGGTTGCGCGCCCGGACGGTTGTCCGGGCGCGGTCGCGCGTCGGCGTCAGCGGGTCCGGGCCGTGGTCGGGACGGTCCCCAGCCGACCGGCCTGGAAGTCGTCGAACGCCTCCTGCAGTTCGTGCTTGCTGTTCATGACGAACGGCCCGTAGTGCGCCATCGGTTCCCGGATGGGACGACCGCCGAGCAGGACGATCTCCAGCGCCGGGGCGTTGGAGTCCTGCGACGCGTCCGCCCGCACCGTGAGCGAGCCGCCCTCGCCGAAGACGGCCGTCTGGCCGGTCTGGACGGGCCGACGGTCCTCGCCGACCGAGCCGCGCCCGGCCATGACGTAGGCGAGGGCGTTGAAGTCCTCGCGCCACGGGAGGGTGACCTGCGCGCCCGGGGTGACAGTCGCGTGGATCATCGTGATCGGGGTGTGGGTGATGCCCGGGCCCTGGTGCCCGTCGAGCTCACCGGCGATCACGCGGAGCAGCGAGCCGCCGTCCGGGGTGGTCAGCAGCTGCACCTGACCGCCGCCGATGTCCTGGTAGCGCGGGGGCATCATCTTGTCGGACGCGGGGAGGTTCACCCACAGCTGGAGGCCGTGGAAGAGCCCGCCGCTGACGACGAGCGACTCCGGCGGGGCCTCGATGTGCAGGAGGCCGGAACCGGCCGTCATCCACTGCGTGTCGCCGCCGTTGATGACGCCGCCGCCGCCGTTGCTGTCCTGGTGGACGAAGGTTCCGTCGATCAGGTACGTGACGGTCTCGAAGCCGCGGTGGGGGTGCCAGGGGGTGCCCTTCGGCTCGCCCGGCGCGTACTCCACCTCGCCCATCTGGTCCATCATGATGAACGGGTCGAGGTACTGGTAGTTGATCCCGGCGAACGCGCGGCGCACCGGGAATCCCTCGCCCTCGAAACCACCCGGGGCGGTCGTGACGGCCAGCACCTTACGGGCGGCGGTCTCCTGGGCCGGTTCCGCGACGCGGGGGAGCGTCAACGGGTTCTCCACAGTCACTGCAGGCATGGTCGGAACCTCCTTCTGGCGTCGAGTTTAGTTGAATCTCGAACTTTCTGCCACACCTGACTGAACAGTGCGCCCCCCGCCGTCATTCCCGGGCAACCCGCAACCGCGCCGGGGCGTCTTGCGTCGAGGGCAACCACCCGCCGCACCGCACCGCCCGACCGCCGAAAGGGAACGCCGCGTGACCAGCACCTCCGGGCCGAACGGCACCGAGGAGACGCCCGTTACGCCCGGCTCCGAACCGCCGCGCAGAAGGCTTCCCGCCCCGGTGGCCGCCCTCGTCCGCTCGCTCGGCTCCACGGCCCTGCTCGTGATCGCCGGCTACTTCGCGTACCGGTGGGCGGCCACCGGGCTGCCCTTGGAACCGCTCCCGGGCTCCCCCCGGCCGTATCTCGCCGCCGGCGCAGCCGTGTGCCTGGCCGGCTGCCTCCTGCTGCGCTGGGCGTCCGCGCCCGGACGGGCCCAGGACGCCGACTACGGCGAAGGCACCGACTACGTCGTCGGGGTGGCCGTCTTCGCCGCCGTACGCGTCTGCCTGGCCCACCGCCCCGACCTCGCGACGGTCTGGGCGTACGGCGCCCTCGGACTTACGGCGCTCGCCCTGGCGGGCGCCTTCTGGCGCCACCGCCTGACACGCCGGCGCCCCTGAGGACACCCGGCAACCCCGGGAACGCGGACCGCCCGCACCCAGGACAGGGGCGGGCGGTCCGCGGACGGCTCCGGCTGTGCGCCGGGCGTGCGACCGGTCAGCCGTACATGCGGCGCATGGCGTAGTCGACCATCTGCTCGACGGCCTTCGCGTCGAAGACCATGCGGTGGTCGCCCTCCATGTCCAGGACGAAGCCGTACCCGGTCGGGAGCAGGTCGATGACCTCGGCGCCGGTGATCACGAAGTACTTGGACTCCTTGCCGGCGTACCGGCGCAGCTCCTTGAGCGTGGTGAACATCGGGATCACCGGGTGCTGCGTGTTGTGCAGCGCGAGGAAGCCGGGGGTCTCGCCGCGCGGGCAGTAGACCTTCGAGGTGGCGAAGATCTGCTGGAAGTCCTCGGCGGCGAGCTGCCCGGTCGTGAAGGCCCTTACCGCGTCCGCGAGGGAAGGGGGAGACGGCTCGGGGTACAGCGGCGGCTGCTGCGCGTAGCCCTGCTGGGGCGGGGGCTGCGCGTAGCCCTGCTGGGCGCCCGGAGTCTGGTCGTAGCCGTACATGCGGCACAGACTACCGATCGCCCGCCCCGGTACCGGTGGGTACGGGCCACCCCTGCGGGGACGCCGGGATCAGACGGCGAAGCCGCCGTCCTTCAGGGCGCCCACGAAGGGCGCCCATGCGGCGGCCGTAACCATGACCGTGGGACCGTGCCGCCGCTTGGAGTCCCGGACCGGCACGATCCCGTCCAGGCCGTCAGCCACCTCGACGCACTCGCCGCCGGTGCCGTTGCTGTAGGTGCTCTTGCGCCATGTGGCTGCGCCCGGGAACGCCTCGGCGATCTCGACGCAGTCGCCGCCGCTCGCGTTGCTGTAGCTGCTCTTGCGCCAGCAGGCGGACGTCAAGTCAATGTCGGTGCTTGCCATTTCGGAAGTCCTCTGCAGCTGCGTCGATTACCGCCAGGGACGCCTCAGGTGACAGCGCAGCGGCCCTCAGCAGATCGTACGACCTGCGGTAGTTCTTCACGAGTGACGGAAAGTCAATGAGTTGGCCGCTGTGCAGGCCCTCGGTGTAGACCAAAGGCGGAGCGTCCGGGAAGGTCATGACCTTGATCATCCCCATCATGAGCGGGTGCGCGGCCTCGGTTTCCGGAAGGACTTGCAAAACGCTCCGCGAGTCCCGAACCACGTGCGCGATGTGGTGCAGCTGGTCGGCCATCGGCCCCGCGTCCAGGAGCGGCTTGCGGATCAGCGACTCGTCCACAATCGCCCAGAAGGCCGGACGCTGCTCCCGGTCCCAGAGGGATGCACGCTTCGTACGGGCGGCGACTTGCTTTTGGACGGTGTCCGGCGGTAGCCAAGGCATGCCCGCCCTGATCACGGCTGATGCGTACGCCTCGGTCTGCAACAACCCCGGCACCAGCATCGGGGCCCATTCCTCGATGGTCTCGGCGTACGGCTCCATCTCCGCCACGTCCGCGAAGTACTCCGCGTGCCCGGACTGCTTCGCCTTGCGCGCGTCTTCACAGCGGCGCTCGAAAAAGCCGTCCGTCCCCAGCTTCTCGTCCACGTGCCGGGCCAGATCCGGCGGCATCCGGCGTTCGCCGCGCTCGATCTGGCTCAGGAACGGGACACCCCGGAAGCTGCCCTCCGCCAGTTGCTCCAGCGTGAGCCCGGCCGACTCCCGTTTGAAGCGCAGCTCGGCGCCGTAGAAGGACGGCACGTTCGCCGACGCGTCGGTGTCCTTACGAGGAGGCACAACCCACCACCGCCATTTGCCACTTGCCCTGCGCAACCCGAAACCCTTCCCACGCTACGCCCCGCGGCGCCACGCTGTGAGCGGTTCGTCACACTCCGCACAGGAACGGAAGTCCCCATGAGCACCCACCCCGCCGACCGCGAGGCGATCGAGGCCCTGGCACAGCTCCGCGCAGCCCTCGCCGCGCACGGGATCACGTTGCCCTCCCTCGACCTCCACCTCGCCTCCTATGCCAGTGGCTACGGCAACCCGCCCCTGATCACCCTCGGCAACTGCAACACCGCCACCGCGCAGCGCCTGGCCGCCGTCCTGGCCGACCGGTGAGGGGCCGGGACGGCCTCACCCTCCGGCTGCTCGCCGTGCCGAAGGCGGTGCCCGAGGTGCGGCGGGCCGTGCGGGAGTACCTCGGAGAGCCGTGCGCCGACGTACAGCTCTGCGTCAGCGAGTTGCTGGCCAACGTGATCACCCACCTCGGCGAGGGCACCCCCGTCACCCTGCGGGTCAGCGGAAGGGCAACCCGTACGCGGGTCGAGCTCACCGACCCCGATCCGCGTGCGTGGCCCGCACTGCGACGGGTGACGGACACCGAGGAGTCCGGGCGGGGACTGGCCCTGCTCGACGCGGTGGCGCTGCGCTGGGGGGTGACACAGGGTGCGGGATGCAAGACCGTGTGGTGCGAGCTTGACCCTGGTCACAGTCCGGACCGGAGGGTTGCTCTTATTACCGGTGGGTAGCATCATGTTGTTACCGATTGGTATGCACGAGGAACCCGTCTCACCGAGCCTTAACGGAGCCGTCGCCATGGGGCACTACAAGTCGAATCTCCGCGACATCGAGTTCAACCTCTTCGAGGTGCTCGGCCGCGACAAGCTGTACGGCACCGGCCCGTTCGGCGAGATGGACACCGAGACCGCCAAGAGCATCCTGGCCGAGCTCACCAAGCTCGCCGAGAACGACCTGGCCGCCTCCTTCGAGGACGCCGACCGCAACCCGCCGGTCTTCGACCCGGCCACCAACACCGCGCCCGTCCCGGCCTCCTTCAAGAAGAGCTACCAGGCCTTCATGGACTCCGAGTACTGGCGCCTGGGCCTGCCCGAGGAGATCGGCGGCACCACCTCGCCCCGCTCCCTCATCTGGGCCTACGCGGAGCTGCTGCTCGGCGCCAACCCGGCCGTCTGGATGTACTCCTCGGGCCCGGCCTTCGCCGGCGTGCTCTTCGAGGAGGGCAACGAGGCGCAGAAGAAGATCGCCGAGATCGCGGTCGAGAAGCAGTGGGGCTCGACCATGGTCCTCACCGAGCCGGACGCCGGCTCGGACGTCGGCGCCGGCCGCACCAAGGCGGTCCAGCAGGCCGACGGCTCCTGGCACATCGAGGGCGTGAAGCGCTTCATCACCTCCGGCGAGCACGACATGTCGGAGAACATCCTCCACTACGTCCTCGCCCGCCCCGAGGGCCACGGCCCGGGCACCAAGGGCTTGTCCCTCTTCCTCGTCCCGAAGTTCCACTTCGACTGGGAGACCGGCGAGCTGGGCGAGCGCAACGGCGTCTACGCGACGAACGTCGAGCACAAGATGGGTCTCAAGGCGTCCAACACCTGCGAGATGACCTTCGGCGACCAGCACCCCGCCAAGGGCTGGCTGATCGGCGACAAGCACGACGGCATCCGCCAGATGTTCATGATCATCGAGTTCGCCCGGATGATGGTCGGCACGAAGGCCATCGCCACGCTCTCCACCGGCTACCTGAACGCGCTGGAGTACGCCAAGGAGCGCGTGCAGGGCCCGGACCTGGCCAACTTCATGGACAAGACGGCCCCCAAGGTCACCATCACGCACCACCCCGACGTGCGCCGCTCGCTCATGACGCAGAAGGCGTACGCGGAGGGCATGCGCGCCCTGGTCCTCTACACCGCCTCCATCCAGGACGAGATCCAGGTCAAGCAGGCCGCGGGCGAGGACGCCTCTTCGCTCGTCGGCCTGAACGACCTGCTCCTGCCGATCGTGAAGGGCTACGGCTCGGAGAAGTCGTACGAGCAGCTCGCGCAGTCGCTGCAGACCTTCGGCGGTTCCGGTTACCTCCAGGAATACCCGATCGAGCAGTACATCCGGGACGCCAAGATCGACACCCTCTACGAGGGCACCACCGCGATCCAGGGCCAGGACTTCTTCTTCCGGAAGATCGTCCGCGACCAGGGCGCCTCCCTGAACGTCCTCTCCGAGACGATCAAGAAGTTCCTGGCCGAGGCCGTCGGCGGCGACGACCTCGCCCCGGCCCGCGACGCGCTCGCCAAGGCCGCCGTGGACCTGGAGGGCATCGTCGGCCAGATGATCGTCGACCTCACCGCCACCGGTGAGGACGTCAAGAACATCTACAAGGTCGGCCAGAACACCACCCGCCTGCTGATGGCCTCCGGTGACGTCGTCGTCGGATACCTGCTGCTCAAGGGCGCCGCCGTGGCCGCCGAGAAGCTGGCGACCGCCTCCGCCAAGGACGTGCCGTTCTACACCGGCAAGATCGCCGCCGCGAAGTTCTTCGCCGCGGAGGTCCTGCCGGGCGTCTCGGTCCAGCGCGCGCTGGCCGAGAGCGTGGACAACAGCCTCATGGAGCTCGACGAGGCGGCCTTCTAGGCCGTCCCCGCGAGTCGTACGTCGGCGGCCGGGCCCTCCCGCACGGGGGCCCGGCCGCCGACGTACCTCCCCCACCCCCTCCCACCTGCGCGTTCACCTGTTGTCAGTCGTTCATGGGACGCTCGTAGACATGACTCCACAGGATCAGCACGGCAACGGCAGGGGGTACTCCGTCCCCACCGGGCGGCCGTATGCCCTCAAGGAGCTGCAGGCGACCCTGGGCAGCCTCGGCGACCACGCCCGGGAGCTGTACGACGGCTCCCACCCCGCCGAATACGAGGGCCTCGCCGACGCGCTCTACATCGCGTTCCAGACCGCCGCCCAACTGGCCCCCGCGAGGAGCTACACCGGCTGCCCCGAACACCCCAACGGCGCCCTCGACCCCGAGGCGCCCGAAGGCTGGGGCCGCTGCCTGATCTGCAACGACCGGCGCAGGCTTGGCCTGCGCAGGAACGGCGGGCGCCCCGGCCCCGCCACCCCGGTCCCCGGCGAACAGCGCCGGCTGGGCTACCCCGTACCCGAGCCCCCGTACAACCACGAGGTGCTGCGCGGGTACCTCCGTACGATCGAGGACCAGCGCTTCCACCTCGGCATCTCCTCACCCGCCGGAGACTTCGTACGGATCGCGGACGACCTGCACCGCGCCTTCATCATCGCCCGGGAACTGTCCCGGCCCCGCAACGCCTCCGGGTGCTCAGAACACCCCGGAGCACCCATCGACCCCGATGCGCCGCCGGGTGAGGCCTGTATCTTCTGCGCCGGACGCAAGAGACGCGCGCAGCGCCCGCCGCAGGCCCCCGAGATGCTCCCGCGCATCCGCCGGGGCGAGCGACGGCAACTGCAGCGCAGATTCGAGCGTCCGCCGGGCTGAAAACGACGGGATCGCGGGCCACACATCCGCGTCGCCCTGACCTTTCCGCTATCCGCCGCAGTCCGGCCATGGCGAACACGACCGTCGTTAAGGTGAACCACATGACCTCTCCCGCCCCCTTCGACCGCGGACACACCGACGACCTGAGGGCTTTCCTGACGGCCAGTCCGTCGCCGTACCACGCCGTAGCCAACGCGGCCGAACGGCTGGAAAAGGCAGGCTTCAGGCAGTTGTCGGAATCGGACGCCTGGGACTCGGGCACGGGGGGCAGGTTCGTACTGCGCGGCGGTGCGATCATCGCCTGGTACGTACCGGAAGGCGCCGCCGCCCACACCCCGTTCCGCATCATCGGCGCCCACACCGACTCCCCCAACCTGCGCGTCAAGCCCGTTCCCGACACCGGGTCACAGGGCTGGCGGCAGATCGCGGTCGAGATCTACGGCGGCACGCTGCTCAACACCTGGCTGGACCGCGACCTCGGCCTGGCCGGCCGGCTGACGCTGCGGGACGGCACCGAGCGGCTGGTGAACGTGGACCGGGCCCTGCTGCGCGTGCCCCAACTCGCCGTGCACCTGGACCGGTCGGTGAACACCGACGGGCTCAAGCTCGACAAGCAGCGCCACATGCAGCCGATCTGGGGCCTGGGCGACGTCCAGGAAGGCGACCTCATCGCGTTCCTGGAGGAGGAAGAGGGCCTGCCCCAGGGCTCGGTGGCCGGCTGGGACCTCATGGTCCACTCGATCGAGCCGCCCGCCTACCTGGGCCGCGACCGGGAGTTGCTCGCCGGGCCGCGCATGGACAACCTGCTCTCGGTGCACGCGGGCGTCGCGGCGCTGGCGGCCGTCTCGGGGTCGGCCAAGCTCGACCACATCCCGGTGCTGGCCGCCTTCGACCACGAGGAGAACGGCTCGCAGTCCGACACCGGCGCGGACGGCCCGCTGCTGGGCAACGTGCTGGAACGTTCTGTCTTCTCGCGCGGCGGCTCCTACGAGGACCGGGCGCGCGCCTTCGCGGGCACCGTCTGTCTGTCCTCGGACACGGGCCACGCCGTACACCCCAACTACGGCGAGCGGCACGACCCGACGCACCACCCGCGCGCCAACGGCGGCCCGATCCTCAAGGTCAACGTCAACCAGCGGTACGCCACCGACGGCAGCGGGCGCGCGGTGTTCGCGGCCGCGTGCGAGCGGGCCGGGGTGCCGTGGCAGACCTTCGTCTCCAACAACTCGATGCCCTGCGGTACGACGATCGGGCCCATCACGGCCGCCCGGCACGGCATCCAGACCGTCGACATCGGCGTGGCCATCCTGTCGATGCACAGCGCCCGCGAACTGTGCGGCGCGGACGATCCGTTCCTGCTGGCGAACGCGCTGGTGGCGTTCCTGGAGGGCTGACGGCCCCCGCCCGGTGACAGGGCGGCCCCGTCCCGCGGTGTCCACGGGACGGGGCCCTTCGCTTGCTAGGCGTCCATACCGGCGAGGACCAGCGGCAGGCGGCTGGTCCCGTCGGCGGTGACGGTCACCGGAACGCCCCAGTCCTGCTGGTGGACGTGGCAGGCCGGGTACTCGTTGGCAGGGTCGTCGTCGCAGGAGGCGGCCATCGCGGAGACGTGCAGCACGCCCTCGGTGACGTCCGGGTTCAACTTCAGGTCCCGGAACAGGTCCGTGCCCGGACCCTCGCCCGCCGCCAGCAGCTCGGGCGGGGTCGAGGAGACCAGCAGGCGCGTCGAGGGCCCGTAGCGGGTGTCGAGCTTCTGCCCACTCGGCGCCTGGAAGACCACGTCGAGCCGGAGCGTGCCGGGCGCGACCTCGGTGGCGGCGCGCTGTGTACGGTGGGCGACCGCGTCGACCCGTACGGCCGCCTCGGGCAGCCGCAGCCGCGTCAGGCGGTGCCGGGCCGACTCCACCACCACGATGTCCTCGCCGACCAGGACCGCGTCGCTCGGCTCGCGCAGGTCGGTGGCGAGGGTGGAGACCTCGCCCGTCGCCGGATCGAAGCGGCGCAGCGCGTGGTTGTACGTGTCGCAGACCGCGACCGAGCCGTCGGGCAGCGCGGTCACCCCGAGGGGGTGCTGGAGCAGGGCCTGGGCGGCGTCGCCGTCGCGGTGGCCGAAGTCGAAGAGGCCGGTTCCGACCGCGGTCCGTACGACGTACCCCTCGCCCTCGGGCCCCCGCTCCAGGTAGCGCAGTGCGCTGGTCTCGGAGTCGGCGACCCACAGCCGGTCCTCGGTCGCGGCCAGCCCGGACGGCTGCGCGAACCACGCCTCGGCGGCCGGCCCGTCCACGAGCCCCTCGTTGGTCGTGCCGGCGGCGACGGCCACGGTCCCCGCCTCCGGGTCCCAGGTCCACAGCTGGTGCACGCCCGCCATGGCGATCCACACCTTGCCCTGCCACCACGCCACGTCCCACGGCGAGGACAGGTCGACCTCCAGGGCCGGTCCCGATGTGGCCGAGCCCTGCCACCACTGGCGCCCCGTCCCGGCGACGGTCTCGACGGCGCCGGTGGTGGGGTCGTACGTACGCAGCGCGTGGTTGACGGTGTCGGCCACGACGACCCGGCCGTCGGGCAGCAGCGCGAGGCCCTGCGGCTCGGTGAAGCCGTCGGCGGTGAAGGTGCGCTCGCCGCTGCCGACGCGGCGTACGACGCTCTCCCCGTCCGGGGCCATCTCCACGAGCTGGTGCCGCGTCGAATCGGACACGAGGAGGTTCCCGTTGTCGAGCAGCAGGGCCTTCCCGGGGAAGCGCAGGTCGGTCGCGACGGGCTCGGGCGCCACGTACGGCCCGTCCCCGCGCCGCAGCGTCCCCTTGGCGGCGTGCTCGGCCTCCAGCTCCTCCACGAGCCGCTCGATGGCGTGCGCGTGCCCCTCGCCGGCGTGCTGGGCGACGACGTACCCCTCGGGGTCGATCACCACGAGCGTGGGCCAGGCGCGCACGGCGTACTGCTTCCAGGTGGCCAGCTCGGGGTCGTCGAGGACGGGGTGGTGCACCTCGTACCGCTCGACGGCGTCGACGACGGCCGCGTGCTCGGCCTCGTGCGCGAACTTCGGCGAGTGCACGCCGACGATCACCACGGTGTCGCGGTGCTTCTCCTCCAGCTCGCGCAGCTCGTCGAGGACGTGCAGGCAGTTGATGCAGCAGAAGGTCCAAAAATCCAAGATCAATACGCGACCTCGGAAGTCGGCGAGGGTCAGGTCCTTCCCACCGGTGTTCAGCCAGCCGCCCTTGCCGATCAGCTCGGGGGCACGGACACGGGCACGGCGGGACGCGGGCGCGGGGGTGGGCGCCGGGGCGGCATCGTTCATGCTTCAAGCTTGCCATCCCCACCCGGCTCCACCCCGAGGGGTGACGACGGGCGACGGACCCGCGTGGGAGGCTGGCCGCAGGCATCGAAGGAGGCGTCCGGCATGACGACCGCGCACGACTACGGCGAGGGCATCGATCCCGAGCGTGCCCTGAAGTACGCCATCCAGCACCACAGCGGCGACCGCACCGAAATCATCGAAGGGGTCATCGACAACGTGACGCCGAACTGGGATCACGAGACCGCGGCCGAAGAGATCCGCGACCAGATCAAACCGCGGGTCAAGGAGCTGGGCTGTGTGACCGGGTCGGGCAACCTGGACCTGCCCGGATCGGCGAACTGGTACGTCCCGGACTTGGCGGTCGCCCCCAAGGACTTGGCCAAGGGAGGCGGCGCCCTCCTCCCCGACCAGACCCTGCTGATCGTCGAGGTGACCTCGGAGTCCAACGCCGAGACCGACCGCGTCGTCAAGCGCAAGCGCTACGCCGAGTACGGGGCGCCGCTGTACCTGCTGGTCGACCGGCTGGACAAGACCGTCACCCTGTTCTCCGAGCCCGGGCGGCTCGGCTACGCCAACGTCGACGGGCCGCACGCCTTCGGGACGCCCGTGCGACTGCCGGAGCCGTTCGGGATCGTGCTGGAGACCGGCGAGCTGTAGACCCCGTGGAGCCCGCTCAGGACAGGAACGCCTCCAGGGAGCGGGTGAGGGACGTGACGAAGGCGTCTTGGACCGCCGGCGGGAGGAGATGGAGGGAGAGGTAGGGGTTGAGGTCCTCCAGTTCCACCAAGAGGAGGTCGCCGGAGGGGGCGCGGCAGGCGTCCACGCGCTGGATGCCGTGCGCGAGGGTGTTCCACTCGATGAAGGCGCGGGCGAAGGCCAGGTCGGCCGGGGTGGGGGCGTAGGGCTCCAGCTCCCATCGGCGGTCCGGGTCCGGGGCGTAGAGGGCGTACTGGAACGCGTCGTCCACGAAGTAGAACGACACCTCGTACGCGAAGTCGATCCGCGGCTGGATCAGGGACCGGCCCGGCTCGGCGGTGGAGGGGTCCGCCGTGAAGGTGAGGCCGATGGAGTCCGCGCCCTGCTTGGGCTTGACCGCGTACAGCGGGACCCGGGGCAGCAGGTGCAGGTGCGCCGGGTCGTCGACGGTCGGGACCACCGGGTAGCCGGCCGCCGTCAGGTCCGGCAGGTACTGCTTGCCCGCCATGTCGCCGCGCCCGGTCAGCGGGTTGTAGACGCGGGTGCCCGTCGCGAGGGCGGCGGCGCGGAAGGCGTCGTACGCCTCCTGGTAGTGCAGGACCGGGCCGCTGTTGCGGACCACGACCGCGTCGAAGCCGCCCATCAGTGCCTCGGCGTCGCGCGGGTGGCACAGGGCGAGCGGGAAGTGCTCGCGCAGCCGCCCGGTGAGGAATATGTCCTCGTCGCAGTAGCGGCGTCCGCGCGCCGGGTACGTCAGGTCGGTGACATAGAGCAGAGGCATGGCGGCAACCTATCGCGGGCACGGATGACCGCATGAAATACCTCGTACGGGACAAAGTACTGGCCATCGGGGACGACTACCGGATCGAGGACGAGGACGGCCGCCACGCCTTCCTCGTCGACGGCAAGGCCCTGCGGCTGCGCGACACGCTGGAGCTCAAGGACCGCGACGGTCGGATCCTGATCACGCTGCGGGAGAAGTGGCTCGCCTTCCGCGACGCGATGACCCTGGAGCGGGACGAGCGCCGGCTCGCGGTGATCCGCAGGAAGCGGCTGTCCCTGCTGCGCAACCACTACCTCGTCACCCTGGCCGAGGGCACCGAACTGGACGTCAGCGGGCGCATCCTGGACCGCGAGTTCAAGGTCGAGTACGACGGCGAGCTGCTCGCGCTGATCTCCCGCCAGTGGTACCGGGTGCGCGAGACGTACGCGGTGGACGTGGTGCGGGAGGACGCGGACGCGGCGCTGCTGATCGCCGTCGCGGTGTGCGTGATCCGGATGGCCGAGAAGGAGCGCGAGGAACGGGAGGAGCGGTAGCCGGGTCAGCGGCGGCGCGCGCTCAACTGGCCCTGTGCGTAGGGGTCGGCCTCCGGTGTGTAAGGGCCGCCGTGGTCGGCGAGGAGGTCGGTGATCCGCTGCCATTCCGCCAGGGTGGCGCGGGTGGGGGCGTCGGCGTCGGCCGCGTCGTCGATGGCGTCCAGGGTCCGTTCCAGGGCGTCGGCCGCCTGGTGGTGCGTCATGCCGGTGGCGTCGGCGCGGACCCGGTCGCGGGCCGCGACCTCGCCGGGGGACGGTTCGTGCGGCTCCAGCGCCGCTTCGACCATGGCCTCGGTTTCCTCGGACATGCCGCCCGCCCCCCCAGCTCCGCTCGTTCCGTCGTCGCCCTTGTACCCCGCGGCCGGGCGGCGAACCGTCGGCTCGGACGCCGACCCGACCGTCCACCCGACCGTCGCCTCAGCGTCCGAGCCTGCGGTCCTTGAGCGCCGGGAACTGCTCCCGAGTGTCCGCGACCTTCGCCGGGTCCAACTCGACCGTGAGCACGTCCTCGCCCGGCCCGGCCTCCGCGAGCACCTCGCCCCACGGGTCCACCACCAGGCTGTGTCCGGCCTGCTCGACGCCCGCGTGGGTACCGGCCAGCCCGCAGGCCAGTACGTACGCCTGGTCCTCCACGGCGCGGGCCCGGTTCAGGAGCGTCCAGTGGGCGCGCCGCCGCGCCGGCCAGCCCGCGGCCACGACCATCGTCGTCGCCCCCGCGTCGACCAGGCCGCGGAACATCTCGGGGAACCGCAGGTCGTAGCAGGTGGCGAGGCCGAGGGTCTGTTCCGGCAGGGTGACCGTGGTCAGCGTGTCACCGGCGGCCATCAGAACCGCCTCGCCCTGGTCGAAGCCAAAGCGGTGGATCTTGCGGTAGCTGGCGGCGAGCTCGCCGGCCGGGGAGATCACCAGCGCGGTGTTGTAGAGCGAACCGTCGCCGGCGCGCTCCACGACCGAGCCCGCGTGGAGCCAGACCCCGGCGTCGCTCGCGGCCTTGGACATCGCCCCGAAGGTCGGGCCGTCCAGCGGCTCGGCCTCGGTCTCGAACTGCTCGTAGGCGAATGCCCCGACCGTCCACAGTTCCGGCAGCACGACGAGGTCGGCGGCGGACTGCTCCCGTACGAGATCGGCGACCCGGGCCCGTCGGGAAGCGACCGACTCGCCCTCGTTCACGGCGACTTGGATCAGAGAGGCGCGCACACTACCACCGTCCTTGCATTGTGTCCGTCAGCTCGGGCCTACGATCGTCACACGAAAGCACTGCCGGGTCGCTCACCGGCAGCGTAGTTTTGGGCATAGTCCACAACGCGCCACTGAACAGCACGCGAGGGGTCCCGTTGACCGTCCATCCCAGCCTTCAGCCTTACGCCGACGCGTGGACCCATTCCATCGAGGCGATATCCGAGCTGGTCCTCCCCCTGACCGAGGGCGAGTGGAACCGGGCGACTCCCTGCCCCGGCTGGTCCGTGCGTGACGTGGTGTCACACATCATCGGCATCGAGTGCGAGCAGCTCGGCGATCCGCGGCCGATCCACACCCTGCCGCGCGACCTGCGGCACGTGGTCGACGAGTTCACCCGGTACATGGAGGTGCAGGTCGACGTCCGGCGGCACCACACCGCCCCGGAGATGACCTCCGAGCTGGAGTACACCGTCATCCGACGGCAGCGTCAGCTGCGCAACGAGAAGCGGGATCCGGCCGCGCTGGTGCGCGGTCCCCTGGGCGACCAGGTGACGCTGGAGTTCGCGCTGCGGCTGAGGGCGTTCGACGTCTGGATCCACGAGCAGGACCTGCGGGCGGCGCTGGGCGTACCGGGGAACCTGGACTCGCCGGGCGCCCACGTGGCGCGGGACATCCTGCTGGCCGGGTTGCCGAAGGTGGTGGCGAAGGGGGCGGGCGCGCCCCCGAACTCGGCCGTGGTGCTCGACGTGCACGGTGAGCTGGAGTTCATGCGGACCGTTCGCGTGGACGCCCAGGGGCGGGGCACGCTGGACAAGGTCCCCTCGCTGGGTCCGGCGGTGACGCTGGCCATGGACTGGGAGACGTACGTGCGGCTCGCGGCCGGGCGGGTACGACCGCGCGCCGTCGCGGACCGGGTGAAGGTCGAGGGCGACACCGCCCTGGCGGACGCGATCCTGGCGAACTTCGCCGTGACGCCGTAGCCGCCGGCTCCGGCCGCGCGCCCCCGGCCTTCCCGTTACGTATGGGCGCGGGCCGGGGTGACGGGGTCGGGACCTGCGTCGAGGTCGGGCCCCGGCGCCGCCGCGAGCGGGAGGCGTTCGCGGGCCAGGGCGGCGGGGCGCAGCCGGAGGATCTGGGTGATGCCGAGGACCTCCAGGAAGAAGACCGACGAGAAGGCGATCCGGTAGTCGTCGCCGGTGGCGTCGAGCAGCACGCCCACCGCCAGCAGCGTCGTCATGGACGCGAGGAAACCACCCATGTTGGTGATTCCGGAAGCGGTCCCCTGACGCTCCGCCGGATTGGCGGGACGGGCGAAGTCGAAACCGATCATCGAGGCCGGTCCACAGGTCCCCAGCACGACGCACAGCGCGGTCAGCAGCCACATCGGCGCCCGCTCGCCCGGATAGGCCAGGACCGCGCCCCACAGCGCGGCGGTGACCGCGACCGTGCCCAGTGCCAGCGGGATCCGCGCGGCCTGACGGCGGCCGACGAGCTGCCCGTACAGCAGCCCGAACCCCATGTTCGCGACGACGATCAGCGTCATCAGCCCGCCCGCGGTGGTCCGCGACAACCCCTGCGCCTCGACCAGGAACGGCATCCCCCACAGCAGCAGGAACACCATCGCCGGGAACTGCGTCGTGAAGTGCACCCACAGCCCGAGCCGGGTCCCGGGCTCCCGCCAGGACTCGGCGATCTGACGGCGCACGAACCCTCCTCCGGCGGCGCGCGCCACGGGCGGCGGCGCGTGCCCCTCCGGGTGGTCGCGCAGGAACAGCACCAGCGGCACCAGGACGACGAGGCCCGCCGCCGAACTGCCCGCGAAGGCCGGCACCCAGCCGACGCCGTGCAGCACCGGCGCCAGCACCAGCGTGGAGACGAGGTTGCCGGCCATGCCCACCAGCCCGGCCGACTGCGCCATCAGCGGCCCGCGCCGCGCCGGGAACCAGCGCGTGCCGAGCCGCAGCACGGAGATGAAGGTCATCGCGTCGCCGCAGCCCAGCAGGGCGCGCGCGGCCAGCGCCGTCCCGTAGGAGGGCGCCAGCGCGAAACCGAGCTGTCCGACGGTGAACAGCAGCGCTCCCAGCGTCAGCACCCGCTTGGTGCCGAGGCGGTCCACCATCAGCCCGACGGGTATCTGCATGCCCGCGTAGACCAGCAGTTGGAGGAGGGAGAAGGTGGCGAGCGCCGACGCGTTGACCTGGAAGCGGTCGGCGGCGTCCAGCCCGGCGACGCCCAGGCTGGTCCGGAAGATCACCGCGACGAAGTACACGGAGACGCCGATCGCCCAGACGGCGAGGGCCCGGCGTCCGCCGGGGGGATCGAGGGGCGGCCGGGACGGCCGCGCGGGCAGGCTCATCGGCCGGCCCCGCGCACCAGCGCCTCGACCCGGCCCACGTGCGCCCGTACCGCGGCGGCGGCGGTCTCGGGCTCTCCGGCGCGCAGCGCGTCGAGGATCTCGGTGTGCTCGGCCAACGTCCGCTCCACCCGCTCGGGGTGGGCGTGCAGCAGTGCCACGCCCATCCGCAGCTGCCGGTCGCGGAGCTGGTCGTAGAGCCGGCCCAGGATCTGGTTCCCGGCGTTGCGCACGATCTCGGCGTGGAAGGCCCGGTCGGCGGCCATCAGGGCGACGAGGTCGCCCTCGGCGGCGTGCCGGCGCTGTTCCCCGATGAGGGCGGCGAGCCGTTCCAGCAGGGCGGCCGGGGCGGGCACGGCCTTGCGGACGGTGAACTCCTCGACCAGCAACCGGGTTTCGATGACGTCGGCGATCTCCTGCGCGGAGACCGGCAGCACCAGAGCGCCCTTCTTCGGGTACAGCTTCAGCAGCCCCTCGGTCTCCAGGCGCAGCAGTGCCTCGCGCACCGGCGTGCGGGACACCCCGACGGCCTCGGCGACCTCGCCCTCGGTGAGGAGTACCCCGCCCTCGTAGCGGCGGCCGAGCACCCCTTGTTTGACGTGCTGGTAGACGCGGTCGGCTGCGGTCACGACGGGGGGCGCGGAAGTCATGCGCACAGGATAGATACATGTCGGGTACACGGGACTGACCCGTCCAGGATGCGGACCGCCGGGCCCGTACCGCCTCACGCCGGACCGATCACCGCCCCGGCGTGCCAGCCGGCGCCGTCGCGCCGGTAGTGCCGGAGCAGGTGGTCGGCGCGCAGGACGATCACCTCCAGGTCGAACCCGAAACTGCCCTGGAGCATCCCCGTGACCGCGAGCGCGTCCCGTCCGAAGACCGCGCTCCGGGCCCAGGCGCCGCCACCCGCGTTCCCGCGCCACCAGTGCTCGACCCGGCCGTCCGCCCCGACGACGCACAGCTCGTAGTTCCCGGCGCTCTCCTCGTCGGTGGCCCCGTACTGCCCCTCGATCAGGCACGGCGCGGAGGTGATCGCGCTGCCGAACACCTCGCCGGGGTGCCAGGCGAAGTGGTCGCGGTCGTCGCGCCACCACAACTGCATCCGCCCGTCGGTGCGCGTCGCGACGAGGTCGAGGTGGCGGGAGCGGGTCTGGACGAGGGCGGGTCCGAAATGGGCGATGCCGGAGCCGAACCGGCCGCCGTCGTTCCAGGTCCAGGGTGCCCCGTTGATGCGCCACCAGTGGTTGAGGCGTCCGTCGGCGGTGCGGACCACCACTTCGAAGTTGCCGGGTTTGCCGTAGTCGCTCTGGATGAAGGCCGGGGTCGAGCCGATCGCCGCGTCGCCGGGGCCGAAGGCGCCGCCGTCGCGCCACGCGCCGCCGGACTGCTCGTAGTACCAGTGGCGCAGCCGGCCGCCGGTGGTGACGTGCAGGGACTCCATGTTCCGGTTGTAGGTGGTGCCGGTGAAGGCGGGGCGGCCCGAGGCGTCGTGCGCGAAGGTCTTGCCCGGGGTCCACGCGAAAGGGGGCTCGCCCTCGCGCCACCAGTGCCGAAGGCTCCCGTCACCCGTCGGCGCCGCCAGCTCGAAGTTGCGGTGCGCGCGGCCGTTCCCGCTCTCGTAGACGTTGCCCGCGTGCAGCCGGCGCTTGCTCCACGGGTCGATGTCGGTGCCGCTCAGTCCGCACTTGGCCCAGTGGTCGACGCGGGCCTCGCCGTACGCGATCCGCCCGTAGCCGCCGGCGTGGTGGCGGGTACCCCAGGAGTTCTTGAAGAGCCAGCAGCCCGCCGCGTCGTCGTAGCCGACCACCAACACGCAGTGGCGGCCCACCCGTCGGCCGCTCGTACGGTGGTACACGCCGGAGCCGAGCCCGAAGAAGTCCTCGTACACGTCGAGGCAGGCGGTGAGCGGGCCGACCGTGTCCAGCCAGATCTTCTGCTGCCGTACGTCACCCAGCCGCACGTGGTCGCGGATCCGTACGGTCCGGCCCGACCGGTCCCAGCTCGGCGTGTACTCGGAGCCCCAGGCGGCGCGCCGCTCGGCGGGCAGGCCGGGGGGCGGGGTGGTGTAGGGGCGGCAGCCGGGGTCGGCGAGGCCGCCGTTGTCGCGGATCCAGTCGAGCGCCGTCTCCGGGTCCGAGCCCTGCCCGCAGGTCAACCGCAGCCCGTCGCGCAGGTCCCCCTCGGAGCGCACGGCCCACACGTGGTGCTCGATCCGGGCCATGGACTCCACCAGCCCGGCCGCCGCGAAGGCCCAGCCGGACACGCACGGGTTCTGGTCCTTGACCCGGGTGATCCATCGCCACCCCCACCGCTCGCGCCAGTCCACGGCCGTCGGCAGCGCCGCCGCCGACTCCCGGGTCCCGGGCAGCAGGCCGTGCGCCGCCCTGCGCCGGGTGAGATGCGGATTGCCGCTCGGGTGCCCGACCAGCGCCCGTAGGTCGACGGCTGCCGCCTCGGCGGCGGTCGTCGGGCGCGACGCCGGGTCCAGTCCGAGGGAGGGGCGCGGGAGCGGCTCCTCGTCGGCGAGGTGCTCGCTGACGGACCAGCGTGCCACCCGTTCCGCGAGCCGCGTACGCAGCTCTCCCGCCGTCCGCACGGACTCCTGCGGCATACCGGCCCCCCAGTGTGCGATCGCCCGTTCGGATTCGGGCGAGACCCGGGAGCGTCTCCCCGGCGCGAGGGGGCGTCAAGAGGGGTCGTGCGGTCGCGCGGTGGCACGGGGGTCGTACGGGCCGGGGGCCCGGCGGGCGGGTGGTCGGGAGCGCGGTCGGGGCGCGGTCGGGAACGCGGGCCGGTCGCGGGAGCCGCCGCGTCCCCGGCGCGCGAAGGTCGCCGGGGACGCGGGGTAGGTGGGGTACGCGGGTACCCGGGTACCGCTTAGGAGGTGGGCGCCTTCTGCTGACCCGCACCGTTGATCAGGGCGACCAGGACGGCGCCGAGGTCCGTCACGACCGTGTCGGCCTTGGCCTTGGCGTCGGCCGAGGCGCTGCCGGTCGCGGCGACCTTCAGGAGGGCGTCGACCGAGGCCTTGAGCTTGTCGACGGCGGCGCCGGCCCTGTCGACGGGCGCGGCCTTGGGGGCGACGGCGGGCGCGACGACCGGCACCGCGGCCGGGGGCTTCGCGACCGGGGCGGCGGGGGCGGCCGGAGCGGCCGGCTTCGCGGGCTCCGCGACGGGCGGCTTCACGGCCGGGTCGGCGGGCTT
>NZ_JBEYZH010000006.1:79405-265338 GCF_040645975.1 Streptomyces sp. NPDC046557
TCGCGGGCTGCGCGACCGGGGGCTGCGCCGGCTGCGCGACCGGCGGCTTGGCCACCGGGTCCGCCGGCTTCGCGGGCACCGCGACGGGCGGCTTCACGGCCGGGTCGGCGGGCTTCGCGGGCTGCGCGACCGGGGGCTGCGCCGGCTGCGCGACCGGCGGCTTGGCCACCGGGTCCGCCGGCTTCGCGGGCACCGCGACGGGCGGCTTCGCAGCCGGGTCGGCGGGCTTCGCGGGCTGGGCCGCCGGGGGCTGCGCGACCGGGTCGGCGGGCTTCGCGGGCTGGGCGGCCGGCGGCTTGGCCACCGGGTCGGCCGGCGGGTCGGCGGGCGGGTCGGCGGGCTTCGCGACCGCCTGGTGCGCCTGGTGCGCGACCGCCGGCTTCGCCACCGCCGGGTTCGCCGGCACGGGAGCCGGCAGCGGCGCCGCCGAAGCGGGCAGGCTCTGCCGCAGCTCCGCGAACGCGGGCTCCAGCTTCGTCTTGACGGCGGCCAGGTCGGCCTCGGAGACCTTCCCGTTCGGCGACTTCAGTACCGCCTTGACCAGGTCCGTGACGGGTTCGAGCACTTCGGCGGCGGCGCCGAGCGACTGGACCTGCGCGAGCAGCGCCTCACTGCCGGGAACGGACTGCTCGGCGGCGAAGGTCGATCGCTGCGGCGTGGACACGGCCGCCGCGATGCCGGGGGAGGCAGTCAGCAGGGTCACGCAGAGGGCTGCGGGGATGGAGTAGCGGGTGATGCGGTGCAACGGCTCGCTCCTGTTCAGAGATGTCACTGATCGTTCGGTTCGGGATGACGCAGGGCGGTGGAGATGCCCCATACCACTGACCGTCAGCCGGTCACCGCCCGCAACCGGAGACGCCCCTCCAGTGCTCCCGACACGCCGCGCAACGGCGTAAAACCCCCACCTGACCTGCCCAAACCGCTTCACCCCCGGGCGCGACCCATACGGACGCGCCACCATCACCCAGCGTGACCAGTCGGCCGTGGCGTCGGGTCGGCGCGACCGGCCGGTCCCCGTCCACGACTGCCGGAGCACCCGCCGTGGACGGGCCGTTCGCACGCCGGTGGCACGGGACGCACCGCCGTCCGACCGCCCGGATAGGGTCGCCCCATGGGGACGTGGACCGCGCCGAGCGCCGTAGAACGAGAGCTGGAAGAGGCCAAGACCGCCGGAAACTGGCCGGCGTTCTTCGACGCCCTCGCCCTCGCGGACCTCTTCGTCCCGCAGGAGCGGTCCTTCCAGGACGCCCACCCCACCCGAATACGCCGTCGACGCGTCCACCTGCCCCGGATGCGCGCCGACGCGTACGTGGTCTTCACCGAGGGGATGCTGCCCGCGCCCTCCCCCGACCTGGTCTTCGAGAGCGTCGACCTCCGCTGGTTCTGCGAGAGTTACCCGTCCGACGGGCCCGCGTACCTGGCGGTGAACCCGGGGACGCCCTTCGAGACGCTTCTGCCCGCCACCCCCGCGCACCGCGCGACGTGGGCCCTGCACGACGGCCGCCGGCCGCGCTACCCGGGCCTGGAACGGCACAAGGTCCACGCCCTCCACGTCGGCGGACCCCTGCACGGCCCCGCCGCCTTCGGGCTGGCCTGCGGCGCACACCTCTCCGTACGCAACGGCATGTTCTGGAACGCCCTCGCCTACCACGGCCAGGGCTACACGAAGGAGCGCGACAAGCTCCGCGACAGTTGGGGCGTCACCACCCGCGAGGAGTGGCTGGTCACCACCGAGCGTCTGCTGGGGGCCGATATGGTCAGCCCCGTCTGGGAGTTCGCGCTCCGCGTCCGCCAGGCGCTGGCACAGGAGTTCGCCGGTCCCGTGGACACCGAGCACTGGCGGCACGCCACCGATGCGACCCTGCGCGCCAACGCCGAGCGGGCCGCCGAGCCCCGGCTGACGCCCGACGGGGTCACGGTGGCGCAGCCGCGCCCGACCGCCGAGGTGGAGGGCGAGATCGCGGGCGTGCAGCGGGTCATCGGCCGCATCACCCGCTACGAGCAGCGGTTCCGTGCGGACGGGGTGCTCGGCGAGGGCGCGTACGTGCGGTCGGTGGAGGCGTGGGACTACGGCCGCGCCTCCCAGATGGCCCGCTGGGGCGTCGGCGCCCGTTTCGGGACGCTCGCGGAGGCCGAGGACGCCGTCGTGCGGGCGGGGAAGGCGTGCCGGCTCGCGTACCGGTCCTGGGAGGAGCTGTCGGCGGGTTTCGTCCTCGGGCGCTGCATGCAGTTCGACGAGGAGGAATTCGGGCCGTGGTACCAGGAGATGGCGACCGCGCACCGCGAGCTGACGAGCGACCCGGGCAGCCCCTGGCGCAATCTCGCCTGGGGTGACTCCCCGAACCTCGGGTAATCACACCGCGGGCGCGGAAACCCGACGCGGGGCCGCACGGCCCCGACTAGCCTGCCCGGTATGACTGTGGAGCTGAACGACACCGTACGCAAGCTGCTGGACGCGCCGCACCCGGCCGTCCTGACGACGCTCAACCCCGATGGCGGGCCGCAGAGTTCTGTGGTCTGGGTGACCCGTGACGGCGACGAACTGCTGGTCTCCACCGAGCAGGGGCGCCGTAAGGAGCGGAACATCGTGCGCGACGCGCGGGTCGGCCTGACCGTCTTCGACCTGACCAACCCGTTCCTCTACGCGGAGATCCGCGGCACCGCCTCGGTCACCGAGGACACGGGCCGGGCGGTCGCCGTCCGGATCGCCGAGGAGTACATGGGGCCGGGCGCCGGCCGGGAGTACGCGGACGCGCCCGCCGAGAACGTACGGGTGGTCCTGCGCATCACCCCCACGAACGTGCTCGGCAACGCCGCCAAGGCCGGCTAGGAAGCGGCGACCGCGGGTCGCGGCGGGGGCTCAGGGGAGCCGTGGGGCGACGGTGGTCCAGGCGTCGACGGCCGCGCGGAGGGGGTCGTCAGCCGCCAGGTGGGCCCGGACCAGGGCCATCCAGGGCAGCAGGTTCTTGATCCGGCGCAGGCCGAGGATGCGGTCCCGGGGGAGGTCCCGCCAGACGTCGGCCTCGGCCGCCGCCCGCGCGGGGGTCAGGTCGATCAGCGCCAGCACCTCCCGGCACAGCTCGGCGGGGTCGCCGCCCCGGCCGGGCCCGAACCGCTCGATGAGGTAGCCCCGTACGGCCGCCCGCTCGACCCCGCGTGCCGCGTCGTCCGCGTAGTCCCCCCGGGCCACGGCGGCGAGCGCCACCCGGCCCCAGCGCAACCGTTCCGCGTCGGACAGCGTTTCGTCGTGCGTACGGGCCACGGCCAAGGCGCGCAGGGGCCCCGGGTGCGGCTCCTCGCACAGCGGCGGGTCGGTGGCCAGCCATGCCTCCAGGTCGGCCAGCGCGTGCCCGGCGGGCGGTACGCAGGTCAGCACCTGTCCCCGGGACAGGAGCGCGACCATGGGCCCGGTGAGGTGGACCCGCGCCGCGTGCGGAGGGTCCACGAAGTCCCGCGGCGCTCCCCACGCCTCGATGCGGGCCAGGCCGAGCCTGAGGCCCCCGGCGGTGTACACCTGGCCGGCCCGGGCGACGCCGCCGATGACGCGGACGACGCACACCCCGCCGGTGACGTCGGCCTCCTCGACGGAGTACACCTGCAACTCGGCGATCGGCACCCGTCCCCCTTCCTCCGGCCTTCCCCGGCCTCGCCGGCTTCCTCGGCCGCCTCAGCCGCCTCGGCCTTCCTCCGGCCCGGAGGCTATCGCCCCGCGCTCAGGCCCGCGACGGCCCTTCCAGGACCAGGCGGATCTCCGTGACCTCGTAACCGGCGCGATCGAACGCGGCGGCCATCGGGGCGTTGACCGTGTCCGTCGTCGCGGTGATGCGTTGGGCGCCCTGGCCCGCGTGGAACCGGGTGATCTCCGCCAGGATCTCGTCAATCAGGCCCTTGCCGCGCTGTTCCGGCACGACTCCGAGGTAACCGACGTTGCGGTGGTAGGGGGTCGCGGAGGGAACGGACAGGCCGGCGAGGGTGCCGTCGGGCAGCTCCGCCAGGCGCCACCAGGAGCGTTCACCGGGACAGTCACGGTAGAACGCGACGTCCTCACGGGCGAGTCGGGTGGCGTCCATGGAGCGCAGTTCGGTCTGTGTGTGCAGGTCCAGGCTGCCTGCCGACACCCGGGCGAACGCTTCGACGAACTCCTCGTCCGTGCCCTCGCGGAAGCGCAGCCGTCCGGTGGGCTCCACGGTCCCGGCGGCCGGCGTCCACTCGTAGCGCAGTCGCTCGATCGCTCTCGTCAGACCGGCCCTGTACGCCGCCTCCCGGCGCCAGGCGACGGCCCCGGCGATGTCGGGGCGGGCACGCCAGTCGCACGGCAGCGAGGCGTTGTAGTCGGGGAGGTTCCCGAACGCCGCGTGTCCGGCGGTGAGCAGGCGGGCGGCGACGGCCGCCGGATCGGCGATGCCGGCCCGGACCTGGAGGCAGTCGAGGGCGATGGGCCGTTCGCTGTCTTCGCGGCCCCACCACAGGGCGCGGGCGAGGATCTCGCCGTCCTCGTCCTCGGCGAACCAGGTCCACTCGGGACGCAGCCGCCCCGCTGCCAGTTCCTCGCGGACGCGGTCGGCGGGGAGGGCTTCGACGGGCCCGTCGGCGGGATACGCGAGGGCGCGGTCGATGTCGGCGGGGTCTGCGGTGGCAGCGCGGAAGAGCATCCGCCGATGATCACCCGGCCGAACGTCCCGGGCCAGGGGTTTTCCGGCCCGGATCCACGGATCCCGGGGCGGAACGGCCGGTGGCCGGGCTCCCCAGGGGAGACCGGCCACCGGCGCCGCGTTCGTCCTGTCCCGTTACGACCAGGTGACGAGACGGCGGGGGTGTTCCAGGACCGCCGCGATGTCGGCCAGGAAGCGGGAGCCGAGCTCGCCGTCGATCAGCCGGTGGTCGAAGGACAGCGCCAGCGTGGTGACCTGGCGCGGCTTGACCTTGCCCTTGTGCACCCACGGCTGGAGCTTGATCGCGCCGACCGCGAGGATCGCCGACTCGCCGGGGTTCAGGATGGGCGTACCGGTGTCGACGCCGAAGACGCCGACGTTGGTGATGGTGATCGTGCCGTTCTGCATGTCGGCCGGGGAGGTCTTGCCGTCGCGGGCCGTGGCGACCAGCGAGGACAGGGCCTCTGAGAGCTCGGGCAGCGTCTTGGCGTGGGCGTCCTTGATGTTCGGGACGATCAGGCCGCGCGGGGTGGCCGCCGCGATGCCGAGGTTGACGTAGTGCTTGAGCACGATCTCCTGGGCCGCCTCGTCCCAGGACGCGTTGACGTCCGGGTTGCGGCGGATGGCCACCAGGACGGCCTTGGCGATGAGCAGCAGCGGGTTGATCCGCAGACCGGCGAGGTCCGGGTCGTCCTTGAGCTGCTGGACCAGCTTCATCGTGCGCGTCACGTCGAGGGTGATGAACTCGGTGACGTGCGGGGCGGTGAAGGCGGAGTTGACCATCGCCTGGGCGGTGACCTTGCGGACGCCCTTGACCGGGATACGGGTCTCGCGCGCCGTCGTCTCGGTCGCAACCGTGCCGGCTGCCTCCGCGGCGGCCGGGGCCTGGACCGGGGCGGCGGCCGGAGCGGCCTGCGCCTGGGCCGGGGCGGCCTGCGGGGCGAGGACGGCCGACGCGGCGGCGTGCACGTCCTCGCGGGTCACGACGCCGCCCTCACCGGTGGGGACCACCGAGGCCAGGTCGATGCCGAGGTCCTTGGCGAGCTTGCGGACCGGGGGCTTGGCGAGGGGGCGCTCGGTGGTGCCGAGCGCGGTGCCGTTGCCGTTGCCGTTGCCGTTGCCGTTCAGCGCGGCGGTCCCGTTCTGCGCGGGGACGGGGACGGCGGGGGCGACCGGCGCGGCGGGAGCCGCCGGAGCGGCCACCGAGCCCGCTCCCGCCGCCGCCACGGTCTTGCGCGGCCGGCGCTTCGTGGAGGCGGTGGACACGCCGTAGCCGACCAGGACGGGTTGACGCGCCTCGGCGGCCGGCTCCTCGGCGGCGGCGGCCGGAGCGGCGGCCGGGGCCGCCACCTCCTGCGCCGGCGCCTCGGCGGCGGCGCCCTCGGTCCGCACCGAGATGATCACCTGGCCGACGTCGACGGTGGTGCCCTCCTCGAAGAGGAGCGCGTGCACGGTGCCGTCGAAGGGGATCGGCAGCTCCACGGCCGCCTTCGCCGTCTCCACCTCGCAGACGACCTGCCCGTCGGTGACCGTGTCACCCGGCTGGACGTACCACTTGAGGATCTCGGCCTCGGTGAGGCCCTCGCCCACGTCGGGCATCTTGAATTCGCGGATCGTCACAGGGCTCTCCTCAGTACGCCAGCGAGCGGTCGACGGCGTCGAGCACCCTGTCCAGGCCCGGCAGATACTCGTCCTCCAGGCGGGCCGGCGGGTACGGCGCGTGGAAACCGCCCACGCGCAGCACGGGCGCCTCCAGGTGGTAGAAGCACCGCTCCGTGATGCGAGCGGCGATCTCCGAACCCACTCCCAGGAACACCGGCGCCTCGTGGACGATCACCAGTCGGCGGGTGCGCTCCACCGACGCCTGGAGCCCGTCGAAGTCGATCGGGGACATCGACCGCAGGTCGACGACCTCCACCGACTTGCCCTCCTCGGCGGCCGCGGCCGCCGCCTCCAGGCAGACCTTCACCATCGGGCCGTACGCGGCCAGCGTGAGGTCCGTACCCGGGCGCGCCACGCGGGCGGCGTGCAGGGCGTCCGGGATCGCCTCGACGTCGACCTCGCCCTTGTCCCAATAGCGCCGCTTCGGCTCGAAAAAGATCACCGGGTCGTCACTGAGGATGGCCTGCTGGAGCATCCAGTAGGCGTCGCTCGCGTTCGACGGCGAGACCACCTTCAAGCCCGGGACGTGCGCGAACAGCGTCTCCGGGGACTCGCTGTGGTGCTCGACCGCGCCGATGCCGCCCGCGTAGGGGATGCGGATGACGACCGGCATCTTGATCTTGCCGAGCGAGCGCGCGTGCATCTTCGCGAGCTGCGTGACGATCTGGTCGTAGGCGGGGAAGACGAACCCGTCGAACTGGATCTCCACGACCGGCCGGTACCCGCGCAGGGCCAGGCCGATCGCCGTGCCGACGATGCCGGACTCGGCCAGCGGGGTGTCGATGACCCGCTCCTCGCCGAAGTCCTTCTGCAGGCCGTCGGTGATGCGGAAGACGCCGCCGAGCTTGCCGACGTCCTCGCCCATGATCAGGACCTTGGGGTCCGTCTCCAGGGCCTTGCGCAGCGAGTCGTTGAGCGCCTTCGCGATGGTCAGCTTCTGTACGGCCATGGTGGTCACTCCCCGCCTTCGAAGGACGCGAGGTACGCGGCGAACTGGGCGCGCTCCTCGTCGACGAGCGCGTGCCCGTCCGCGTAGACGTTCTCGAAGATCGCCATGGTGTCCGGGTCGGGCATGGCGCGCACGACCTCGCGCACCCTCTTGCCCAGGGTCTCGCTCTCCTCTTCCAACTGCGCGAAGAACGCCTCGTCGGCGCCGCCCGTCGCCAGGAGGTGGGCCTTCAGGCGCAGGATCGGGTCCTTGGCCTCCCAGGCCGCCGTCTCCTCGTCGCGCCGGTACTTCGTCGGGTCGTCGGAAGTGGTGTGCGCGCCCATGCGGTACGTGAACGCCTCGACCAGGGTCGGGCCCTCTCCGTTGCGCGCCCGCTCCAGCGCCCAGCGGGTGACCGCGAGGCAGGCCAGCACGTCGTTGCCGTCGACACGGACGCCCGGGAAGCCGAAGCCCTGGGCGCGCTGGTAGAGCGGGACGCGCATCTGGCGCTCGGTGGGCTCGGAGATCGCCCACTGGTTGTTCTGGCAGAAGAACACGACCGGGGAGTTGTACACCGCCGAGAAGGTGAACGCCTCGGCCACGTCACCCTGGCTGGACGCGCCGTCACCGAAATAGGCGATGACCGCGGAGTCCGCGCCGTCCTTGGCCACGCCCATGGCGTACCCGGTCGCGTGCAGCGTCTGGGAGCCGATGACGATCGTGTAGAGGTGGAAGTTGTTGGTGTTCGGGTCCCAGCCGCCGTGGTTCACGCCGCGGAACATGCCGAGCAGGTTCGTCGGGTCGACCCCGCGGCACCAGGCCACACCGTGCTCACGGTAGGTGGGGAAGACGTAGTCGTCGTCGCGCAGGGCCCGGCCGGAGCCGATCTGGGCGGCTTCCTGACCGAGGAGCGAAGCCCACAGGCCCAGCTCGCCCTGACGCTGCAGGGCGGTCGCCTCGCCGTCGAAACGGCGGGTCAGGACCATGTCGCGGTAGAGCCCGCGCAGGTCCTCGGTGGTGATGTCGGCGACGTAGGGCGCGAACCGCGCGCTGTCGGCGCTCTCGACCCGTTCTCCCTCGGGCGTCAGCAGTTGTACGAGCTGAGGCTCGGCGTCCTGCGGCTGTGCGGTGGCAGCGGCGGTCTTGCGGGCGCTATCGGCGCCGGCCGCCCGCTTGGTGCCGCTGCTGCGTCGCGGCTTGCGCGCGGCAGTGCTCTCCACGGTCACGTGTGCTCCTCCGTCGGTCCGGCACCCGGGTTCTCCGGGGTCCAGTGCGGCTCACCTGTATGCGTACCCGCGCACGGGGTGGGTGCGAGGAAGGTACGGGATTCAGGCGTGACAGGTGCCCCGGCGAGTGCCCTGCGCAATGCACGTTACCCAGTGCCTCGCATAACTGCGAAACCCCGTTTGACCTGCGATTTTGCTTGGATATCCAAGTAAATCGGCGGTTGCGGGAACAACCACTGGTCACAGCCTTGCAGGGGGCCGGAACAACGGCACGTTATCCCGGGTAACAGCGTCAGGGAAGGGGTGAGTGTGTGAAACTGACTCCGTGCCCGAAAACGGAAAAATCAAGGTATTCCTCCTGGACGACCACGAAGTGGTGCGCCGGGGAGTGCATGAGCTGCTGTCCGTGGAAGACGACATCGAAATCGTGGGCGAGGCGGGCTCGGCCGCCGACGCGCTGGTGCGGATCCCGGCGACCCGCCCCGATGTCGCCGTCCTGGACGTGAGGCTTCCGGACGGCAGCGGGGTGGAGGTGTGCCGGGAGGTGCGCTCGCAGGACGAGGGCATCAAGTGCCTGATGTTGACGTCGTTCGCGGACGACGAGGCCCTGTTCGACGCGATCATGGCCGGCGCCTCGGGGTACGTACTGAAGGCCATCCGCGGGAACGAGCTGCTCAGCGCGGTACGGGACGTGGCGGCGGGCAAGTCCCTGCTGGACCCGGTGGCCACCGCCCGGGTGCTGGAGCGGCTGCGCGACGGCAACAAGGGCCGGGGCCGGGGGGACGACAGGCTGGCGCACCTCACCGAGCAGGAGCGCAAGATCCTCGACCTGATCGGCGAGGGCCTGACGAACCGCGTCATCGGGGAGCGGCTGCACCTGGCGGAGAAGACCATCAAGAACTATGTGTCCAGCCTGCTGTCGAAGCTGGGCATGGAACGCCGCTCGCAGGCGGCCGCGTACGTGGCCCGCCTCCAGGCGGAGAACCGCGTCTAGCTCCGGAGCGCGGAGCCCCGGGCTCGAAGCCTCCCGACCGCGGTTCCCGTTCCACCGGCGTGCGAGCCGCGCGCGAGGGCAGAGACGGGCGGGCCCGGCGGGAGGGATTCCCGCCGGGCCCGTCCGCCTGACCGTTCCTACTCGGCGTTGGTGTTGTCCGGCCCGCCGGTGCCGCCGCCCCCGGGCGACTTCGTCGGCTTCTCCGAGACCGTCGGCTTCTCCGAGACCGTCGGCTTCTCCGAGACCGTGGGCTTCTCCGAGACCGTGGGCTCCGTCGACGGCGTCGGGGTGGTGCTCTGCGTGTACTTGGTGCGGCCCGGAGTCGGCTTGAAGGTCTCCTCGTCGGTCGACTGCGAGGAGTCCGAGGGCGGCGCGGACGGCGTGGTGTCCGAGGAGGAAGACGAGCTCTGCGAGGCGTTCGGCGAACTGCTGTGGGTGGTGCCCGGCGTGTGTCCCCCGCTACCGCCCATCGTCTTGACCGCGTAGGCGACGCCGCCGGCGATCGCGAGGACCGCGAGCACCGCGAACACCCACATCTTCCAACGGCTGCCGCGGCGGTCGTCGTAGCCGCCGTTGCCGTAGCCGCCGTTGCCGTACCCGCCGTTGCCGTGCCCCCCGTTGCCGCCGCCGCCCGGGAACGCCGAGCCGTCGTCGGGGTTCAGCGGGGGCACCATCGGCCGCTGGAACTGGGAGGTCGTGGCGTTCTGACCGTACGGCGGGCGCGGTCCGCCGGGACCGTGCATCTGCGTCGTCGGAGCGGCCCCGCCGGGCTGGCCGTGCGGCAACGCCATGGTGACCGGACCGGTGTTCCAGGTACCGGAGTTGGCCCCCTGCTCCTGGAGCATCCGGAGTGCGTACTGGACCAGCCCGCGCATCTCCTCGGCGCTCTGGAACCGGTCGTCCGGGTCCTTCGCCAAGGAGCGCATGACCAGGCCGTCGAGCTCCTGCGGGATGTGGTGTCCGTCGGGCAGTTGCGAGGGCGGCACCGGCGCGTCCTGGACGTGCTGGTAGACCACCGACAACGGGGTCTCCCCGGTGAAGGGCGGCCGCAGCGCGAGCAGTTCGTAGAGCAGGCAGCCGGTCGCGTACAGGTCCGAACGGTGGTCCACGGCCTTGCCGAGCGCCTGTTCGGGCGACAGGTACTGCGGAGTGCCCATGACCATGCCGGTCTGGGTCATCGTCGACTGCACACCGTGCAGGGCGCGGGCGATGCCGAAGTCCATCACCTTCACCGCGCCGGTGTTGGTGATGATGACGTTCGCGGGCTTGATGTCGCGGTGCACGATGCCGTGCTGGTGCGAGTACGCCAGCGCTTCCAACACCCCCGAGACGATGATCAGTGCCTGCTCGGGCCCCGGGGCCTCGGCGCTGATCAGGAGTTCGCGGATGGTGCGGCCTTCGACCAGCTCCATGACGATGTACGGGACGACGTTCGGGCCGACCCGGTCCTCGCCCGAGTCGTAGACCGCGACGACGGCATGGTGGTTGAGCCCGGCGACCGACTGTGCCTCGCGGGTGAAGCGGGCCTTGGAGACCGGGTCCTCGGCTAGGTCGGCGCGCAACAGCTTCACGGCGACGGTGCGGCCCAGCCGGACGTCCTCGGCGGCGAACACCTCCGCCATACCGCCTCGTCCCAGGCGGTGGGTGAGGCGGTAGCGGCCGTCGCCCACCAGGCCGCCTGCGCCCCAATGCTCAGGATCCTCGGCCATCCCGGCGCCGGTTCCGTCGGGTTCGGGTGCCATCAGTCCTCGCCGTCGTCTCTCTCGTCCGTAACTTCTGCGGGTCCTCTTCGGGTGCTCCGACGAACGCTACAGCCTCGGAACAGGTCGCCGTTCGGGCAATGGCACGCCGTGGCCCCCCGGTCACGGAACGGGCACCTGGCTTGACTGCGGCTTGCCCTCCGGCAGACTGGGCCCGACATGCGCTCTGCCAGACGCGTTCGGACACAGCCCGAGGGGAAGCAACAGTCATGAGCCAGGACGGCACACGGGGCCGGTACGCAGGCGGTTCCCTGTCCGGTGGCCGTTACCAGCTAAGGGACTTGCTGGGCGAGGGCGGCATGGCGTCCGTCTATCTCGCCTACGACTCGGCGCTCGACCGACACGTCGCCATCAAGACCCTGCACAGCGAACTGGGCCGGGAAGCCTCCTTCCGCGAACGGTTCCGCCGCGAGGCGCAGGCTGTAGCGAAACTGTCGCACACCAACATCGTCTCGGTATTCGACACGGGCGAGGGGACGGTGACGTTCGGCGGCTCCGCCGCGGACGACGGCGCCCCCATGCCGTACATCGTGATGGAGTACGTGGAGGGGCAGCCGCTCGGCTCCGTGCTCCAGGCGGACGTCAGTCAGTACGGCGCGATGCCGGCCGACCGGGCGCTGAAGGTGACGGCCGACGTGCTGGCCGCGCTGGAGACCAGCCACGAGATGGGGCTGGTCCACCGCGACATCAAGCCCGGCAACGTGATGATGACCAAGCGCGGCGTGGTCAAGGTCATGGACTTCGGCATCGCGCGGGCCATGCAGTCGGGGGTCACCTCGATGACGCAGACGGGCATGGTCGTGGGCACCCCGCAGTACCTGTCTCCCGAGCAGGCGCTGGGTCGTGCGGTGGACGCCCGCTCCGACCTGTACTCGGTCGGCATCATGCTGTTCCAGTTGCTGACCGGCCGGCTGCCCTTCGACGCGGACTCGCCGCTCGCCATCGCGTACGCGCACGTCCAGGAGGAGCCGGTCGCGCCGTCCTCCGTGAACCGTTCCGTGACCCCGGCGATGGACGCGCTGGTGGCCCGGGCCCTGAAGAAGAACCCGAACGAGCGTTTCCCGACGGCCGCGGCCATGGCGGACGAGATCGCGCGGGTTCTGTCGGCGGGTCAGACGGGTGCGCCGGTCATCGTTCCCGGAGCGGCGGCGGGCGGCAGCGGCGCCGGGGTGAGTTCGGCGGTGTTCCCGCCGGTGGACTCCACCTTCCAGACGCCGCCGCAGTCGGTGCAGCAGCCGTACCAGTCCCCGCAGCCGACGCCGTCCCCCTACGCGCCGAACCCCCCGGCGCAGGGCGGGTACGCGTACCCGCCGCAGCAGCACACCCCGGCCCCGCACCACGCGCAGCAGCAGTACGCCCCGCAGACGCCGCCGCCGTTCACCATCTCGCCGAACCCGGGCGGCGGGGCCGGGAGCACGGCCACGGCGACGAAGTCGAACACTCCGGTGATCGTCGGCGCGATCGTGGTTGCGCTGCTGGCCGTCGGCGGACTGATCGCGGCGCTCAACGGGGGCGGCGGCAACAAGGACGAGGCGAAGGGCGCCGACACCTCCGCGTCGGCGTCGGCATCGGCGTCGGGTCCCGCGAAGGCGGGACACAAGGGTCCGGACACCTCGCGCACGATGGAGACGGAGAAGTGCAAGAACCCGTCCAAGGACTTCCGGGACGCCTCGAAGGTGTCGGCCCCCGACTTCACGTACAAGAACCTGGGCTCGGTGAAGCTGTGCATCCAGGCCGCGGGTGGCAAGTACAAGATCGAGACCAAGGACGAGGCGGTCTTCGGGCAGGACACCGTGCTGGCGCAGTTCCCGCCGGCCGGGACCGCGGTGACCAAGGACCAGGAGTACACGCTGACCGTGTCCACCGGCGACCCGCAGTAGGCGCGGCGAACAACTCCGGCCCCGCCGGCGTTTGAGGCGGGCCGCCGCCACGGCGCTCCGGCGCTCCCGCATCCCGGGCCATCCTGTTGGCCCGCGTCCCGGGCCACCCTGTCGGGCGGCCCGGGATGCCGCTTTTGTCCCCCCGTGCGAGTGTGAGCCGTGAACGGGCCCGAGCGACCGCCGTCCCGCGCGCTCGCGCCGCCCGCGCCGCTCGGACGGGAGGGGCTTTCCGGTGACCCAACGCCTCCGCGCGCCGGTGTGGTCGGCCTGGGCCGCGCTGGTCGCCGTCGCGGTTCTGGGCGTCGCGCCCGCGCAAGGCCGGGGTTCCGCTTCCGCGCGGGTCCCGATCGCCTCCGCGAGCGCCGACGCGGTGGCCGACGTACCCGATGACGTACCCCGAGAGGCGTACGAGGAACTGGCCGGAAGCGCGGCCGGGGTGGGGCGTGAGCACCCGGGACGGCCCGTCGGCGAGCCGGCCGACCCCGAGGCGATGGTGGCCTCCCGGCCGCGCCAACGACCCGCGCGTCCGCAGCGACCGCCCGCCGTTCCGCCCGGGACCACGCCGATCGGACCGCCGTCCGGGGCGCCGTCCGCGGCGCCGTCCACCGCCCCGTCCGGGGCGCCCTCGTCCGCGACGAGCCCCGTCCCCGACGGGGTGGCGAGTCCGAGCGCCGGAGTCGGCGCCCTCGGTACCGGGGGGAACGACCGGGCCGCCGACCTGGCCGCGCACATGCTTCCCCTCGGGACGGGGCTCGCCCTGATGGGGCTGGGTCTGGGGTTCATCGGAGTGCGGCTGCGGCGGGGTCGGTAGCGCGGAAGCGCCGGCCCGCGAGGCACCGGGCAGGGTGACGAGCCGGGTCCGCGGGGCGGCCGGTCCCTCTCAGGACGTACGACCTCAGGCGGTTGCGGCCAGGTGCATACTCGGTTTACATACTGAGTATGTCCATCCGTCACGGCCTTCTCGCACTGCTCGAAAGGGGTCCTCGGTACGGCTCCCAGCTGCGTACCGAGTTCGAATCCCGCACCGGCTCCACCTGGCCGCTCAACGTCGGGCAGGTCTACACGACCCTCGCCCGGCTGGAGCGCGACGGCCTCGTCGCCCCCGGCGGCGAGGACCCGGCCGGCCACACGCTCTACGCCATCACCGACAGCGGACGCGCCGAACTGCACGCCTGGTACGAGCGCCCCGTCGACCGCACCAACCCGCCGCGCGACGAGCTGTCCATCAAGCTCGCCATGGCCGTCGGCGCTCCGGGCGTCGACATCCGCGCGGTCATCCAGTCCCAACGGCACGCGACCATCCAGGCGATGCAGGACTACACCCGGCTCAAAGCCCAGGCCCTCGCAGCGATCGAGAGCGGCAAGACCCATGAACGCGACGACCTGGCCTGGCTGCTCGTCCTGGAACAGCTGATCTTCCAGACCGAGGCCGAAGCGCGCTGGCTCGACCACTGCGAGACACGGCTTGTGCGGCTCTCCTACGCGGCCGCTCCGACCGCCGAAGAGCCCGGCCCGCCGCCGGTCGCCTCCACTCCGGCCACCTCCACCCCGGCCGCCGACGCACCCGCCGCGGCGGCCGTGAGCGGCCCCGGCGCCGCGGCGACCACCGACCCGCACCGCACCGCACGTCTGCGGCGGCGCTGAACCACCGTTCCAGGGGGGAACCCATATGCCCGACCAGCACACGCAGCGCCCCGTACTCCAGTTGGAGAAACTCGTCCGGACACACGGCAGCGGCGCCACCGAGGTACACGCCCTGCGCGGAATCGACTTGGCCGTCCACCCCGGCGAACTCGTCGCCGTCATGGGCCCCTCCGGCTCCGGCAAGTCCACGCTGCTCACCCTCGCCGGCGGACTCGACGCGCCGAGCTCCGGCCGCGTCATCGTCGAGGGCACCGACCTCACCACCGCGAGCCGCAGGCAACTGGCCGCGCTGCGCCGCCGCAGCATCGGCTACGTCTTCCAGGACTACAACCTGATCCCGGCCCTCACCGCCGCCGAGAACGTGGCGCTGCCCCGCGAGCTGGACGGGGTATCCGCCCGCAAGGCGCGCGCATCGGCGCTGGCCGCGCTGGAGGAGATGAACCTCGGGCAGCTCGCCGACCGGTTCCCCGACGAGATGTCCGGCGGCCAGCAGCAGCGCGTGGCCATCGCCCGCGCCCTGGTCGGCGACCGCCGTCTGGTCCTCGCCGACGAGCCCACCGGCGCCCTCGACTCCGAGACCGGCGAGTCCGTCCTCGCGTTGCTGCGCTCGCGCTGTGACGCCGGTGCGGCCGGCATCCTGGTCACCCACGAGCCGAGGTTCGCCGCCTGGGCCGACCGGGTCGTGTTCCTGCGCGACGGCAGCGTCGTGGACTCGACGGTGCGCAGCGGGGCCGATTCGCTGCTCTCCGGGCGGGCGGGCGGCCTGTGAGCCCGTCGTCCCGCGCGTCGTCCAGCCCGTCGTCCCGCGCGTCGTCAAGGACCGCGTCCTTCCCCTCGTCCTGGTACCACGGGTGGGTCGCGGCGGTCCGCATCGCCCGCCGTGACGCCTGGCGCGCCAAGGGACGCAGCGCCCTCGTCCTCGCGATGATCGCCCTGCCGATCGTCGGCGTGAGCGCCGTCGACCTGACGTGGCGCAGCTCCGAACTCTCCACCGAGCAGACCCTGTCCCGGCAGATCGGCGGCGCCGACGCACGTCTGAACACCACCTCCTTCGGCTCGCCCGTCTACCAGAACCCGTCGGGCGACCGGTACGAACCCGTCGGCGGCTACCGGGACTTCGATCCCTCGAAGGCGAAGCACGAGAACGTTCCGGTTTCGTCCCTCCTCCCGCCGGGTGCCCAGGCCCTTCAGGACAGCCACGGCAGCGCGAAGGTCCGCACCACCCACGGACTGCTCGACACCGATCTGCGCGAGGTGGACACGGCCAGCCCGCTCGTGGAGGGGATGCTCACCCTCAAGCGGGGCCGGCTGCCCGCCGCGGCGGGGGAGGTCATCGCCACCGACTCCTTCCTCAAGGAGTCCGGCTTCTCCGTCGGCTCCGAGCTGACCCCTCGGGGCGCGACCCGGTCCTACCGGATCGTGGGCGCGTACGAGCTCCCGTCCGCGCTCAACACCCCACAGATCATCGCGCCGCCCCGGACCCTGCTCGGCCCGCTCGACCGGGCCCTCACGCAGGCCGGCGCGCAAGGGTTGGGCGTCGACGACACCTTCCTCGTCAAGGTCGGCGGTGATGGTTTCACGTGGAACATGGTGCGGGCGGCCAACGCCAAGGGCTTCCTCGCCGTCTCGCGCACCGTCAGCCTCCACCCGCCGGCGGACTCCGACATCCCGCTGTACGCGCAGCAACGCAAGGAGGGCAGTGCCGACGACTACGACGGCTCGTCGGCGCGAGCCGTCGAACTGACCGTGCTCGCCACGGTCGTGGGCCTCGCCATGCTGGAGATCTGTCTGCTGGCCGGTCCGGCCTTCGCCGTCGGTGCCCGGCGTTCCGCGCGCCAACTCGGCCTGGTCGGGGCCAACGGCGGCGACCGGCGGCACATCCGGGCCATCGTCCTGTCCGGCGGCCTGGTCATCGGCGCGGCGTCCGCGGTCGTCGGCACCGCCCTCGGCGTGGCCCTCACCGTGGGGCTCCGGCCGGTGCTGGAGGAGTACCTGGGGCTGCGCTGGGGCGGGTTCGAGGTCCGGCCCCTGGAACTGGCCGCCGTCGCGCTGGTCGCCGTACTGACGGGCCTGCTCGCCGCGATCGTCCCCGCCGTCACCGCCTCCCGGCAGACCGTCCTGGCCTCGCTGACGGGTCGTCGCGGGGTCCGGGGCGCCAACCGCGTGCTGCCCGTCATCGGGATCGTCGCCATCGCGGCGGGCGCCGCGCTCGCCCTGTACGGGGCCCTCTCCGGGATGGGCACCCTGGTCGTGGCCGGTGGCAGCGCCCTGGCCGAACTGGGCGTCGTCGCCCTGACACCGACGCTGGTCGGGCTGTTCGGGCGGGCCGGGCGGTGGCTGCCGCTGTCGCCGCGGCTCGCGCTGCGCGACGCCGTGCGCAACCGGGGGCGTACGGCTCCGGCTGTGGCGGCCGTGCTCGCCGCCGTGGCCGGAACCGTGGCGGTGGCCACGTACCAGCACAGCAAGGACCTTCAAGCCCGGCACGAGTACGTGGCCTCACTGCCGGCCGGTGCGGGCATGCTGACGAACCGGGAGGACGACCGCTCCAGGGACGTGCCCGCCGCGCGCCAGGCCCTCGCGAAGGAGTTCTCCCTGGCCGTACGGGCGGACGTGGACCGGGTCGTGGTCGGCAAGCCGTCCTGTGACGCGTACTCCACCGAGCCGGGCTGCGGGCGGCTGGAGATCATCAAGCCGCCGGAGAACCGCTGCCCGCTCTACGAGTCGAAGAACGGATCGTCCGACTTCAGTCCGGAACGGCTGCGCGCCCTGCGCAAGGACTGGCGCTGCAAGGAGCAGCAGTACATGCAGCCGCGCGACACGGTCGTGGCCGACGAGAACCTGCTCACGGTGCTCGGGGTCAGCGACCCGGGCGCGGTCGCCGCGCTGCGGTCCGGGCAGGCCGTCTCGTTCGACCGGCGCAACGTCAAGGCCGACAAGATCACCCTGCGGGTCGTCACCGACGACGGCCAGGAGCAGGGAACGCCGTGGGCCGGCGACGACCCGAAGGGAGTCGACAAGGTCTTCCCGGTCCACCAGACGCCCGACACGGTCACCGGATACGGGATCGAGGTGGTCCTGCCACCCGGGGCGGTGCGGGCGGCGGGCCTGGGCACGGCGCCGTTCGGCACCTACTTCACCCTCGCCGAGAAGCCGACGAGCGCCCAACGCCAGGCGCTGGCGGCCGGGATCGACCGGATCGGCATCGACGCCCCCGTCAAGATCGAGGAGGGCTACCAGGGCAGGGACAGTCTTGAGATCCTCGCCCTGACGATCTTCGCGGGACTGGTCACCATCGGGGCGGCGGGCATCGCCACCGGCCTGGCGCAGGCCGACGCCGGGGCCGACCTCAAGACGCTGGCCGCCGTCGGGGCGCCGCCGCGCGTGCGGCGGACGCTGAGCGGGTTCCAGTGCGGGGTGGTGGCCCTCATGGGCGTCGCCCTCGGTACCGCCGCCGGGCTGTTGCCGGCCGCGGGGCTGCGGCTGACCGAACGGCACGCGCTGGAAGGGCTGATCTCCCACTCCGGCTCGGACCAGGTCGCCTACGTGCCGTTCGCGGTGCCGTGGGAGACGCTGGGCGGACTGCTGGTCCTGGTCCCGCTGGGGGCCGCGGTGCTGGCGGCGTTGGTGACGAGGTCGAGCGGCGCGCTGGCGCGGCGCGCGACGGGCTGACCGGCGGGCTGATCAGCGAAGCTCACTGTTTGATTACGGGCCTTCGCACAGGGTGGATCACGCCTGTGCGGGGGCACACCGTGGGAGTACGGAGGTGTGCGAGAGAATGTCGGCATGGAGATGCCGAGGAGTGAACGGTCGCAGGACAGCCCCCCGCACGTCCTGATCGTGGGACAAGACGGGTCGGCGGTCGGCGACGCCGATGACGAGTCGCGCGAGGTCCCGGTGACGGAGATGGTCGAACAGCCCGCCAAGGTCATGCGGATCGGCAGCATGATCAAGCAACTCCTGGAAGAGGTACGCGCCGCACCTCTCGACGAGGCGAGCCGGGTCCGGCTCAAGGACATCCATGCCGCGTCGGTGAAGGAACTGGAAGACGGCCTCGCCCCGGAGTTGGTCGAGGAACTGGAGCGCCTGTCCCTGCCGTTCACGGAGGAGGCGATCCCCTCGGAGGCGGAACTCCGGATCGCGCAGGCGCAGTTGGTGGGCTGGCTGGAGGGTCTCTTCCACGGGATCCAGACGGCTCTGTTCGCGCAGCAGATGGCGGCGCGGGCCCAACTGGAACAGATGCGCCGCGCCCTCCCTCCGGGCGCGTCCCACGAGGACGACGAAGAAGGCCCCCACGGCGCCATCCGCTCGGGCCCCTACCTGTAACCCCCTCCACCCCGCGCCCCACCCGGAGCGCGGGGCCGGGGCACCGCCGGCCCGACCCAGCCCGGCCACAAACCCGGCCTCGCCGGCGCTTGAGGCGCGGGGTCCGGGGCGGAGCCCCGATCGGTGAGCCGCACCACCCGACACGGGGCCCAAACCCAGCCCGGCCAAACCCAACCCCGCCGGCGCTTGAGGCGCGGGGTCCGGGGCGGAGCCCCGATCGGTGAGCCGCACCACCCGACACGGGCCCCGCCCTCACGGCCGACCGGCCCGCCCCCGGCGCACGCCGGAACCAGCCCGCAACACACCCCCCGCATACTCATCGGTATGAGCTACGACGCGATCGTCCTCGCCGGCGGCGCCGCGCAGCGACTGGGCGGGGCCGACAAACCCGGCCTGCACGTCGGCGGACGCACCCTCCTCGACCGCGTCCTCGACGCCTGCGCCGACGCCGACACCACCGTCGTCGTCGGCACCCGCCGCCCCACCACCCGCCCCGTCCGCTGGACCCGCGAGGACCCGCCCGGAGGCGGCCCCGTGGCCGCGCTGGACGCCGGGCTCCACCGGACCTCGGCCGCACGGGTCCTCGTGCTCTCCGCCGACCTGCCCTTCCTGGACCGGGACACCGTCCGCGCCCTGCTCGACGCGCCCGGCCCCGACGGGGTCATGCTCCGCGACGCCGCCGGCCGCGACCAGCCCCTCGTCGCGGCCTACCGCACCGAGCCCCTGCGCCGCGAAATCGCCCTGCTGGCCACCGAACACGGCACCCTCGCCGGACTGCCGCTGCGCGCCCTCACCGCCAAACTGGACCTCACCACCGTCACCGGCGCTGCGCCACTCGCCTCCTTCGACTGCGACACCTGGGACGATCTCGCGACGGCCCGCGCCCGGATCAGAGAGCATGGGACCGTGCTGGAGCAATGGATCACCGCCGTCAAGAACGAGCTGGGCATCGACCTACCCGTCGACACCAAGGCCCTCCTCGACCTCGCCCGTGACGCCGCCCACGGCGTCGACCGGCCCGCCGCCCCGCTGACCACCTTTCTCGTGGGGTACGCCGCGGCCCGCGCCGAGGCCACCGGGGCGGACCCCGCCCAGGCCGTCGCCGAAGCCTCCCGCAAGGCCGCCGCCCTAGCCCTGCGCTGGGCCGACGAGGCCCCCGCGGCCGGAACGGAAATCGGCACCGGATGACTCGCACCGACGCAGACCGCGCCTTGGACGAGGCCCTAGCCCTGGTGAGCCGCGATCCTTCGCCCCACGCGTCGGGCGCCCCGGGCGCGTCCGGCCCCCTCGGTGTGCCCGACGCGGCCCGCGCCGCCGGCGGCCACCGCGCCGCGTCTTGGGCCCGGGCCAGGGAAACCGCCATCCGGGCCGGTTCGGGCGTCCGCGCCCGCAGTCACCGCGTCCCGCTCGCCGACACCCTCGGCGAGGTGCTGACCGCGCCCCTGGACGCCCTCACGGACCTGCCCTCCTTCGACACCTCCGCCATGGACGGCTGGGTCGTCGCCGGTCCCGGCCCCTGGTCCGTGCGGCCCGGCGCCGGGATACTGGCCGGCTCCGACCGGCCCGAGCCCCTCGCCGACGGCGAGGCCGTGCCGATCGCCACCGGCGCCCGTATCCCCGCGGACACCACCGCCGTGATCCGCAGCGAGCACGCCCGCGAGGACGGCGGCCAGTTGTACGCGCAGCGGCCCGTCGTCACCGGCCAGGACATCCGCCCGCGCGGCCAGGAGTGCCGATCCGGCGAGTTGCTCCTGCCGGCGGGCTCTCTGGTCACCCCGGCCCTGCTCGGGTTGGCCGCAGCCGCCGGGTACGACGAGCTGGAGACCCGGCCCCGGCCCACGGTGGACATCCTGGTGCTCGGCGACGAGTTGCTCACCGAGGGCCGCCCCCACGACGGCCTCATCCGCGACGCCCTCAGTCCCATGCTCGGCCCCTGGCTGGAACGGCTCGGCGCCGAAGTCACCTGCACACGAAGGCTCGGCGACGACCCGGCCGGGGCCGAGGCCCTGTTCGAGGCCGTCACCACGTCCACCGCCGATCTGATCGTCACCACCGGCGGCACCGCCTCGGGCCCCGTCGACCACGTCCACCCCGTCCTGAGCCGGGCCGGGGCGGAACTGCTGATCGACGGGGTCGCCGTACGCCCCGGGCATCCGATGCTGCTGGCCCGGATCGGTGACCGGGTCGACGGCCGTCACCTGGTGGGGCTGCCCGGCAATCCGCTGGCCGCGGTCTCCGGACTGCTGACGCTCGCCGAACCGCTGTTGCGCGCGCTCGCGGGTCGGCGTAGGCGCCCGCGGTACGCCGTTCCGGTCCAGGGCGATGTCCCCGGACACCCGTACGACACCCGGCTCGTGCCGGTGCTCCTGACCGAGGAACACGCGGTGCCGCTGCGCTACCACGGTCCGGCGATGCTCCGCGGTGTGGCGGCCGCCGACGCGCTGGCCGTCGTACCGCCGCACGGCGCGCGGTCGGGGCAGGAGTTGGAGATGCTCGACCTGCCCTGGGCCTCGGGAGGATGTTTCACGTGAAACAGCCCGGCCAGGACGCGATGGCCCGGCGCGCGGACGAGGCGCTCGTGGCGCGGCGGGTCACCCTGCCCAAGCGCGTCGTCCAGAAGCCGTTGCGGCAGGTGGCGCGACGGCTGCTGGTGGCCTTCTTCGTGATGTGCCTGACGGTGCTGACCGTGTGGCTCGACCGCGACGGCTATCACGACAACGCCAACGAGACGGTCGACTTCCTCGACTGCGTCTACTACGCGACCGTGACGCTCTCGACGACCGGCTACGGCGATATCGTCCCGTACAGCGTCAGTGCACGGCTGACCAACATCCTGCTGATCACGCCGTTGCGCGTGCTGTTCCTGATCATCCTGGTCGGGACCACCCTGGAGGTCCTGACCGAGCGGACCCGGGAAGAGTGGCGGCTGAACCGCTGGAGGAAGAACGTGCGTGACCACACGGTCGTCGTCGGGTTCGGCACGAAGGGCCGCTCGGCCCTCCAGACGCTGCTGGCCACCGGCCTGCGCAAGGACCAGATCGTGATCGTCGACCCGAGCGCCAAGGTGATCGACGTCGCGGCGGCGGAGGGGTTCACCGGCGTTGTCGGCGACGCCACCCGCTCGGATGTGCTGCTGCGGGCCGAACTGCCCAGGGCCCGGCAGATCGTCATCGCCACGCAACGCGACGACACCGCGGTGCTGGTGACGTTGACGGCGCGCCAGCTCAACCGGGGCGCGAAGATCGTCGCGGCGGTCCGGGAAGAGGAGAACGCGCCGCTGCTGCGACAGTCCGGGGCTGACGCGGTCATCACGAGCGCGAGCGCGGCGGGCCGGCTGCTGGGCCTGTCGGTGCTCAGCCCCAGTGCGGGCACCGTGATGGAGGACCTGATCCAGCAGGGCAGCGGCCTGGACCTGATCGAACGACCCGTCACCAGGCCCGAGGTCGGCAAGGGCGTGCGGGAGTCGGACGACCTGGTGGTGAGTGTGCTGCGGGGGCACCGGCTGCTCGCCTACGACGATCCACAGGCGAGCCCGCTCCAGTCGACGGACCGTCTGATCACCATCGTCCGCGCGGGCCCGGCCGCTTCACCGGGGCTTGTCGGTTAGCGGCCGGCCGCGTTGGCGGGGCCCGCCGCCGTGCGATCGGCGGGCCCTCACCGGTGCGGCGGGGGCCCGGTTCGCGTAGCCTCCGGGCCATGCATGCGATCACCATCGAGAAGCCCGGCGGACCCGAGGCCCTGGTGTGGGCCGAAGCACCCGATCCGGTGGCAGGCCAGGGCGAGGTACTCGTCGAGGTCGCGGCGAGCGCCGTGAACCGCGCGGACGTCCTTCAGCGGCAGGGCTTCTACGACCCGCCGCCGGGCGCCTCCCGCCATCCGGGCCTGGAGTGTTCGGGGCGGATCGTCGCGGTCGGACAGGGCGTCTCCGGCTGGTCGGTGGGGGACGAGGTGTGCGCGCTGCTGGCCGGCGGCGGCTACGCGGAGCGGGTCGCGATCCCGGCGGGGCAGTTGCTTCCGGTACCGGCCGGGGTGGACCTGGTGACGGCCGCCGCGCTGCCCGAGGTGGTGACGACGGTCTGGTCGAACGTGTTCATGGTGGCCGGGCTGCGTCCCGGCGAGACCCTGCTGGTGCACGGCGGGTCCAGCGGCATCGGCACGATGGCGATCCAGCTCGGCAAGGCGGTCGGCGCCCGGGTGGCGGTGACGGCCGGCGGCAAGGAGAAACTGGCGCGCTGTGCGGAACTGGGCGCCGACATCCTGATCGACTACCGCGAGCAGGACTTCGTGGAAGAGATTCGGGCCGCGACGGACGGGGCCGGGGCGGACGTGATCCTCGACATCGTCGGTGCGAAGTACCTGGCGCGGAACCTGGACGCGCTGGCCGTGAACGGCCGGCTCGCGGTGATCGGGCTCCAGGGCGGAGTGAAGGCGGAGCTCAACCTGGGTGTGCTGATGGCCAAGCGGGCGGCGGTCACCGCGACCTCCCTGCGGTCCCGACCGCTGGAGGAGAAGGCGGCGATCGTGGCGGCGGTGCGGGAGCACGTGTGGCCGCTCGTGTCGACGGGCCGGGTCCGGCCGGTGGTGCACGCGACGTATCCGATGGCGCAAGCGGCCGAGGCGCACCGGGTGATGGAGTCCAGCGCGCACGTCGGCAAGCTGCTGCTGACGGTGTGACGACGGTCCTCCGGCGGCAGGCGTAACCAGCCCCACCGGGCCTCGCGGCGCGCCTCGCCGCCCCTTCCGCAACCGATCGAGGACGAGACCGTGCACGGAGGCCGGCACGGCCGGGTTCCGGGCTCCGGGTCGGGACGCCGTGGGTCGCCGAAACGGCCCGTACGGCGTCCCGCCCCGCGTGCTCCCGCGGGCAAGAGGATCACCGCTCGGTCCCGGGTCGCGAACCATCCGGGGCGCAGGCGTAGCGGGCCGCTGAGCGCCCCGACCCGCCCGGCGCGAGCCGGGTTGGACCAGGCCGGCCCGGGCCAGGCCGGACCGGGCCGCCCGCGGCACCCGCCCCGGCGCGGAGACGACGGAAGGGCGCGCCCGGTCGCACGGCGCGCCCTTCGGGCTCCCACTCGGGCGAGTTACAGCGAGCGCAACAGCACCGCCGGGGATTCCACGCAGTCGGCCACGTACCGCAGGAAGCCCCCGGCCGTGCCGCCGTCGCAGACCCGGTGGTCGAAGGTGAGCGACAGCTGCACCACCTGCCGTACCGCCAGCTCGCCCCGGTGTACCCACGGCTTCGGGATGATCCGGCCGACGCCCAGCATGGCCGCCTCGGGGTGGTTGATGATCGGCGTCGAGCCGTCGACCCCGAACACGCCGTAGTTGTTCAGCGTGAACGTGCCGCCCGTGAGGTCCGCCGGTGCCAGCTTCCCGGCCCGCGCAAGCTCCGTGAGGCGGGCGAACTCCGCCGACAGGGACTCGGGGCTGCGCGTCTGGGCGTCCCGCACCACCGGGACCATCAGTCCCCGTTCGGTCTGCGCGGCGAAGCCCAGGTGCACGGCCGGGAGCCGGACGATCTCCTTCGCCGCCAGGTCCACGGTGGAGTTGAGCTCCGGGTACTTCGCGAGCGCGGCCGTGCAGATCCGGGCCAGCAGCGCCAGCACCGAGATCTTGGGGCCGTCCGCGGCGTTCATCGCGGCCCGCGCCGCCATCAGCTCCGTGGCGTCCGCGTCCACCCAGCAGGTGGCCTCCGGGATCTCGCGGCGGCTTCGCGACAGCTTCTCCGCCACCGCCCCCCGCAGCCCCTTGAGCGGGATGCGCTCACCCGCATCCGCGGCGGCGGCCACCGGCGCGGCCACCGGCGCCTGCGCGACCTCCGCCCGCAGCGCCGCCTCCACGTCCGCCCGCAGGATCAGTCCCTCGGGACCCGACCCCCGCAGCGCCCGCAGATCGACCCCGTTGTCCCGGGCCAGCTTCCGTACGAGCGGCGAGATCACCGGAACCGGCCCCACCGTGACCGGCCCCACAGTGACGGGCGCCACGGCCACCGGAGCCGGAGCAACCGGAGCCACGGCGGCCGACGCCCCGGGCCGGATCCGCCGCCTGCGCGCCGGCCGCGAGTGGTCCGTGCCGTACCCGACCAGCACATTGCCCGAGCCGGCCGACTCCGCCGACTCCGACGCCCCCGAAGACGACGCCGGCTCCGCGGGACCCACCGCCACCGTGATCAGCGGCGCGCCGACCGGCAGTTCGGTCCCCTCCTCCCCGAACCGGGCGGTGACCACGCCCCCGTACGGGCACGGCACCTCCACCATCGCCTTGGCCGTCTCGACCTCGACCACCGGCTGGTCGATCTCGACGACGTCACCGACCGCCACCAGCCAGCGGACGATCTCCGCCTCGGTCAGTCCCTCTCCGAGGTCGGGCAGCTTGAACTCCAGTACCTGCGGCATCAGTTCTCCCACTGCAGGCGTCCCACGGTGTCCAGGATCCGGTCCACGCCCGGCAGGTGGTGCTTCTCCAACATCGGAGGCGGGTACGGGATGTCGAACCCCGTCACCCGCAGCACCGGCGCCTCCAGGTGGTGGAAGCACCGCTCCGTCACGCGGGCGGCGATCTCCGCGCCCGGCCCGCCGAAGCCCCCGGCCTCGTGGACCACCACCGCGCGCCCTGTCCGACGTACCGACGCGACCACCGTCTCCTCGTCGAACGGGACCAGCGAGCGCAGGTCCAGGACCTCCAGGTCCCAGCCCTCCTCGCGCGCCGCCTCGGCGGCCTCCAGGCACACCGGCAGCGACGGCCCGTAGGTGATGAGCGTCGCGCTCGTGCCCGCCCGCCGCACCAGCGCCTTGCCGATGCCCGGAACCTCCGCCGGGGCGTCGGGCGACCACGGCGCCTTCGACCAGTACAGCCGCTTCGGCTCCAGGAACACCACCGGGTCATCGCTCGCGATGGAGGCGCGCAGCAGTCCGTACGCGTCCTCGACGGTCGCCGGGGTGACCACGGTCAGCCCGGGCGTCGCCACGTAGTACGCCTCGGAGGAGTCGCTGTGGTGCTCCACCCCGCCGATCCCGCCGCCGTACGGCACGCGGATGGTGATCGGCAGCGGCATCGCGCCCCGCGTCCGGTTGCGCATCTTCGCCACGTGCGAGATCAGCTGCTCGAAGGCCGGGTACGCGAACGCGTCGAACTGCATCTCGACGACCGGCCGCAGCCCGTACATGGCCATGCCGACCGCGGCGCCCAGGATCCCCGCCTCCGCGAGCGGGGTGTCCGTACAGCGGTCCTCGCCGAACTCCTTCGCGAGGCCGTCCGTGATCCGGAAGACCCCGCCGAGTGTGCCGACGTCCTCACCCATCACGTGGACCGTCGGGTCCTCGGCCATCGCGTCGCGCATCGCCCTGCCGAGGGCCTGCGCCATGGTCGCCGGCTTCGTTTCCGGCCGCACCGCCACCGTCGCCATCACTCGTTCTCCGCTTCCAGCTCGGCGCGCAGCAGCTCCGCCTGTTCGCGCAGCCGCCCGGTCTGCTCCGCGTAGACGTGCGCGAAGAGGTCCATCGGGTCGAGCACCGGCTCGGCGTTCATCGCGTCCCGCAGCGCCGCCGCCATCGCCTCGGCCGCGTCCTTGGCCACCTGTATGCCCTCCGCGTCCAGCAGCCCGCGCGAGGTCAGCTCGCGCTCCAGCAGCGCCACCGGGTCGTGCGTCTTCCACGCCTCGACCTCCGCGTCCGTGCGGTAGCGCGTCGCGTCGTCGGCGTTGGTGTGCGCATCGATCCGGTAGGTGACCGCCTCGATTAGCGTCGGACCGCCGCCCGAGCGCGCCCGCTCGACGGCCTCGGTCAGCACCTCGTGCATCGCGGCGATGTCGTTCCCGTCGACCAGCCGGCCGGGCATCCCGTACCCGACGGCCTTGTGGGCCAGCGTCGGGGCGGCGGTCTGCTTGGCGAGCGGGACGGATATCGCGAAGCCGTTGTTCTGGACCAGGAAGACCACCGGTGCCTGCCACACGGCGGCGAAGTTCAGCGCCTCGTGGAAGTCGCCCTCGCTGGTGCCGCCGTCGCCGACCATGGCCAGCGCGACCACGTCGTCCCCGCGCAGCCGGGCGGCGTGCGCCAGGCCCACGGCGTGCGGCAGCTGCGTGGCGAGCGGGGTGCTCAGCGGGGCTATGCGGTGCTCGCGCGGGTCGTAGCCCGTGTGCCAGTCGCCGCGCAGCAGGGTCAGCGCCTGTACGGGGTCCAGGCCGCGCGCCACGGCCGCCAGGGTGTCCCGGTAGCTGGGGAAGAGCCAGTCCCGGTCCTCCAGGACCAGCGCGGCGGCGATCTCGCACGCTTCCTGGCCCACGGTGGACGGGTAGACGGCGAGCCGCCCCTGCCGGGTGAGCGCGGTGGCCTGGGCGTTGTAGCGGCGTCCGCGCACCAGCTCGGCGTAGTACCGGCGCATCAGCCCGGCATCGAGCTTGTCCGCCGCCGGAGTGCCCAGCACCCGGTAGGGCTCGGGGTCCGGGAGCAGCGCGGCGGCGTCCTTGCGCGGCCTCCAGGCGGGCGGCGGGGTCGAACGGTGGGACGCCCCGGCACCGGGCAGCTCTTGGACCGTCATGGCGGCGTACACCTCCTCGTAGGAAGCGGGCATGAGTGCCCCGGGTGTGAGGCCCCTCACCTACCGATTGTTCGGTTGTCTGCGCAATTTGGCTACAGGCACCTCCAGGCTGTGGACAAAGTGGCGTCGGGGCCCTGGGATGGATGCAGGACGTCCAGGAGAGGGAGGCAGTGGGCAATGCCGGATGAACAAATGGCCGCGGCGGGCTCCGAGGGGAGCGCCGGACCCGTCCCGCCCGGAGGCGCCAAAGGGGCCCCTCCCGCACCGCCGGCCCCCTCCGGACCACCACCCGGCGCGACCTCCGCGTCCGCCACACCCGTCCCGCCCCGGCCCTTGGACCCGATCGACCGGTCGATCCTGCGGCTGCTCCAGGCGGACGGCCGGGCCTCGATACGGTCGGTCGCGGAGCAGGTCCACGTGTCCCGGGCCAACGCCTACGCGCGGATCAACCGGCTCATCGACGACGGCGTGATCCAGGGCTTCACTGCCCGGGTGAACCACGAACGCGCGGGTCAGGGCGCATCGGCGTACATCACGTTGAAGATCGTCCAGAACTCGTGGCGCACGGTCCGCGAGAAGCTCCGCGAGCTCCCGGGCGCCGCGCACATCGCCCTGGTCAGCGGCGACTTCGACGTGCTCCTGCTGGTGCACACCCCGGACAACCGGACCCTGCGCGAGCTGGTCCTCACCCGCCTCCAGTCGATCCCGGAAGTGCTGTCCACGCGCACGCTGCTGGTGTTCGAGGAAACGGATCTACTGGAGCCCGGCCCGGTCGGGGGCCCGGCCCTCGCCTCGCTCAACCCGCTCGCCCCGCTCACCGAGGAGCAGCCGTAGAAGGAGCCGTAGGAGCAGCCGTAGGCCGTACGAGGGCGCGCAGCTCGCCGAAGAGCTCCGCGACGGCCGCGTCCGCCGCGGGCACGAGGGCGTCGTAGTTCAGGAAGCCGTGGACGAGGCCGGGGTACAGGTGTGGGCGCACGGCGACGCCCGCGTCCTCCAGGGCCCGCGCGTAGGCCAGTACCTGGTCCCGCAGCGGGTCGAACTCCCCGACGCCGATGACCGCCGGGGCCAGGTTCCGGTGGTCCTCGGCGAGCAGCGGTGAGGCGCGGCCGTCCGCGGCGGTTGCGGGGTCGTCGCCGACGTAGAGCAGGATGTCGTCCTCGATCTCGGCCGTCGTCAGCACATAGCCGGTGGCGTTCTCCTCCATCGACGGGTAGCCGCCGCGGCCGGTCAGGTCGGTGACGGGGTACGCCAGCAACTGGGCGGCGACCGGTGTACCGGCGTCGCGCAGGGCCAGGGCGATGGCGGCGGCGAAATTGGCGCCCGCGCTGTCCCCTGCGAGGGCGAACACGCCGCTGCCGCCGCCGAAGCGCTCGGGGTGGCCGGCGACGTCCCGGGCGACGGCGAGGCAGTCCTCGTACGCGGCCGGGAAGGGGTGCTCGGGCGCGAGCCGGTAGTCGACGGCGATCACGACCGCCTCCACGTCGCGGCACAGACGGCGGCAGACCGCGTCGTGGGTGTCCAGGTCACCGACGATGAAACCGCCGCCGTGACAGAAGACGATGGCCGGCGCAGGGCCCGCGGGCCGCGGGCGGTAGATCCGTACGGGGACCCCGGCGAGGGTGTCGTCCGCGACGGAGCCCACGGCGAGCGGCGGGTCGGGGGCGACGGCGAGCGAGAGCCGCCGGTTGCCGGCCCGCCGCTCGGCCATGCCCGGCGGCGGGCCGGGCGACGGCCCTTCGACGCCGAGGCGGTGCATGAGCGCGGCGATGTCCGGGTCCAGGGGCATGCGGCCATCGTCACGGCGGCGGCCGGCGGGCGCCGCACGGACGGAGCCGTTCAGGTGGCGGCGGACGCGATGCGGCCGATCGGGGGGGGGGTACCGGTCGGCGAGCGACCACGGGCCCGACCGGTCGCCGAGCGATCAGATCGTGCTCGTGCGCAGTCCGTCGAAGGCCATGTGCGCGACGGCGTCCGCGAGCTGGGAGTGGTCCGCGCCCGGGTAGGGGCGGTACCACTCCACGAGGGAGTTGACCATGCCGAACAGCAGGCGGGTGGCGAGCCGGCTGTCCACGTCCGTGCGCAGGTCGCCCTCGGCCGCGGCGGCCTTCAGCAGGTCGGCCACCGCGTGGTCGAACTCGCGCCGGCGCTCCAGCGCCCAGCGCTCGGTGCGCGTGTTGCCCCGGACGCGCAGCAGCAGCGTCACGTAGGGCAGTTCGGCCAGCAGCACCTCCACCGTGCGCCGCGTGACGTACTCGACCCGCTCCACCGCTCGGCCGCGGAGCGCGCCCGGCTCCTCCAGGACGGCGAAGAGGCCGTCGAGGGCGCGACTGACCGCCCTGCGCAGCAGCTCCTCCTTGCCGGCGACGTGGTGGTAGATCGAGGACTTGGAGATGCCCGCGGCCTTGGAGAGGTGCTCCATCGAGGTGCCGTCGTAACCGCGCTCGTTGAACACCTGGACGGCGACGGTGAGCAGCGTCTCGGGGGTGTACGTGTCACGCCTGGCGGTGGTCACTGGGCGTCCCCCCGGATGTCGTCCCCGAGCTCGTAGCCCATCTCGTCCCCGAGCTCCTCGCCGAGCTCGTCTCCGAGCTCGTCCCCGAGCGCGTCCTCGTCCTCCGCGTAGCCGAGCTTGAACAGCGCCAGGGAGGGCGCGTACCGGCCGCCCGGACAGCGCTCGTCGAGGTGGTGCAGCAGGTCGTACGCCCAGTCGCGGCCGAGGCGCTCGTGCCAGGCGGACGGACCCAGCGGGTAGTTGACGCCGAGCCGCATCGCGGTGTCGATGTCCTCGGCGGTGGCCACGCCGCGCGCCACGGCATCGGCCGTCAGGTCGATCAGCATCGCGACGGTCCGGGCGACGATCATGCCGGGCACGTCACCGATGACGGAGACGTCCTTGCCGAGCTTCTGGAAAAGGCCTACGGCCTCCGCGAGGGTGCGCTCGCTGGTGTCCTCGCCGGCGGAGAGCGCGATGCGGGTGGCCTCGCGGTAGTCGAGCGCGAGGTCGAAGTAGACGACGTCCGCGAACTCGACCGCGGTCTTGCCGTCCGCGAGCACGAGCTGCCCCTCGCCGGGCAACTGGATGTACGGGCCCCCGTGCCCGGTGGCCGTGACCGCGATGCCCGCCTCCTCCAGGAGGTCGACGAGACCGGCCGCGGGGCCGAGGTCGCCGACGACGGTGACCTTGGCCGGGGCCTCCTCGGGACCGGCGGTGTGCGGACGCGGGAGCGTGGCGTCCGGGCCGTAGGGGAACCAGCCGTGACCCGACTTGCGGCCGAGGCGGCCCGACTGGACGAGCCGGCGCTGCGCGAGCGAGGGGGTGAACTTGGGGCTGCGGAAGAACGAGTCCCAGACGGAGCGGGTGACGGCCTCGTTGACGTCCTGGCCGATCAGGTCGGTCAGCTCGAACGGGCCCATCTTGAAGCCGCCGCTCTCGCGGAGCACGGCGTCGATGGTCGCCGGGTCCGCGCCCTGCTCCTCGTACACCGCGAACGCCTCGGCGTAGAAGGGGCGGGCGATCCGGTTGACGATGAAGCCGGGCGTGTCGGCGCAGCGGACCGGCGTCTTGCCCCAGCCCAGGACGGTCTCGTACGCGCGCTCGGCGGCGGCCTGGTCGGTCGCGAAACCACTGACCACCTCGACGAGCGGGAGCAGCGGGGCCGGGTTGAAGAAGTGGAGGCCGAGGAAGCGGCCCGGGTGGGCGAGGCCGGCGGCGAGCTCGGTGACGGAGAGGGACGAGGTGTTGGTCGCCAGCAGGGCGTCCGGCGAAACCACCCCTTCGAGTGCCGCGAAGAGTCGCCGCTTGACGGTGACGTCCTCGACGACCGCCTCGATGACGAGAGCGGCGTCCGCCAGCTCGGAGAGGGTCTGGGCCGCGTTGATCCGGCCGTTCGCGTCGTCCGCGTCGGCCCGTTCCAGTCGGCCCTTGGCGACCAGCCGCTCGACGCGGTCGCGGACCTGGCCGACGCCGTCGCGGGCCGCGTCGGCGTCGATGTCGTGGATCAGCACGCGGTGACCTGCGAGAAGGGCGACCTGGGCGATGCCCTGCCCCATCGTGCCGGCGCCGATGACCGCCACTGTGCGGGACCGCTCGATTGCTGTCATGACCCGATCCTCCCGCACCGACTTATCCACAGGCTTGCCGGGCCCTCTTGTCCCGACCGATCGTTCGGTTACTCTAACTCCAGTCTGCTCTTCTTCACCCGCCCTTGCCCGATCCGGTTCCCCCGACCCGCACTCCGGTGATCGCGTGAACCAGCCTGATCCCGCCCGGCTCAACGAGGAGTTGGTCCCTGATGGCCGCCGAGCTCACCCTCCCCCAGCTGTCCGAGAAGCACCGGCCCACCCTGGACCAGGCGCTCGCGGCCATCCGCAGCCGCGCGTACTGGTCCCCGCATCCCGAGCACCCCAAGGCGTACGGGGAAACCGCCCCGGCCGACGGTCTCGCGGCGTTCGAAGCCCTCCGCGGCACCCGGTTCGACCTCGGGCAGCCCGGCACTGACGGCTGGACCGGCGGAGAGGTGTCCCCGTACGGCCTGGACCTCGGCGTCGAGTACCCGCACGCCGATCCGGACCTGCTGCTGCCCGCGATGCGGGCCGGCATGGGCGCCTGGCGCGACGCGGGTCCCGAGGCGCGCGCGCTGGTGTGCGTCGAGATCCTGTCCCGGATCTCCGCCCGCACCCACGAGTTCGCGCACGCGGTCATGCACACCAGTGGCCAGGCGTTCATGATGGCGTTCCAGGCGGGCGGCCCGCACGCGCAGGACCGCGGCCTGGAGGCGATCGCGTACGCCTACGAGGAGCAGACCCGCGTCCCGGCGCAGGCGGACTGGTCGAAGCCGCAGGGCAAGAAGGACCCGCTGGAGCTCGGCAAGACCTTCACCGCCGTGCCGCGCGGCATCTCCCTGATGATCGGCTGCAACACCTTCCCGACCTGGAACGGCTACCCGGGCCTCTTCGCCTCCCTGGCCACGGGCAACCCGGTCCTGGTCAAGCCGCACCCGCGAGCCGTGCTCCCGCTGGCGCTGACGGTGCGGGTGGCGCGCGAGGTCCTCGCCGAGGCCGGCTTCGACCCGAACCTGGTCGCGCTGGCGGTCGAGCGGCCGGGCGAGGGCATCGCCAAGACGCTCGCGCTGCGCCCCGAGATCAAGCTGATCGACTACACGGGTTCGACGTCCTTCGGCGAGTGGCTGGAGACCAACGCCCGCCAGGCGCAGGTCTACACGGAGAAGGCGGGCGTCAACACCGTCGTCGTGGACTCCACCGACAACTACAAGGGCATGCTGTCGAACCTCGCGTTCTCCCTGTCCCTTTACAGCGGCCAGATGTGCACCACCCCGCAGAACCTGCTGATCCCGCGGGACGGCATCGAGACGGACGCCGGGCACAAGACGTACGACGAGGTCGTCTCCGACCTCGCCGGCTCCGTCGGCGGCCTGCTGGGCGACGACGCGCGGGCCAACGCCCTGCTGGGCGCGCTGGTCAACCCGGACGTGAAGGCCCGTCTGGAGGCCGCCGCCGGCCTGGGCGAGGTCGCGCTTGCCTCGCGGGAGGTCGCGAACCCGGAGTTCCCGGGCGCGGTGGTCCGCACCCCGGTGATGGTGAAGCTGGACGGCTCCAAGCCGGACGACTCCGCGCCGTACCTGTCGGAGTGCTTCGGCCCGGTGTCGTTCGCGGTGGCGGTCGACTCCACGGCGGACGCCCTGGAGCTGCTGCGGCGCACGGTCCGGGAGAAGGGCGCGATGACGGTCGGCGCGTACACGACGTCCGCCGACACCGAGCGGGCCATCGAGGAGGTCTGCCTGGAGGAGTCGGCGCAGCTGTCGCTCAACCTGACCGGCGGCGTCTACGTGAACCAGACCGCGGCGTTCTCCGACTTCCACGGCTCGGGCGGCAACCCCGCGGCCAACGCGGCGCTGTGCGACGGCGCGTTCGTCGCGAACCGGTTCCGCGTGGTGGAGGTCCGCCGCCAGGCCTAGGGGGTGTCTGGAGTGTCCGGTCCCGGCTGAGCGGGGCGTGGCCCTCCCCAGTGGAAGAGGGTCATCGCCACACTGGTGGCCAGGTTGTAGCTGGACACCTGTGGCCGCATCGGCAGGGACACCAGGTGGTCGGCGCGGGCGCGCAGTTCGGGCGAGATGCCGTGGCGTTCGGAGCCGAAGGCGAGCAGGGCGTCGTCGGGGAGGGTGAGGGCGCGGATGTCCTCGCCCTCCGGGTCCAGCGCGTACAGCGGCCCCGGAGGCAGGGTGTCGATGTCGACCCGGTCGACGGTGGTGGCGTAGTGCAGTCCGGCTCCGGCGCGGACCACGTTGGGGTGCCAGGGGTCGAGGTCGCCGCGGGTGACGACGCCGGTGGCTCCGAAGCCGGCGGCGAGGCGGACGACGGCTCCGACGTTGCCGAGGTTGCGGGGGTTGTCCAGTACGACGACGGGTGCGGGTCGGGGCAGCCGTTCCAGGCGGGCCCGCCCTTCGGCCCGGTCGGGCTTGACCGCCAGGGCCGCGACCCCGGTGGGGTGCACCCGGCCCAGGAGCGCGTGCAGCTCCGCCTTGGCGACCAGCCGCGCCACCTCCGCCTCCACGTCCGGCGCCAGCTCGGCGGCGAGCGCCCGCACGGCATCGGGGTCGTCGGCGACGACGGCCCGTACGTCGGCGCCGAAGCGCAGGGCGTGCTTCAGCGCGTGGAACCCGTCGAGGAGTACGACGTCTCCCCGCCCCGCGAACTCCCGCCACACCCGCGCCACGTCATCGCCCCCACCAAACCGCTCACTCATACCGCGACCCTACGACCCCCCGAGCCCGCCGCCGGCTCCAGCACCCTGACAGCCTCACCGGCACCCTTCAGCAGGACCGACACATTTCGCGGGGGTCGCACTCTCCAGCCCCGTCGCACTCTCCAGCACCGCCGGCGTTTGAGGCGCCGGGCCCGGGGCCGGAGCCCCGGCATACGGCCCGCAGGGCACCGCACCCTCAGCGGCCCAGCGCCTCGGCCCCGGCCTCGGCGACCGCCACCGCCCCGATTTCCCGCCGCCGCGCCCGCCCCCGCGCGACTCCCACGGCGCCCAGCCACACCAAGAACCCCGTCGGCAAGAACACCGCATCCGCCGCGATCATCGCCAACGAGAAGAACGGCAGCCCCAGCACCACCGCGATCCCGACGTGCTCCAGCATCATCAGTCCCAGCAGCACATTTTTGACCCGCCGGTTGAACAGCGTGAACGGGAACGCGACCTGCACCACCACCGTCCCGTAGGTCAGCAGCATCACCACGGTCCCGCTCCCCGCGAGCAGCGCCGACAACCCCGGCCACGGGGCGAAGTAGTCCAGCCCCAGCGGGTAGTACAACGCCGTCCCGTCCTGCCACCGGGATCCCTGGATCTTGTACCAGCCCGCCGTCGCGTAGATCAGGCACACCTCCGCCATGATCACCAGCATCCCCGCGTTGTGCAGCAGGTTCGCCAGCACGTCGAGGACCGCCCGCCCCTCCCCCTCGGGGGCGTACCGCTCGGCCAGCCACCACACCCCCGCCATCACCCACAGGGCCCCGAACGCCGCCGCCCACAGCGTGCCGAACCGCCCGGCCAACGCCCCGTAGACGAACACCGCCCCGAGCACACCCCAGAGCACCGGCCCCCACGTCCCGGCCGCCGCCCCGGCCGCGCCCCCGTCGCGCGCCGCCCGCCGCGCATCCAGCGACCACACCCGCGCGCACCGCGTCAGCACCAGGTAGATCGCCATCAGGTGGATGACGTTGTCCCCGCCGTCCCCCATGAACACACTGCGGTTCTGCAGCGAGAGCACCCCGACCATGAACACCACGGACGTGGCCCGCGTCCGCCAGCCCAGCACCAGCAGCGCGCTCGCCAGCACGGAAACGACGTAGACGGTCTCGAACCACCATGTCGCGTCCGACCACATCAGCACGGTGAACGCGTGGTTCGAGGCGATCAGCCGCTTCGCCAGCGCCCAGCTCCACGGGCCGTCCGGCCCGTACAGCTCGTGCCGGTTCGGGAACTCGCGCAGCAGGAAGAACAGCCACGTCCCGGCGAAGCCGATCCGTACGACCGCGCTCTGGTACGGGCCCAGCGCCTCCCCGGTGACCCTGGCCAGGCCCCGCCCGGCCGCGGCCCGCGCCCGGCTCAGACCGTCCACCACGGCAGCTCCCGGTAGTACGTCCGGGTGTCGGTGCGCTCCTCGCTCCACTTCGGCGCCGCGACCGCCGTCGTCGCCGAGCGCAGTTGGATCCGTACGACGCGGTCGCCGCCGCCCCGCATCCCCGCCAGCCGGTCCAGGGCGATCCGCCGCAGGTACGCCTCCGACAGCTCGCCGCGCTCGCCGTTCGGCTTGTTGTCGTCGTCGTGGGAGCCGGTGAAGAAGTCCCAAGCCCGCCGGAGCTCGTTCTGCCGGGTGTGGCTCGGCAGCGGGTCGTGTCGGATGGCCGCACCGTCCTCGGCCGACAGGTCGCGCCAGTCGCTGGTGGTCAGTTCGCCGCCGGCCGTCCGCACCTGGGTCCTGACCTGGACCGCGATGTTCTGCTGGAGCGGGTTGGGTGCGAAGAGCTTCCAGTTCTGTTCGAACTCGGGGTAGATCCAGTCGTCGATGGTCGCCGCGTGCCGTTTGCTCACCGTGTTGGACGGTGCGACGTGCAGGAACACGAACGCCAGGTGCGCACAGGCGGCCGTGGCGATCGCACCGAGGGCCACCGCCGCGAGCACGCGGTACGGGGTGGACAGGCCGGCGATGCCGGGGGCGCGCGGCGCCGCGCCGGACGGTGCCGTGCCGGACGGTGCCGTGCCGGACGGCGGGACGGGTGACGCAACGGGTGACGGAACGGCCTGTTCCACAGGCTCTCGCTCGTTCGAATCCATCGCGTCCCGATCGTCCGGCGTCCACAGGGTTGCCCACAGAGGTTGACACCCTACGGGCCGTCGTCTCACCATTGAAGAGCATGAACCGAACGATCGGTCGGTCGGGCGGAAAGCAGACTCTGACAGGGGGCCGGGATGGTCACAGTGACCCCGGAATCTGGGCAGGAAGCGAGCGTGGGCGCAGGCCCCGCACAGTCGGGGCCCGGCGCCGCGGGCGAGATCGGCGATCTCGGCGCGCAGCTCGCGGCCGCGTTCGACGCCGCCGTGGCGGCGGACGAGCGCGTCGAGCCGCGCGACTGGATGCCCGACGAATACCGCGCCTCCTTGGTCCGCCAGATGGCCCAGCACGCCCACTCCGAGATCATCGGCATGCAGCCCGAGGCCAACTGGATCACCCGCGCGCCCTCGCTGCGCCGCAAGGCGATCCTGATGGCCAAGGTCCAGGACGAGGCCGGCCACGGCCTGTACCTCTACAGCGCCGCCGAGACGCTCGGAACCAGTCGTGACGAACTGCTCGACAAACTCCACTCGGGCAAGCAGAAATACTCCTCGATCTTCAATTACCCCACTCTCACCTGGGCCGATGTCGGCGCGATCGGCTGGCTCGTGGACGGGGCCGCCATCACCAACCAGGTGCCGATCTGCCGCTGCTCCTACGGTCCGTACGCGCGCGCCATGGTCCGCATCTGCAAGGAGGAGTCCTTCCACCAGCGCCAGGGATACGAGCTGCTCCTGGCCCTGTCGAAGGGCACCGAGGCCCAGCACGCCATGGCCCAGGACGCCGTCGACCGCTGGTGGTGGCCCTCGTTGATGATGTTCGGCCCGCCGGACGGGGAGTCGGCGCACTCGGCGCAGTCGATGGCCTGGCGGATCAAGCGCCACTCGAACGACGAGCTGCGCCAGCGCTTCGTGGACATCGCCGTGCCGCAGGCCGAGTCGCTGGGGCTGACCCTGCCCGACCCGGACCTCAAGTGGAACGAGGAGCGCGGCCACTACGACTTCGGTGCGATCGACTGGGCCGAGTTCTGGAACGTGCTCAAGGGCAACGGCCCGTGCAACGAAGAGCGCCTCGGCCGGCGGCGCACGGCCCACGAGGAAGGCGCCTGGGTACGGGACGCCGCCGCGGCGTACGCGGCGAAGCACGCGCGTCCGGCCGCCCGGCTGATAGACGGCACCACGGCAGAGCACGCCGGAGACTCGGCGACGAACCACGAGGAGACACAGGCATGACGCAGAACTGGCCGCTGTGGGAGGTGTTCGTCCGCTCGCGGCGCGGCCTCTCGCACACGCACGCGGGAAGCCTGCACGCCCCGGACGCGGAGATGGCCCTGCGCAACGCCCGTGACCTCTACACGCGGCGGAACGAAGGCGTCTCGATCTGGGTGGTGCCCTCCACCGAGATCACCGCCTCCTCTCCGGACGAGCGGGACCCGTTCTTCGCCCCGGCCGGCGACAAGCCGTACCGGCACCCCACCTTCTACGAGATCCCCGAGGGGGTGCGCCACCTGTGAACAACCCTGCGAACACCCCCGCGGCCGGCGAGGTGAGCGGTGACGTGACCGGCGCCGTGACCAATGGCGATGTCGTCCGGTCGGCCGCCCTCGCCCTCGGGGACGACGCGCTGATCCTCTCCCACCGTCTCGGTGAATGGGCGGGCCACGCGCCCGTCCTGGAGGAAGAGGTCGCGCTCGCCAACATCGCCCTCGACCTGTTGGGCCAGGCCCGTCTGCTGCTGTCCATGGCCGGCGACGAGGACGAGCTGGCGTTCCTCCGCGAGGAACGCTCCTTCCGCAACCTCCAACTGGTCGAGCAGCCCAACGGCGACTTCGCGCACACCATCGCCCGGCAGCTCTACTTCTCGCTCTACCAGCACGAGCTCTACACGGAACTGGCCGCGACCGACGGCCCGTTCGCCCCCCTGGCGGCCAAGGCCGTCAAGGAGACCGCGTACCACCGCGACCACGCCGAGCAGTGGACGCTCCGGCTCGGCGACGGCACGCAGGAGAGCCACGCCCGGATACGGGCGGCGCTGGACGCGCTGTGGAAGTACACCGGTGAGATGTTCCAGCCGGTGGACGGGCTCGAAGGCGTCGAGTGGACCGCCTTGGAAGAGCGCTGGCTCGCCACGCTCGGAGCGGTCCTGGAGCGCGCCGGGCTCACCCTTCCCGAGGGGCCGCGTACGGGGGCCTGGGCCGCCGGCGCCGGTCGACAGGGGCTGCACACCGAGCCGTTCGGCCGGATGCTGGCGGAAATGCAGCACCTGCACCGCAGCCATCCGGGGGCGTCATGGTGACCGACGCGGCCCCCGGCCCGGGAAAGGCAGCGGACACAGGAACAGGAACGGGCACGGGCGACGGGACGACCCGCCTGGAAGCGGAGCTCGCGGAGCTGGCCGGCTCCGTCCCCGACCCCGAGCTGCCCGTCCTGAGCCTCGCCGAGCTCGGCGTCATGCGCGGCGTCCGGATGCACGAAGACGGCCACGCCGAGGTCCTGCTCACCCCGACCTACACCGGCTGCCCGGCGATCGAGGCCATGTCCGCCGACATCGAGCGGCTCCTGACCAGGCACGGCATCCCCGAGGTCCGGGTGACCACCGTGCTGGCCCCCGCCTGGTCGACCGACGACATCAGTGCCGAGGGCCGGCGCAAGCTCGCCGAGTTCGGGATCGCCCCGCCGCGCCCGCACGCCGCGGGCGGCCCCGTTCCACTCACGCTGTCGGTCCGCTGCCCGCACTGTGGATCGACCGACACCGAACTGCTCAGCCGGTTCTCCTCCACCGCGTGCAAGGCGCTGCGCCGCTGCGTCGCCTGCCGTGAACCGTTCGACCACTTCAAGGAGCTGTAAATGGCCGTGCCGCCGCCGTCGCCCACCTCGGGGTCGCCGCGTCCCGCGCGCCACGGCGCTTTCCACGCCCTCACGGTGGCGGCGGTCGACCGGCTCACCGACGACTCGGTGGCCCTGACCCTGCGGGTCCCGGAGGAACTGCGGGCCGAGTACCGGCACGCGCCGGGCCAGCACCTGACGCTGCGCCGCGGCACCCCCGAGGGCTCCGAGGTCCGCCGTACCTACTCGATCTGCTCCCCCGCCCCGGACGAGGCGGGTCCCTCGCGGCTGCGGGTGGGCGTGCGGCTGGTGGAGGGCGGCGAGTTCTCCACGTTCGCGCACAAGGAGATCGCCGCCGGGGACGTCCTGGACGTGATGGTCCCGGCCGGACGGTTCGTCCTGGACCCGGCCGCGGCGCCCGCCACCGCGCACTACGCGGCGATCGTCGGCGGCAGCGGCATCACCCCGGTGCTGTCGATCGCCGCCTCCCTGCTGGCGGCCCGCCCGGACGCCCGGTTCTGCCTGGTGCGCAGCGACCGTACGGCGGCTTCGACGATGTTCCTGGAGGAGGTCGCCGACCTCAAGGACCGCTACCCCGACCGGTTCCACCTCGTCACGGTGCTGTCCCGGGAGGAGCAGGAGGCCGGGCTGCCGTCCGGCCGGCTGGACGAGCGGCGACTGACCGCCCTGCTGCCGGCGCTGCTGCCCGTCGCGGAGGTGACGGGCTGGTTCCTGTGCGGCCCGTACGGGCTGGTGCAGGGCGCCGAGCGGGCGCTGAACGCCCTGGGGGTCGCCCGGACCCGGGTGCACGAGGAGATCTTCCACGTCGAGGACACCGCGCCGCCCGCCGCGGGACGGACACCCTCCGCCGTCGCCTCTCGGGGCCGGGTCACCGCCCGGCTCGACGGCCGCTCGGGGACCTGGCCGGTCCAGGACGGGGAGTCCCTGCTGGACGCCGTGCTGCGCAACCGCGCGGACGCGCCGTACGCCTGCAAGGGCGGCGTCTGCGGGACCTGTCGGGCGTTCCTGGTGTCGGGTGAGGTGCGGATGGACCGCAACTTCGCGCTGGAGGCGGAGGAGACGGAGGCCGGCTTCGTGTTGGCGTGCCAGTCCCACGCGGTGACGGAGGAAGTGGAGATCGACTTCGACCGCTGACGGACCGCGGCCTGCGGACCGGCCTCCCGGTCCCCAGGCCACGCCTTCCGCAGACTGGACTCCCACTGACCGGGCTTCCACGGGCCGAGCTTCCTCGGGCTGGGCTTTTCGCCGAGGGTGCTCTATCTTGACGCTCCGTCAGATCCGAGCGCGGCTCCGACGCGACACGGTCCGGCGGTCACCCGGGAGGACAGGCAGTGGACTTCACCTTCACCGAGGAGCAACAGGCCGCCGTCGAAGCGGCGAAGGCCGTGTTCGCGGACGTCTCGCCCGACGGCGTCCCGAGCCCCGCGCTCACCCCGGGAGCGGTGGCCGACGACTTCGACCGGCCGCTGTGGGCCCGGCTCGCCGCGTCGGACCTGCTGAGCCTGGTCCTCGCCGAGGAACACGGTGGGGCCGGCCTCGACACCATCTCGCTCTGCCTGGTGCTGCGCGAGGCGGCGAAGGTACTGGCCCGCGTACCGCTGCTGGAGCACTGCGCGACCGCCATGGCGGTCCAGGCCCACGGTGGTCGGGAGCTGGCCGCCACCCTGCTCCCCGCAGCCGGCTGCGGGACCCTCGTCCTCACCGCCGCCGCACACGGCCGCAGCGGCCACGATCCGGCCGAACTCGCCGTCACCGCCCGCCCCGACGGCTCGCACTGGGTGCTGAACGGGGTACAGACCGCGGTCCCGTGGGCGCAGAGCGCCGACTGGATCGCCGTACCCGCCCATACGGGAGAGGGGGCGGCGGTCCTCGCGCTGGTTCCCCGTGTCACCGAGGGGCTGACCCTCGCGGACCAGTACTCGACCAGCGGGGAGCGGCTCGCCCACCTCACCCTGGCCGGGGTGGCGGTGCCCGGCACGCACCTCATCGAGGACCCTGCGGCATGGCAGCTGCTCCACCGGTTGCTGGCGACCGGGACGTGCGCCCTCGCGCTGGGTCTCGGCGAGGCCGTCCTCGCCATGACCGGGCAGTACACGGGGAAGCGGGAGCAGTTCGGTTTCCCCGTCGCCACGTTCCAAGCCGTTGCCGTCCAGGCCGCGGACCGGTACATCGACCTGCGCGCCATGGAGGTCACCCTCTGGCAGGCGGCCTGGCGGTCGGAGAGCGAGGCGGCGGGCGCGGGGGGACCGCTGCCGATCGCCGGTGACGTGGCCGTGGCCAAGATCTGGGCGTCCGAGGGCGTACGTCGGGTCGTGCAGACCGCTCAGCACCTGCACGGCGGCTTCGGCGCCGATACCGACTACCCGCTCCACCGCTACCACGCCTGGGCCAAGCAGCTGGAACTCCAGCTCGGACCGGCCGCCGCGCACGAGGAGGCGCTGGGCGACCTACTGGCCACCCACCCCCTCGGCTGACCCGCCGGGCCGGCCGCTCCCGGGCCGCGGCACGGGCCGCGGCACGGGCCGCGGCACGGGCCGCGGCACGGGCCCGGTTGCAGCGAAGGCTTACAGCACGAACGGCGGGTTGCCGCTCTCGCTGACCATCGGGCGCCGGGCGCCGTCCCATGCCTGCATGCCGCCGTCGATGTTCACGGCGTCGATGCCCTGCCGGACGAGGTACTGGGTGACCTGCGCGGAACGCCCGCCCACCCGGCACATCACGTGGACCCGGCCGCCGTCCTCGATGGACTCCATGGCCTCGGTCAGTTCACCGAAGCGGGCCACGAAGTCGCTCATCGGGATGTGCAGCGCGCCCTCGACATGTCCGGCCGCCCATTCGTCGTCCTCACGGACGTCCAGGACAAAGCCTTCGGAGGGCACCTCGGCGGCGCCCACCGAGGGAAGCGGTCCGAAGTTCATACGTCGCCTTCTCTCGTCACGGATCTCTCGTAGCAGATCCGGATCCCAACCTATACCGGCTCCGGTCTCGTACCGTCCGAGGCCGGCTTCCGCCCGCCCGGCCGGGCCCTTCACTGCTCGGCGGTCAGACCCGCCAGTTCCGCCTCACGCTGCGAGACGTCGGCCAGCAGCTGCTCGGCGATCTCGTCCAGCAGCCGGTCCGGATCGTCCGGGGCCATCCGCAGCATCGACCCGATCGCGCTCTCCTCCAGCTCCCGCGCCATCGACGCCAAGAGCTCCTTGCGCCGCGCCAGCCACTCCAGCCGCGCGTACAGCTCCTCGCTCTCGCTCGGCCGTGCCGCCTCCGGCGCGGGACCCGCCGCCCACTCCTCGGCCAACTCGCGGAGCAGCGTTTCCTCGCCCCGCCCGTACGCCGCGTTGACCCGGGCGATGAACGCGTCCCGCCGTGCCCGCTCGGCCTCGTCCTGGGCGAGATCCGGATGGGCCTTGCGCACCAGCTCCCGGTAGAGCCGACGCACCTCCTCCGTCGGACGCACCCGCTCCGGCGGGCGCACCGTACGGTCGGTCAGCATCGCGGAGGCGTCGTCGGAGATCCCGTCCGAGCCCATCCAGTCGTGGAACAGCTCGTCGACCCCGGGCATCGGCATCACCAGGGACCGCGCGTCGCGGGCCCGCCGCAGGTCCTCGGGATCACCGGTACGCGCGGCCTTCGCCTCCGCGATCAGCGCGTCCAGCTCGTCGAGCCGCGAGTACATCGGGCCGAGCTTCTGGTGGTGCAGCCGGGAGAAGTTCTCCACCTCCACCCGGAAGGTCTCCACCGCGATCTCGAACTCGATCAGCGCCTGCTCGGCGGCGCGCACCGCCCGGTCGAGCCGGGCCTCGGGCCGCTCACCACCGGAGTCGGCGGGCTCTGGGTGGACTGTCTGCTCCGTGTGCTCGCTCACCTGGCCAGCCTAAGGCCCGGCCGCCCCGGTGCACGTTCCGTGTTTCACGTGAAACGTCCGCACGTGAAACATCCACCGTGTTTCACGTGAAACATCCACCGGGGCCCGCCGCTCACCCCCACCCCGAAGGAACCGGCCGGTCAGACGCCGAACTCGGCCGCGATCCGACCCGACCGGACCGCCGCCAGCAGATAGGCGTGGTCCGCCTCGCTCCGGTCCGCGTATGCCACGGCGAAGGCCGCCATCGCCTCGTCCAGCTCCTCGTTCTTGCCGCAGTACCCCGCGAGCACCCGCGGGTCGGCACTGTGCGCGTGGGCCCGGGCCAGAAGGGCGCCGGTCATCCGCCCGTAGTCGTCGATCTGCTCGGGGGCCAGCGCCGCCGGATCCACACTGCCCTTGCGGTTGCGGAACTGACGGACCTGGTAGGGCCGCCCCTCCACGGTGGTCCAGCCCAGCAGGATGTCGGAGACCACCTGCATGCGCTGCTGCCCTGCCACCACCCGACGACCCTCGTGCTCCTCCTCCGGCGCGTGGAAGCCCAGAGCGGGCAGGTGCGGGAGCAGCACGGAGGGCCGTGCCTCCTTCACCTGGAGCACCAGCGGCTCCCCACGGTGGTCCAGCAGCAGCACCACGTACGAGCGGGTGCCCACGCTTCCGGTGCCGACCACGCGGAACGCCACGTCGTGGATGGCGTACCGGGCCAGCAGCGGCAGTCGGTCGCCCTGCAGGGTCTTCAGGTAGGGGCCCAGCGAGGTCGCCACGGCAGCCGCCTCCTCGTCGCCGACCCGGCGCAAGACCGGAAGGGCGTCCACGAAGCGGCGGAACCCGTCGGGGCCGGCCTCCGTCGACTTGGCCGCGAACCGGGCGGAGGTGTTGTTGCGGGCCTTCTCCGAGACCCGTTCCAGCGTGCCCAGCAGGTCCCGCGCATCGGTGTGCGAGACCAGTTCCTCGTCCGCGATGGCGTTCCACGCGTCGAGCGCCGGCAGCTTGGCCAGCAGCCGCATGGTCCGCCGGTAGGCGCCCACGGCGTCCAGTGCGGCCGCCCGGCAGGTGTCCTCGTCCGCTCCCGCCACCCGGCCGGCCAGGACCAGCGAGGTCGCCAGCCGCTTCACGTCCCACTCCCACGGACCGAACACGGTTTCGTCGAAGTCGTTCAGGTCGATGACGAGCCGGCCGCGCGCGTCCCCGTAGAGACCGAAGTTGGCCGCGTGCGCGTCACCGCAGATCTGCGCGCCGACACCGGTCACCGGGCCGCCGGACAGGTCGTGCGCCATCAGGCCGGCCGCTCCCCGTAGGAACGCGAAAGGGTTCGCGGCCATCCGGCCCACGCGGATCGGCGTGAGTTCCGCGACCCGCCCGACGTTGGACTCCTCGACAGCGCGCACGGCGTCCGGCCGTCCGGCCGGAGCCTCGAACCGCGCGTGGGCCGAGCGCGGCACGCGTGCGCGCAGCGCCTTGCCCGTCTCCTTCGCCGAGCCCGCCACGACCCGCGGCGCGAACCCGGCGACGCGCGGTATCCGCCCGGCTCCGGTCGCCGGTCCCGTTTCGACTGTCTGCTCCGCCGGTACCGCCACCATGCGTGCCGCCCCCCACCCGTAACTGCCGTGCTTCCCGGCCAACATCAATGATTCGGCCTGACCGTATCTACAGCCCGGCGTCCCTGGCCAGCAGGGCGGCTTGGACCCGGTTCTCGCAGTCCAACTTGGCCAGGATGCGGCTCACGTACGTCTTCACCGTCGCCTCGCTCATGTGCAGCCGTCGGCCGGCGTCCGCGTTGGACAGTCCCTCTCCCAAGAGGGCCAGCACCCCGCGTTCGCGCTCGCTCAGCTCCGCGATCCGGCGGCGGGCCTCCTCGCCCCGCCCCGCGGCCCTTCCCGAAGCCAACTGGTCGACGACGTGCCGCGCCGCCCCGGGCGAGAGGTACGCGTCCCCGGCCGCGGCCGCCCGTACCGCCCCGATCAGCTCGCCGGGGGCCGAGTCCTTGAGCAGGAACCCCGCACCGCCCTGGCTCAGGGCCCGCAGGACGTTCTCCTTCTCCCCGAAGGTGGTGAGGACCAGCGCCCGCACGTCGGGCACCGTGCGGCCCAGCTCGCCGAGGGCCGTCAGCCCGTCCATCACGGGCATCTGGATGTCCAACAGCAGCACGTCCGGGGCGTGCGCGCGGGCCAGCTCCACCGCCTCCCGGCCGTTGGCCGCCTCCGCGACGACCTCGATGTCCGGCTCCGAGGTCAGGATCATCCTGATCCCGGCCCGGATCAGCGGCTCATCGTCGGCGATCACCACTCGAATCACTCTGGCCGGCACCCCGCGCTCCTACTGTTCGACCTCGTACGCCTGCTTGTCGACGAGCTTGCCGTCCTTGAAGCAGAACCGGAAAGCGGTATCGGTCGTCAGGTGTGAATCCTCCTCGGACAGGAGCACCAGGCAGTGGCTGCCCTGCGGCCGCGGCGGCCCCTTCTGTTCCATGCCCGAGGTCACGAAGCTCTCCCCGTCCGGCAACCGGTCGCGGACCGCCTGCTCCGGCTCGCCCATGCGCACCGCGTCGAAGTCGGCACGGCTGATCATCGCGTCCGTCGCCGAACTCACCACGAGCGCCACGCCGGCCCCGATGACGATGACGAGCAACACCACGGCCGCGAAGGCGATACCGCACCCGAGGGCGACACCCCCGGTGCGGCTGCGGCCACGCACCTCCAACTCGCGGTCCACCGCCGCCCAGTCCATCTCCGGCGCGTCCTTCAACGCGGGCGGGCGAGCCTGTTGGCCGAAGTCGTCGGCCACTTCCTCAGCCCCCGCCGGCTCCGCCCCGTAGGGCAGCACACCGGCCACCCGGAACCCCCCGCCGTCGGCGGCGCCCGCGTAGACCATTCCGCCGACCAGCCGGGCCCGTTCCCGCAGCCCCGTCAGCCCCTGGCCGCCCGACACCACCTCGGTGTCGCCCGCTCCGGCCGCCGGTCCGTTGGCGATCTCCACCACCAGCGAGTCGTCCTCGTACCGCAGCTCCACCGTGATCCGCGCGCCCGGGGCGTGCTTGTAGGCATTGGTCAGAGCCTCCTGCACGATCCTGTACGCCGCGTGGTCGCAGGCCGCCGCCAACGGCCTCGGCTGCCCCGAGGTGGTCAGCCGTACGTCGGTCCCGGCGCCCCGGGCCGCCTCCACGATCCCGGCGATGCCCGCCACCCCGCGCGCCGCGGGCTGCGCCGCCTCCTCGACCGGGACCGGCGCCTCTACCCCGTCGCGGAGGATGCCGACGACCTCGCGCAATTCGTGCATCGCCGCGACCGAGGCGTTCCGCAGCACGCCCACCGCCTCGCGCTGGTGGTCGGTGAGCTTCGGATCCACCTCCAGCGCTCCCGTGTGCACCGAGATCAGCGCCAGTTGGTGCCCGAGGCTGTCGTGCATGTCCTGGGCGATGCGCTGCCGTTCCCGCAGCCGGGCCTGCCCGGCGACCATCGCCCGCTCGCGCAGCAACTGCCCGTTGCGTTCCTGGAGGGCGCGCAGCAGGGTGCGGCGCTGCGACCAGTAGCGGCTGGCCAGACCCGGCATCACGGTGGTGGCCAGGAACATCAACGCCGAGAAGACGATCACCAGCAACGGCCGCGTGAGCGCCCCTTGCTGCACCACGCTCAGGCCGACCTCCGCGAGGAAGGCCACGGTGAAGGCGCCCAGGGCCCGGCCCACCCCGACGATCCTGCGTCCCGCCGACCAGCCCAGCAGGCTCGTCACCAACAGGGTTCCGGGCAGGAACGGGGACACGGCCGCCGCCACGACCAAGGTCGCCACCGGCAGTCGGCGCCGCAGCAGCACCAGCAGCGCCACGGCGAGCGCGCCGGCCACCATCCGCCGCGGGGAGCCGCGGTCGAGTTCCTCCACCCCGAGGCCGAGCACCACCAGCACTCCCACGAGCGCCAGGTCCACCGCCAGGGTGCGCCGGGTCCACGGGTCGGGTCCCTTCAACCAGTCCCGGGCCGCCCGCATCCTCGCCGTCGCATCCACGCGCCCGACCCTAGACACCCGGGCGCTCCGAAGACCGTCCTCTTTCGTCGCGCGCCGCACGACGAAAGTCGAGGCCGCCCGAACCGGCCACCCGCGCCGCCTCCTCTCCGATCAGGCGGGCGGCCTCCGCCGGCCGGTCGGCGGTGAACCGGACCCGACGGGCCATGACGGGCCCACCGCGCCGCAACCGCACCTCCACCGGCGCCGCCAGGACGAGGAGCACGGTGGTGGCACTGCTGACGGAGCACGCCACGGCCTCGATGTCGTCCGGCGACCGCCGCAGTCCGTGTCCGACCGTCAGCCCGTGCTCGGCCCGCACGCTCATCACCTCCGTCAGCGGGAGGGTCAGCGCTCGAAAGGGTCCGGTCCGCAGCCGCAACACCCGCCCGTCCAGGAGGTGGGGGGTACGGGCGGTCATCGCGCACACCCCGACACAGAGCACGAACGCGCACCCGACCCACAGCAGGTGGAACACCCGCAGCGCCGCCGGTACCACCGCGTCGACGACGGCTTCGACGACGATGTCCACCCCGGTCACCGCCCAGATCGCCAGGCGCGCGTCCGCGGAATGGGAGATCGCCCGCCCCCCTCGGGAACCGGCACCGGCTCGCGCCGCAGCCAACCCGCCAGATCCCTCAACAGGGTCACCGCCCACATCACGGCCGGTCTTCCCGCCGTCCCCCCACAGTCCGCGCTCATGCGCCCAGCCTGCCCGCGGCGCCGCCGGGCCCGGGGTCACGCATGTCACCGGTTTCCGTGGGAATCGCACGGCGTCCTCCATGACGTACGTCACCGGCGCCCCGCGCCTGACGCGCCCTCATGGAAGCGGTCGGGAACGCACGCGCCCCACGCGGCCGGGGAGGGCGAAACGTGCGCGAGGGCAAAGGGAAACGGGCAAAGCAAAACGGCCGCCATCGCTTTCGCGATGACGACCGTTTCGTCGTTGCCAAGAACACCGTTTCATCGGCGTCCTCAGTGGGCGAGGGGGGATTTGAACCCCCACGTCCCGAAGGACACTGGCACCTGAAGCCAGCGCGTCTGCCGTTCCGCCACTCGCCCGAGCAGCTCCCCAGCGGTTCTTCCCTTTCGGGCCGTTCCCCTGGCGACGTCGAAACATTAGCACGTCGGACGGGGTGGAATCACATCGCTTTCCGACCGCCCCGGACCACCGCCACGACGGTCCCCTCCCGCACTCCGCTCCCGGTGCGGGACACTGTTCCCGGAGCGCCCCTACGATCCTTGTGAGCACCAACACTCCTGGGCACAGGACCGGAGGGGAACCACCCGAATCCGCCACGCGTGGATACGATCAGTAAGCAGTACAGGGCGACAACGACGGAGGAGGTGCCCCATGGGAGTTCTGAAGCGGTTCGAGCAGCGACTCGAAGGTCTGGTGAACGGCACCTTCGCCAAGGTCTTCAAGTCCGAAGTACAGCCGGTGGAGATCGCCGGCGCCCTCCAGCGCGAGTGCGACAACAACGCCACGATCTGGAACCGCGAGCGGACCGTCGTCCCCAACGACTTCATCGTGGAACTCAGCACCGGTGACTACGACCGTCTGAGCCCCTACTCCGGCCAGCTCGGCGACGAGCTCGCGGGCCTCGTCCGCGACTACGCCAAGCAGCAGCGCTACAGCTTCATGGGCCCCGTCAAGGTGCACCTGGAGAAGGCCGACGACCTGGACACCGGTCTCTACCGCGTCCGCAGTCGCACCCTCGCCTCCAGCACCTCCCAGCCGGGCGCCCCGCAGGGGCAGGGGCAGGCTCCCCAGAGCCCCCAGCAGGGCGGATACGGGTACCCCCCGGTCGCCGCCCCGCCCATGCCGAGCGCCCCGCCGCCCGGCGGTCCCGCCGCACGCCGGGGCGGCCCCGGAGCCGGTCCCGGAGCGGGCGCACCGGGCACCACGCGCCGCTGGATCGAGATCAACGGCACCCGCCACCAGATCTCGCGCCCCACGCTCGTACTCGGCCGAAGCACCGAGGCCGATGTGCGGATCGACGACCCCGGCGTATCGCGCCGGCACTGTGAGATCCGGACCGGAACGCCCCCGACGATCCAGGATCTCGGGTCCACCAACGGCATCGTGGTGGACGGGCAGCACACCACCCGCGCTACGCTCCGCGACGGCTCGCGGATCGTCGTGGGCAGCACCACCATCATTTACCGGCAAGCCGAAGGGTGAAGCGGGGGCAATGTCAGAGCTGACCCTGACGGTCATGCGGTTGGGTTTCCTGGCCGTTCTGTGGCTGTTCGTCATCGTGGCCGTCCAGGTCATCCGCAGTGACCTCTTCGGAACGAGAGTCACGCAACGCGGCTCCCGCCGCGGCGGCGCGGGCGGTGCCCCGCAGCAGACGGGGCGCCCCACGACGCCCCCGCAGCAGCGGCAGCGCCGTGGGGCGCCCACCAAACTCGTCGTGTCCGAGGGCACCCTCACGGGAACCACGGTCGCCCTCTCGGGGCAGACGATCACCCTGGGCCGCGCCCACGACTCCACGATCGTGCTGGACGACGACTACGCGTCCAGCCGTCATGCCAGGATCTACCCCGACACCGACGGCCAGTGGATCGTCGAGGATCTCGGGTCCACCAACGGCACCTATCTCGACCGGACCCGGCTGACCACCCCGACGCCCATCCCGCCGGGCGCCCCGATCCGCATCGGCAAGACCGTCATCGAGCTGCGGAAGTAGTACGAGAATGAGCGAGCGGAGCGAGCGAGCCGCGGCGGTCCGTCCCATCGGGGACACGGACCCGAGCGCGCTCCCGACCGGAGGGTGGGCAGTGTGGCTCGAGACCGGTTGTACCCGGAGGCAGCGTCGACAGGGCAGGTGCGCATGAGTCTGTCCCTGCGGTTCGCCGCCGGATCGCACAAGGGCATGATCCGCGAAGGCAACGAGGACTCCGGTTACGCCGGCCCCCGCCTGCTCGCGATCGCCGACGGCATGGGTGGCCAGGCCGCCGGCGAGGTCGCCAGCTCCGAGGTGATCTCTACTCTCGTGCAGCTCGACGACGACGTCCCGGGCTCCGACATCCTCACCGCCCTCAGCGTCGCCGTGCAGCGCGCCAACGACCAGTTGCGCGTCATGGTCGAGGAGGACCCACAGCTGGAGGGCATGGGCACCACCCTGACCGCCCTGCTGTGGACCGGCCAGCGCCTCGGCCTCGTCCACGTCGGCGACTCCCGTGCCTACCTGCTGCGCGACGGCGTCCTCACGCAGATCACCCAGGACCACACCTGGGTGCAGCGCCTCGTCGACGAGGGCCGCATCACGGAAGAGGAAGCCACCACCCACCCGCAGCGCTCGCTGCTCATGCGGGCCCTCGGCAGCGGCGACATCGTCGAACCGGACCTCTCCATCCGCGAGGTCCGGCCCGGCGACCGCTACCTGATCTGCTCCGACGGGCTGTCCGGCGTCGTCTCCCACCAGACGCTGGAGGAGACCCTCGCCGACTACCACGGTCCGCACGAGACCGTGCAGTCCCTGATCCAGCTCGCCCTGCGCGGCGGCGGCCCCGACAACATCACGTGCATCGTGGCCGACGTCCTCGACACCGACAGCGGCGACACCCTCGCCGCCCAGCTCAACGACACCCCGGTCGTCGTCGGCGCGGTCGCCGAGAACCAGCACCAGCTCTTCGACGGCAACGCCATGCAGACCCCGGCCGGCCGCGCCTCCGGGCTCGGCCGCCCGGCCGCCCCGCCCGCCGGCGCCTTCGGGCCGCCCGGCAGCGGCGGCCACCCCGGCTACGGATACCCCGACCAGGGCCAGGGCGGCGGGTACGGCGGTTTCGGCGACGCCGACAGCGGCGCCTACGACTCCGACTCCGACTACGAGGACACGTACGACAAGCCCCGCAGGCGCCGCGGCAAAGGGCGCAAGTGGACCACCAGGACCCTGATCCTGCTCCTCGTCGCGGGTGTGATCGGCGGCGGCGTGTACGCCGGACACCGCTGGACCCAGACCCAGTTCTATGTCGGCGTCAAGGACGGGCATGTCGCGCTGTACCGCGGCATCAGCCAGAACCTCGCCTGGATCCACCTCTCGCAGGTGGAGACCGACCACCCCGACATCGAACTGAAGTACCTGCCGTCCTTCAAGCGCAAGCAGGTCGAGGCCACCATCGGCGAAGGCAGCCTCGAGACAGCCCGCAAGAAGATCGACGAGCTCGGCGCCCAGGTGTCCGCCTGCAAGAAGGACGAAGCCCGCCGCGCCGCCGAGGCGCAGAACAGCCCGACACCCGGCCCCAGCCTGACTCCGGCGGAGCAGCAGCTGGCCGCCCAGTGCGAAAAGCCGTAGCCACACGCGGGCGCAGGGGGCCTGCCACACCATGAGCGTTGTCACCAACACGACCACCATCGGCGCGATCGAGCTGCCGAGCCGGCGGAACACCGAGCTCCTGCTGCTCGCCTTCGCCGTGGTCATCCCGATCTTCGCCTACGCCAACGTGGGCCTGTCGATCAACGGCAAGCTGCCCCCGGGCATGCTCACCTACGGGCTCGGCCTCGGCGTGCTCGCCGGTCTGGCGCACCTCGTCGTACGCCGCTACGCCAAGTACGCCGACCCGTTGCTGCTGCCGATCGCCACGCTGCTCAACGGGCTCGGGCTCGTGATCATCTACCGGCTCGACCAGTCCGAGCGGCTCCAGAACCTCGCCAAGCGCCAGTTCGGCACGTTCACCGAGTCCGCGCCCCGGCAGATGATGTACACGGCGCTCGCCCTCGCCCTCTTCGCGGTGGTGTTGCTGGTCCTGAAGGACCACCGCGTGCTCCAGCGGTTCACGTACATCTCCATGGCCGCCTCGCTGGTCCTGCTGATCCTGCCCGTCGTCCCGGGCCTGGGCGCCGACGTCTTCGGCGCCAAGATCTGGATCAGCGTCGGCGGTTTCTCCATCCAGCCCGGCGAGTTCGCGAAGATCGTGATCGCGATCTTCTTCGCCGGCTACCTGATGGTGAAGCGCGACGCCCTGGCCCTCGCCAGCCGCCGCTTCATGGGCCTCTACCTGCCGCGTGGCCGCGACCTCGGTCCGATCCTGATGATCTGGGCGATGAGCCTGCTCGTGCTGATCTTCGAGAACGACCTGGGTACGTCGCTGCTCTTCTTCGGCATGTTCGTGATCATGCTCTACGTGGCCACAGAGCGCACCAGTTGGATCGTGATCGGTCTGCTCATGTCGGTCGGCGGCGCCGTCGTCGTCGGCACCACCGCCAGCCATGTCAAGGTCCGCGTCACCGCCTGGCTCGACCCGTTCGCCTGCTACAGCAAGTCCGGCGCCTGCGAGCAGGTCGGCCAGTCCATCATGAGCTTCGGTTCCGGTGGGGTCCTCGGCACGGGCTGGGGACAGGGCAATTCGGACCTGATCGGCTTCGCCGCCAACTCCGACTTCATCTTCTCCACCGTCGGCGAGGAGCTCGGGCTCTGCGGCGTCATGGCCTTCCTCCTGCTCTACGGCCTGATCATCGAGCGCGGTGTCCGCACCGCCCTCGCCGCCCGCGACCCGTTCGGCAAGCTGTTCGCCATCGGCCTCTCCGGCGCGTTCTCCCTGCAGATCTTCGTCGTCGCAGGCGGAGTCATGGGCCTCATCCCCCTCACCGGCATGACCATGCCCTTCCTCGCCTCCGGCGGTTCCTCCGTCCTCGCGAACTGGGTGCTCATCGCCATCCTGATCCGGATCAGCGACACCGCGCGCCGCCCGGCCCCGGCTCCCGCCCCGTCCCCCGACTCCGAGATGACCCAGGTGGTCCGCCCGTCATGAACAAGCCCCTGCGCCGCATCTCGCTGTTCTGCGGGCTGCTCGTCCTCGCGCTGCTGATCCGTACGAACTGGCTGCAGTACGTCCAGGCCGAGGAACTCAGCACCCGCAAGGAAAACCGCCGGGTCCAGATCGCCCAGTACGCCACCGAACGCGGCAACATCATCGTCCAGGGCCAGCCCATCACCGGCTCCAAGGTCACCGACGGCAGCGACTTCAAGTTCAAGCGGACCTATACCGACGGCCCCCTGTGGGCGCCCGTCACCGGCTACGCCTCGCAGGCGTTCGGCTCCACGCAGCTGGAGAACATCGACGACGGCATCCTCACCGGCAACGACGACCGGCTCTTCTTCGACCGCACCATCGGCATGTTCACCGGCGAGAAGAAGCAGGGCGGCAACGTCGTCACCACGCTGAACGCCGCCGCGCAGAAGGCCGCCTACCAGCAGCTCGGCACCAAGAAGGGCGCCGTCGCGGCGATCGACCCGAGCACCGGAGCCATCCTCGCCCTGGTCAGCACGCCGTCCTACGACCCGTCCAGCTTCGCCGGTTTCTCGAAGGACGACGGGAAGGCGTGGCGCGACCTGAACAACAGCGAGGACAAGAACCTCGTCAACCGCGCCCTGCGCGAGACCTACCCGCCGGGCTCCACCTTCAAGGTCGTCACGGCCTCCGCCGCACTGGAGAACGGCGTCGTCACCGACATCGACGCGCCCACGGACACCCCCGAGCCGTACATCCTGCCGGGCACCAAGACCCCGATGGTCAACCACGCCACCGGCTGCGAGAAGGCGAGCCTGAACTTCGCGCTGCAGGTCTCCTGCAACTCGGTCTTCGCGAACATGGGCGACAAGGTCGGCCGCGACAAGATGGTCGACATGGCCCAGAAGTTCGGGTTCAACAGCACCATCGACACCCCCGTGCGCGCCTTCGCCAGCGTCTACGACAAGACCATGGGCCGGGACGGCAACGCACAGAGCTCCATCGGCCAGTTCAACACGGCCGCGACCCCGCTCCAGATGGCCATGGTGACCGCCGCGATCGCCAACGACGGCAAGCTGATGAAGCCGTACATGGTCGACAACCTGACCGCGCCCAACCTGGACGTGATCGAGAAGCACGAGCCGCAGGAGATGAGCCGGCCCGTCTCCGCCGCGACCGCGCAGAAGGTCCAGCAGATGATGGTCAACGTCGTCGAGAAGGGCACCGGCACCCCGGCCAAGATCGACAACGTGATCGTCGGCGGCAAGACCGGTACCGCCCAGCACGGCGAGAAGAACGCCAAGCGCCCGTACGCCTGGTTCATCTCCTACGCCAAGCTCCCCAACGGTTCCTCCCCCGTGGCGGTCGCCGTCGTCGTCGAGGACAGTGACGCCAGCCGTGAGGACATCACCGGTGGCGGTCTGGCCGCGCCCGTCGCCAAGGCGGTCATGGAAGCCGTGCTGAAGACCAAGGGATGAGAAACGAAGACAGGATCCGAGCGCTCGGTACCGGTCTCGTATCAGCCTGTGGTCACGAGACGATCACCTCCGATCGGCCGGTAGCCTTTGCGCGAACAGCACACCGCCGGACCACACACAGGTGCGGTCGGGACTGACGGAGAGGGCTGCAAGTTATGGAAGAGCCGCGTCGCCTCGGCGGCCGGTACGAGCTGAGCCACGTGCTCGGCCGTGGTGGCATGGCCGAGGTCTATCTCGGTCACGACACCCGGCTCGGCCGTACCGTCGCCGTCAAGACCCTGCGCGCCGACCTCGCCCGCGACCCGTCCTTCCAGGCCCGGTTCCGCCGCGAGGCCCAGTCGGCCGCGTCGCTCAACCACCCGGCGATCGTCGCCGTCTACGACACCGGCGAGGACTACGTAGACAACATCTCCATCCCGTACATCGTGATGGAGTACGTCGACGGGTCCACCCTGCGCGAACTGCTGCACTCCGGGCGCAAGCTGCTGCCCGAGCGCACCCTGGAGATGTGCATCGGCATCCTCCAGGCCCTCGAGTACTCGCACCGCGCCGGCATCGTGCACCGCGACATCAAGCCCGCCAACGTGATGCTGACCCGCACCGGCCAGGTCAAGGTCATGGACTTCGGCATCGCCCGCGCCATGGGCGACTCCGGCATGACCATGACGCAGACCGCCGCCGTCATCGGCACCGCCCAGTACCTCTCTCCCGAGCAGGCCAAGGGCGAGCAGGTCGACGCGCGCTCCGACCTCTATTCCGCCGGCTGCCTGCTCTATGAGCTCCTCTGTGTCCGGCCGCCCTTCGTGGGCGACTCCCCGGTCGCCGTCGCCTACCAGCACGTGCGCGAGGAACCGCAGCCGCCGTCCAACTTCGACCCCGAGATCACGCCGGTGATGGACGCCATCGTCCTCAAGGCGCTGGTCAAGGACCCCGACTACCGCTACCAGTCCGCCGACGAGATGCGCGCCGACATCGAGGCGTGCCTCGACGGGCAGCCCGTCGCCGCGACCGCCGCCATGGGCGCCGTCGGCTACGGCTACGGCGACCAGGGCCACGGGTACGGCCCCCAGGGCTACGACCAGCCCACCACCGCCCTGCGCAGCCCCGACCCCGGCCAGACCTCGATGATGCCCCCGACTGCCCCCGGCGACGGCGGCTACGGCTACGGCGACCAGGGCCACGGCGGCTACGACCAGGGCGGCCACGGCCGCCGACCGCAGAAGAAGAGCCGCGCCTCGACGGTCCTGCTGGCCGTCGCCGCCGTCCTCGTCCTGGTCGGCGCCATCCTCATCGGCCGCACCCTGTTCACCGGCGGCGCCGACAACCGGCCCTCCGTCCCGAAGCTGACCGGCGAGACCCTGGCCTCGGCCCAGGACCGCGGTAAGAACGTCGGTCTCTCGGTGGTCCAGGACGGCGAAATGGAGTGTGCCGACCAGCCCAAGGGGCGCGTCTGCCAACAGAGCCCGGCGCCGGACACCAAGGTCGACAAGAACTCCCCGGTCAAGGTCAAGATCTCCTCGGGCGCGCCCAAGGTGGCGGTCCCGGACGTGTTCCGGTTGAAGGTCGAGGTCGCCGAGTCCACGTTGACGGGCAAGGGCTTCCAGGTGGAGAAGAAGCTCGTCGAGTCCGACCAGTCGCCCGGCATCGTCCTGGAGCAGGACCCCAAGCCCGATGTCTCGGCGGAGAAGGGTTCGGTCGTCACCCTGACCGTCTCGAAGGAGATCGCGAAGGGCACCGTCCCGGACCTGACCGGCAAGACGCAGGAGGCGGCGGCCAAGCTGCTCTCCGACGCCAAGCTCAAGCTCGGCAGCGTCACCGAGGTCGACCCTCCCCCCGGTACCACGCCGGCGCCGAAGACGATCGTGCAGCAGCAGTACGCACCGGGCCAGGAGCTGGCCAAGGGCACGACGGTCAACGTCAGCGTCGCCAAGGCCGCCGCGGCGGCGCCGACGGTGGTGCCGCCGCTGACCGGTCAGACGGTGGCCCAGGCCAAGCTGACCCTCCAGGCGAGCAACCTGGCCTTCGGCTCGGTCCTGGCCGGTCCGACGGACGACAACGCGGTGGTCCTGGACTCGAACCCGCCGGTCGGCGCTCCGGTCCCCGCCGGCACGGTGGTCAACGTCCGCACCGCCAAGGGCCAGGACGGAGGCTTCTTCGGCGGCCTCACGGGCGGCACCCGCCGCTGACCCCGGCCCCGTGCGACGGCCCGGCCCTCCCCGCCTCGGGAAGGCCGGGCCGTCGCCGTCAGCGCAGTTCCGCGGGCAAGGTGCGCCCGGCGTCCACCTTCTCCGTGCGCACCAGCTCGCCCCACACCACGTACCGGTACTTCGAGGTGTATACGGGCGTGCAGGTCGTCAGCGTGATGTAGCGTCCCGGGGCGGTCCGGCCCGACTCCTTGGGGACCGGATTGATCACGTCCACGTCGTACTTCGAGGTCTGGCGCAGCTCCGCGAAGACCTTGTAGACGTACCAGGTGTCGCGCGTCTCGAAGACGATCGCGTCGCCGTTCTTCACCTTGTCGATGTCGTGGAACTTCGCCCCGTGTCCGTCGCGGTGCGCCGCCAGCGTGAAGTTGCCCTTCTCCTCCCACGGCAGGGCCGCCTTCACCGGCGCGGTGTAATACCCGGCGACACCGTCGTTGAGGACCTCCGGCGAGGTGCCCGGCTTGACCAGCACCTCGCCGTTGTCCATCGCCGGTACGTGCAGGAACCCGATGCCCCCCTGGGTGTCCAGCGCCCCCGGCGCCTCGGGCGCCTTCGTTCCCGGGGCGGTCTGCCACTGCCGGCGGACCTCGTCGGCGCGGGCCGACGCCTGCTGGTCCGCGAGCACGTTCGTCCACCACAGGGAGTACGCCACGAACAGGCCCAGCACCAGGCCCACGGTGATCAGGAGCTCGCCCAGCAGGCTCAGGAACCCGGCGAGCACACTGCGGCTCTGGGGCGGCGCGGCACGTGACACTGCTTGTTCGTCCTTACGGGCTGGTCAGCGCGGGCGGAGCACCCTTGCTGCGGGGGCGTTCGTCGGTCATCCTGCCCCATACGATCATCCGGTAGGTGCTGGTGAACTCCGGCGTGCAGGTCGTCAGCGTGATGTACCGGCCGGGTCCGGTGAACCCCGAACCCTCGGGGACCGGCTTGATCACCGACACGTTGGCCGGTGAGGTCTGCGGCAGCGCGGAGGTCATCTCATAGGTGTAGTACGCGTCCCGGGTCTCCACCACGATCGGGTCACCCGGCACCAGCCGGTTGATGAAGCGGAACGGTTCGCCGTGGGTGTTGCGGTGACCGGCCAGTGCGAAGTTGCCCTGTGCGTCGGACGGCATCGCCGTTTTCAGGGGTCCCTCGCCGTAGTGCCCGACCATCCCCTTGTCGAGCACCTGCGTCTTGCTGACGCCCTCCGCCACCGGCACCTTCACGTCCAGCTTCGGGATGTGCAGGATCGCGAAGCCCTGGCCGGGCTCGAAGGCCGCCGGCGGCGGCGCGGCCGACCCGCCGGGCGCGTGTTCCCAGTTCTGCCGCAGCGAGCCCGCGGCCCCGTCCGCCGTCCGCTCCGCCAGGACGTTGGTGTACCAGAGCTGGTAGGTGACGAACAGCAGCATCACCACCCCGACGGTGATGAACAGCTCCCCGAGGGCCCGGCTCATCACCACCAGCGGACCGCCCGAGCGGGGGCGACCGCGGCGACGTCCGCCGCCCCCCTTGCGCGCCCGCGCGTGCGTACGCTTCGCGGCCGCCTGTGCCGCCTTGCGCCGCGCGGCCCGGCCCCCCGTGGGGGCGGACGGCGCGACGGTCGTCACGCGACGGCCTTGCCCACCACCGGGGCCAGCCCCACCGACCGCTCGACGGCGCCGGCGTCACCGCAGCGCACGAGCCAGTTCGCGAGCATCCGGTGACCCCACTCCGTGAGCACGGACTCGGGATGGAACTGCACGCCCTCGACGTCGTGCTCCCGGTGCCGCAGCCCCATGATGATGCCGTCCTCGGTGCGTGCGGTGACCTCCAGCGCGTCGGGCAGGGTCAGCGGCTCGGCCGCGAGCGAGTGGTAGCGGGTCGCCGTGAACGGCGAGGGCAGCCCCGCGAACACGCCGAGCCCCTCGTGCACCACCGGCGAGGTCTTGCCGTGCAGCAGCTCGGGCGCCCGACCGACGACCCCTCCGTAGGCGACGGCCATCGACTGCATGCCGAGGCAGACACCGAAGACCGGAACGCCCGTGCCGGCGCAGTGCCGCACCATGTCGACGCAGACGCCCGCCTCCTCCGGGGTTCCCGGGCCGGGCGACAGCAGCACGCCGTCGAAGCCGTCCTGGGCGTGGGCGAGCTCCACCTCGTCGTTGCGCAGCACCTCGCACTCGGCGCCGAGCTGGTAGAGGTACTGGACCAGATTGAAGACAAAGCTGTCGTAGTTGTCGACAACCAGAATGCGCGCGCTCACGGAGCAGCTCCCGATCCCTCGTCCACCGTCACGTCGTTGAACGGAAGGAGCGGCTCGGCCCACGGGAAGACGTACTGGAACAGTACGAACACCACCGCGAGGACCAGTACGAGCGAGATCAGCGCGCGAACCCATGCGTTGCCGGGCAGGTGCCGCCAGATCCAGCCGTACATCGCGCCTGCTTCCCTCTCGTTCCACGTTCCTCCCACGCACCGCGGGAGCGGTACCGCAACAGACTAAAGCCAGCGGCCGTAAGAGGGGGGTCACCTCGGCAATCCCTCCGGCGGACCCTGGGCGGCCGGCCGGGTCCCGGTGAGCTCCGCCCACACCACCAGGCGGTGGCTGTGGCCCCATTCCGGCTCGCAGGTGGTCAGCGTCAGATACCGGCCGGGGGCGGTGAAGGGGGAGCTCCGCGGCACCGGGTCGAGCACCGCGGTCTCGGTGGGCAGGATGCGCAACGGCTCGGCCCGGACGGTGTACGTGTACCAGGTCGCGGAGTCCTTGACGATCACGGCGTCGCCGGGGCGGAGCTCCGGCACGTCCTTGAAGGGGTCCCCGTACGTCCGCCGGTGCCCGGCCACCGAGAAGTTCCCGGTCTCCCCGGGGCGGGCCGTGCCCGGGTAGTGGCCGAGGCCCTTCTCGAGGGTGTCCGGGCCGGTGCCCTCCAGCACGGGCTTGTTCCAGTCCGCGCCGAAGCGGGGGACGTACATCTCGGCGAAGGGCTGCCCGTCGGTCAGCGGTGACCGGGCGGCGGGCGGGAGGGGTGCGGCGGTCGGGGCGGGTGCGGGCGGTGCCGCATGCCCGGCGGGCCGTTCGGGGGCCGACCAGCTCTCGCGCAACCGGGCCATCTCGCCGTCCATGGCACGGTCGGCCCGGACGCCCGTCCACAGCAGCAGGTACGCCACGAACAGCACGATCAGCGTGCCGACCGTCAGGCACACCTCACTGAACGTCCGTACGAGCATGCGCGGTACGGCGTCAGGGCGTCGGCGTGGACGTGGCGGGTTCCACCGGCTTCGCATAGTGGAGGTCCACTGTGCCGGAGTAGCCGGGCAGTGTCAGCGCCTTGTGCTCGTCCACTTTCCAGCCGAGGCCGTACGCGGTGACGTACAGCTGGTAGTTCTGCAGGGCCGGCGAGGCCGCCAGCGCCTTGTGCAACGCGCCCGGGTCGCCGACCGCCGAGACCTTGTACGGGGGCGAATACACCCGGCCCTGGAGGATCAGCGTGTTGCCGACGCAGCGCACGGCGCTGGTGGCGATCAGGCGCTGGTCCATGATCTGGATGCCCCTCGCGCCACCCTGCCACAGCGCGTTCACCACGGCCTGGAGGTCCTGCTGGTGGATGACCAGGTCGTTGGGCTGGGGATCGGGCACGTTGGGGATGCGCGGGGCGGCGTTCGGGGGAGCGTCGTTGAGGGTGACCGTCAGCCCCTTGCCGGAGATCTCCTCGGTGCCGGAGGCGGCGCGCAGGGCGGCCAGTTTGGCGTCCTCGGCCTTGGTGCTCCCGTCGTCGCGCTCGGCGAGGGTGTCCACCTGGGCCCGTACCGCCGCGGTGGTCTTCTCCAGCTCGCCGTTGTTCTGGCTGCGTTCGTGGATGAGGTCGGAGAGCTTGAGGAGCGAGGCGTCCGTGCGGATGTTCGTACCCTTGGACGTGTTGAAGCTGGTGACGAAGATGAGGCCCGCGAGGGCGAAAACGGCGGCGGTCAGCAGCCGGACCGGCCGGAGCCGGCGGCGGGGACCCGCGGAGGAGTCGTCGGAATCGCTCAACGTACCCTTCTCCTTCAACGCCACAGGTCCACTACGCTAACGGACGCCCGGGGCAGGCAAGGTCCCCAGCGCATCGACAGGAGAGCCCCTCGTGCCGAAGTCACGTATCCGCAAGAAGGACGACTACACGCCGCCGCCGACGCGGCAGCCGCAGGCGATCAGGTTGACGAACCGCAGCTGGGTCGCCCCGGTCATGCTGGCGTTCTTCCTCATCGGCCTCGCCTGGATCGTCGTCTTCTATGTGACCGACACCCAGTTGCCCGTCGAATCCCTGGGCAACTGGAACATCGTGGTCGGTTTCGGCTTCATCGCGGCGGGCTTCGGCGTCTCGACGCAGTGGAAGTAGCCCGGCGGACATAGCGCACTTCCGCCGCCGAAGGAAGCTCTCCCCATGAGTTATCCACAGCGTCATCCACACCTGAGGAAAAGGCAGAAGATCTGTGGATAACTCTGTGGAGAGTTGACGCCGGTGTGATCAGGTGAGCGGGTTCGGCAGTTCGGGTGGCGCTCAGCCGAGCGCCGTCAGCTCGGCCGTTCTGATCATGATCAGCAGCACTGCCAGCAGGAACACCGCCACGCAGCTACCCCACTGGACGAGGGCCCGCTTGCGGCCGGCGCCCGGCAGGAGCAGCCCCAGGGTGACCAGCGCCCCGGTCACCAGGCCGCCCACGTGCGCCTGCCAGGACACGCTCATGCCGCCGACCCGGACGAAGGTCAGCACCAGCATCAGGGCGACCATGACGAGCACCGGTCGCATCTCGTACCGCATCCGGCGTGCGAGGACGGCCGTGGCGCCGAGCAGGCCGAAGACGGCGCCCGACGCGCCGAGCGTCGCCGTGTTCGGCGCGGTCAGCAGATAGACGAGGGCACTGCCGCCCACCCCCGACAGTAGGTACACGGTCAGGTAGCGGGCCCGGCCCAGGGCCGCCTCCAGCGGGCCGCCGAGGACCCACAGACCGATCATGTTGCCGATCAGGTGCCACCACTCGGTGTGCAGGAACACCGACGTCAGCAGCCGGTGGTACTCACCGGTGGACACCCCCTCCAGGGGGGCTCCGTAGAACTCCACGTAGCGGCCGAGCAGCTCCAGCCGTACGGGCAGGCCGGGGACCAGCTGCGCGAGGAGGAACACCGCGACGTTGAGGCCGATCAGGACCTTGGTGACCAGGTGCGGATCGGCGGCGACCGCGCCGCCCGCCAGGGTCCGCGGCGCGTTCGCGGTGGGACGGTGACCGGTGCCCGAACCCTCCCGGACGCACTCGGGGCACTGGAAGCCGACCGAGGCGCTGATCATGCACTCCGGGCAGATCGGGCGCTCGCAACGGACACAGCGAATCCCCGTGTCGCGATCCGGGTGGCGGTAACAGCCCGGCAGACGATCGGTGTCCATCGGTCCCCTTGGTCTTCGGCGGGACCGGCGCGGGCGCCGCCCCACCGGTCCGGTCACGGTACGTATCGAGGACGGACGGGCGGGGCGGAAAGGTTCCCGACGCGGCGCCGGGAGGGGTCAGCGCTCCTCGACGACCACACTGCGGATGATCACGTCGTCCTGCGGCCTCTCGGTGCGCGGGTTGGTCGGCAGGGCGGCGATCTCGTCCACGATCTTCTGGCTGGCCTTGTCGGTCACCTCGCCGAAGATGGTGTGCTTTCGGGTCAGCCAGGCGGTGGGCGCGACGGTGATGAAGAACTGCGAGCCGTTGGTGCCCGGGCCGGCGTTGGCCATGGCGACCAGGTACGGCTTGGTGAACGCCAGGTCCGGGTGGAACTCGTCGGCGAACTGGTAGCCGGGGCCTCCGGTGCCGTTGCCGAGCGGGTCACCGCCCTGGATCATGAAGCCGCTGATGATGCGGTGGAACACCGTGCCGTCGTACAGCGGGTCCGTGGTCTTCTGACCGTCCGTCGGCCTGGTCCACTCGCGCTCACCGGTGGCCAGCTCCACGAAGTTCCGTACGGTCTTCGGAGCGAAGTTCGCCAGCAGCTCGATCTCGATGTCGCCGTGGTTGGTCTTCAATGTGGCGTAGAGCTTCTCGGCCAACGGGATCTGCCTTCCTCGTGCTCACTGTGGTTCCCGATCCTCCCACGGTGCGGCCCGGCGCACAGAAACCCTCCACCCGTATGCCCTGTCACACATGCCCGTTGGCGTCGGGGCAGGCATGATCCGACAAAGGGTGGAAAGGTGAACTGTGTCCGCCACCGAGGAGGAGGATCCCGTGACCCGCAAGGACAGCGTGCGCCTGGCAGCCGAGAACGCCAGGGAGAGCATGCGGCACGCAGCGGAAGTGGTGGCGCCGTACGCAGGAACCGCCAAGGACGCGGCTGTGCACTACGCGCACGAGGCGAACGAGCGGCTGGCGCCGAAGGTCTCGTACGCGGCCGGAGAGGCCGCACGCCAGGCCCGCACGACCTACGACAGCCATGTGCACCCGCGGCTCAAGGCCGCGCGGACGCACGTGCCGCCGCCGGTCGACCGCGCCGCCTCGACCGCGGTGCACCAGACGCGCCGGGTGGCGCGCCAGGCCGCCGACTACACGCAGCCCCGACTGGAAAGCGCGCTCGCGGCCGCCCAACCCATGGCGGAGGAGGCCGCGTCACGGTCCGCGGCGGCGCTCGCGGCGCTGCGCGGCCAGGTGACGGCCAAGGAGGTGCGGCGGCTGGTGCGCAAGCACGAACGACGGGCACGCGCGGGCCGGCTGCTCAAGGGCTTCGCGGTGGCCGGTGTCCTCGTGGGCGCCGCCTACGCGGCCTGGAAGTGGTGGGACCAGCAGTCCAACCCGGACTGGCTGGTGGAGCCGCCGGCCGCCACGGAGCTGTCGGGGCGCGACGCGGAACCGGCCGACTTCGACGACGAACTGGCGGCCAAGGAGAACGAGGCCAACTCGAACGGCGAGTCGCACCAGCCGTAGACGAACGCGCGAGCACGGTGAAGGGGCCCGGATCCAGCCGATCCGGGCCCCTTCACCGTGTCCGCGGGCCCCGCTGCTCCCCCGCCCCGTCCGGCCGAGCCCCGCCCCGCCCCGCCCCGCCCAGCTCAGCTCAGCTCAGCTCAGCTCAACTCGGGAGCATGAGCACCATCCCCGGACGGATCATGTCCGGGTTCGGGCCGACGACGGACTTGTTCATGGCGTAGAGCTCGCGCCAGCGCCCCTCGTTGCCCAGCTCCCGGCGGGCGATCGCGGAGAGGGAGTCGCCCGCCTTGACGATGTAGGTGCGCTGCGCGTCGGACGGCGGCTTCGGCGCCGCCGGGACCGCCTTGTGCGCGGCCGAGGCCGGGGTCGGCGTCTTGTGCTGCACGTGCCCGGGCGCCGGCTTCGGCGGCGCCGGTGCGGCCGCCGCCCTGGTGGACGAAGCGGCGTCGGTGTACTTCCCGCCCATGTCGTTGGGCCCCGTCGGCCTGGCCGGGGTCTGCTGCTCGACCTGCTCCTTCGCCTTCTCGGCGGCCTCTTCCTGCCTCTTCTTGTCGGACTTCAGGAAGTCGAAGATTCCCATGGTGTGTGCGCCTCCGGCGTGGTTTCGCCCCCCTGCTCACAGTGCCTCACCCCACTCTCGGCCACCATCCGCGCCCCGGCCCGATGACTGCCCCGTCCGGGCGACGCGGCCGTCCGCGCGGAGCGGTCCGCGAAGCCCGCCTCCCGGCCCTGGGGATGTTTCACGTGAAACAGCCGCCCGGGCGGCCGCACCCGCCGCCGGGGCGGTACCCGCCCACAGCGGACAACAAAGACCCCCTTGACCAGCGTTTCCGCAGGTCAAGGGGGTCTTCTGAATGTGGAGCCTAGGAGATTCGAACTCCTGACATCTGCCTTGCAAAGGCAGCGCTCTACCAACTGAGCTAAGGCCCCGAAAACGGATACGCCCGTCCCCCGGTGAAGGAGTGGTCGTTCCGCAGAACAGAGTACCGGGTGTACCCCCTCATCCCGCAAAATGATAGGGACTCCCGCCCCGCGACCACGCTCCGTAAGATGCTCGCGAGGTTCGCACCAGCGAAGGGGAGTTGTCAGCGTGGACGCAGTACAGCAAGAGGCCACCGCCAGAGCCAGGGAGCTCCAGCGCAGTTGGTACGGCGAGCCTCTGGGAGCGCTCTTCCGCCGGCTCATAGACGACTTGGGGCTGAACCAGGCCCGCCTCGCTGCCGTTCTCGGCCTGTCGGCCCCGATGTTGTCCCAGTTGATGAGCGGCCAGCGCGCCAAGATCGGCAATCCGGCCGTGGTCCAGCGGGTGCAAGCGCTCCAGGACCTCGCCGGCCAGGTCGCCGACGGCAGCGTCAGCGCGGCCGAGGCCACCGGCCGCATGGACGAGATCAAGCGGACCCAGGGGGGCTCCGTGCTCAGCAACAGCGGTCAGACGACCACCGGTTCGGGCGCGCCCACGGTCAAGCGGGTCGTGCGCGAGATCCAGTCCCTGCTGCGGTCGGTGTCCGCGGCCGGCGACATCATCGACGCGGCGGAAACGCTCGCCGCCAGCCATCCGGAACTCGCCGAGTTCCTCCGGGTCTACGGAGCCGGCCGCACCTCCGACGCGGTCGCCCACTACGAGGCCCACCAGAACTGACCACGCGAGCGACGACGGGGGACGGGCACAGCGATGGGTGAGGTCTTCGCCGGCCGGTACGAACTGGTCGACCCGATCGGACGGGGCGGCGCCGGCGCCGTCTGGCGGACCTGGGACCACCGCCGTCGCCGGTACGTCGCCGCTAAGGTCCTCCTCCAGGGTGACGCCCACACCCTGCTGCGCTTCGTGCGCGAGCAGGCCCTGCGGATCGATCACCCCCACGTCCTGGCCCCGGCCAGTTGGGCGGCGGACGACGACAAGGTCCTGTTCACCATGGACCTCGTCGGCGGCGGTTCCCTGGCCCATGTGATCGGGGACTACGGACCGCTGCCGCCCCGCTTCGTGTGCACCCTGCTCGACCAGCTCCTCTCGGGGCTGGCGGCGGTGCACGCGGAGGGCGTCGTCCACCGCGACATCAAACCGGCCAACATCCTGATGGAGGCGACCGGGACGGGCCGACCACACCTGCGGCTGTCCGACTTCGGCATCTCGATGCGCAAGGGTGAGCCCCGCCTCACCGACACCCACGTCGTCGTGGGTACCCCGGGGTACTTCGCACCCGAACAATTGCTGGGCGCCGAGCCCGACTTCCCAGCCGACCTCTTCGCCGTCGGTCTGGTCGCGCTGTACTTGCTGCAAGGGAGCAGGCCCGATGCCCGGAAGCTCGTCGAGCACTTCCTGACGCTGGGAACACCCGTCGCGCCCGAGGGCGTCCCCGCGGCCCTGTGGGGCGTCATCGCGAACCTTCTGCACCCGAACCCGGAGAAGCGGTTCCGGACCGCCACAGGGGCCCGCAAGGCCCTTGCCGAGGCCTTCGAGCTGCTGCCGCCGACTCCGCCGGACGAAGAACCCGTCGACGTGTTCGACCAACTCGGGCCGCTTCCCGCCGGTTTCGGCCCCCTCGGGCCCCTCGGGCCCGAACCCCCTCGGAGTCCGGCAGCGCCCCAAGGACTTGGAGCGCCCCACACTCCACAGACACCGCGGACCGCGCCGCCCCCGGTCGCCGTCACCCCCGAAGGCGCCCCGACACCGGCCCCGGCCCCGCCGCACTCGGTGTTCGGGCCTCCGGTGGGCTACGGCCCCTCGGAGACCGGGAGCTTCCACCTCCCCCCGCCCGCCGCGCCACCTCGACCGCCCCGGGGCCGCCGCGGGATCACCCCGCCCCCGCGCCGTGTCACGGCCGCCGTCCTCACCGCAGCCCTGCTCTGCCTCGCGGTCGGCGCCTGGGCGCTGACCCGGATCTAGCCGCCGGGCCTCCCGGCGCCGCTCCGCCGGGCCAGCAGGAACCAGCCTCCGAGCCCGAGCAGCAACAGCGCCCCGGTGCCGAAGCCCGCGCCCGCCACCACCCGCATCACCGAGCGGTCGGCCTCCGCCGCGACGGCCTCGGGACCGGTGAGCCCCTCCTTCGCGGCGCTCCGGTCGGCGGGCCCCACCCCGAACCCGGCCGCGTCCAGGCTCTCCCGGTACGCGGGCGCCTTCCCCGGGGCGCCGATGACGTCCATCCGCAGCGTCAGCGGCACCGGCGTCGCGTCCCGCGTGAACTCCGCCACCTTCCCGCCCAGCGTGACCGCGAGGTAGTACCAGCCGGCCACTCCCGTCCCGCGCTCCTCGGCGTCGTCCCCGTAGCGGTTCTCGTACGCCACGGGCGCCGTCTTCGGAAGCGTGACGGCCGCCTGCTTCCCGTCGTAGGAGGTGTCCTTGGCGTCGACGAGGCCCCGGTACGGGCTGAACAGCGAGACGGTGAGCCCGCCGGCGGCGGAGCCGTACGGCTTGGTCATCTCGGCGGCCGCGATCTCCGCGCCGATCCCCAACTGCTGTCCCCAGTCCAGCGGGACGCGGTAGTACCGGGTCTGCCCGGGCCGCAGGTCGTCGCGCCACACCCCGCTGTCCAGGGCGCGCGCGTCGTTGAAGCCGGTCCCGCCGGTACGGGCCACCGCTTCCGTACCCGGAAGCGTCGGCGAGGCCGAGGGCCACACACTGGGCGCGACCGTGGGCACGGCGCCGCCCAAGCCGGGCTCGCGTCGGACCAGGAGTTCCACCGGCCAGGGCCCCTGGGCGGAGTCCTTGGCCGCGGTCCGGGTCACCTTGGCGTAGTAGATGCCGGCCGCCTGGCATTCGGCGTCCTCCCGGACCCGCCGGACGGCCGCCGCCGCGATCGGGACGGGGTCGTAACCGAAGCCCGCGCGGCCCGGGTTGGGGCAGCGCCGCCCCTCCTTCGTCATGACCTCGACCTCGATGCCGTCGCTGTAGCCCACCTTGGCGCCCTTGGCGGGCCGGACCACGGCGGAGACGTAGACATCGGACGTGTCGTCGAGGGTCAGCCGGTAGAAGCGTTCGCCGGGGGAGACGGTGTCCTCGTAGAACGTCCCGGGCTCCAGCAGCGGGGCGTCGGCGCTGGAGGGTTTGCCCCGCACCGTCCGGGCCCCGTCGGCCGCGCGGTACTCCGGCAGCGGCCTCGGCGCGGATCCGGCCGCGAACGCGGCCCCCGACGCCCCGATCCCCGGCGCACCGACCGCCAGCCCCACGGCCACCGCGCCGACCAGCACCGTTCTCCGTACCCGGCCCCTCATGCGCACCCACACCCCGGATTCACTCCCGCAAGCCCGAACTTTGCGTACCGCAACATTTCCTACCGGAACAGCACAAAGCCCCGGCAGCAGCGGCAGCCGGGGCCTTGTGGGAAACGGTGGGTCTCACACGCCGGAACCAGAAGGCACGGAGTCCGTTGCCTCCGTCCACAGGTCCTGCTCGGCGCGGTCCGCCTGGATCTGGCGGTACACGAGGAGCCCGCCGATGGCGGCCAGTGCGACCAGGAGCAGCTTCTTCACCGCGCGACCTCGTCTTTCGTTGACGTTGGGGACTTCTGACGGCCAACAATACACACCGACCGATACCGATCGGTTATCTGAGGTACCCCCTCCGGCGTCACTCGACCGGCCTAACGAAGAGCCCCCGGGCCTCACCGATCGTCCGTCGCCAGGCGGAAATGGACGACGGTGACCTCATCGGCGGGAGCGAGGGCGGGATAGTGGTACCGCAGCCTGTCGTGCAACTCCGCGAGGTCGCGGAAACCGTCGGCGACGGCGTCCGCCTCGGTCAGCTCGCCGACCGGCTTCGCGGCGAGCCGCGTGACGACACCCCGGAGCACCAGCTCCTCGTCCAGCTCGAAGACCATGTCGACCGGCCCCTCGACGACCGGGTCCCGAAAGCGCACGGTCGTCGTCTTCCGTCCCGTGCGGACGGCGTCGAGATAGTCCCGGTGGAAGTGCAAGGACTGCGGCTGCGGGTCGTTGTCCATGCACAACACCCTACGGCCGGCGCACCCGAAGCCCCGGGGCCCCGGGGCCCCGGGGCCGCACAACGCGAAGACCCCCGACCATGATCGGTCGGGGGTCTTCCACACTGTGGGGCTAACAGGATTTGAACCTGTGGCCTCATCCTTATCAGGGATGCGCTCTAACCAACTGAGCTATAGCCCCATCCGCGCTGCGCGCTGACTCCTGAAGGTTAGCGCACAGACCCGGCAGGTCCCAAATCCGTTCCGCGGGGGCGTCCCCGCAGGTCAGTCAGGCTCACTCGTCCTCGGCGAGCGTGAGCTCCACACCTCCCACGAACCCGGCGGAGACGTTGTAGATGAACGCGCCCAGCGTCGCGAGCGCCGTCGCCAACACCACGTCGATCACCGCGATCACCGAAGTGAAGATCAGTACGCGCGGCAGCGACAGGAACGACTGGAGGTCGAAGCCGTTGCTCTCGTTGGACCCGGTCGCCTCGCTGATCGTGCCGCCGACGGTCGAGAAGACGCCCATCGCGTCCATGACCATCCACAGCACCACGGCGGCCACGACCGTGCAGATGCCGAGCGCGATCGACAGCAGGAAGCTGACCTTCATCACCGACCAGGGGTCGACCTTCGCCACCCGCAGCCGCGCCTTGCGCGTGCGGGGCGCCGTACGGACCCCCGGACGCGCCTGCCGCTGCGCGCCCGGGCCCGCGGGCGCCGGGTAGGCCGCCGGCGGCTTGTACGGCTGCGCGCCCGGATCCTGGCCCGCGCCGGCCTTCGGCTTCGGCCCTCGGGTCTCCGTCACCGTGCTCCCCCTGCCCTTCGCGGCGGCGCCTCCGCCTTCCGAGTCCGCGGCGGGGCCACGGGCACCGTTCGCTCCAGTCTTGGCCGGTCCGGCGCCCGTGGCTCCACTCACGACTTACTCCTCGTGCTCCCCAGCCGAAGGCTGCGTGCCCTCGGCGGCCTCAACGGCCTGTCCTTCGGCTTCCTCGGTCCCCGACGGGTTCTCGTCGTCGACCTCGTCGGCATCCTGACCGGCCTCGGCGTTGCGCGCGATACCCACCACGGCGTCCCGCTTGCCCAGGTTGATCAGCTGGACGCCCATGGTGTCACGGCCGGTCTCCCGGACTTCATTGACGCGCGTACGAATCACACCACCGCTGAGGGTGATCGCGAGAATCTCGTCCGTTTCGTCGACCACCAGTGCGCCGACGAGCGAACCGCGGTCCTCCACGATCTTCGCCGCCTTGATGCCCAGACCACCACGGCCCTGGACGCGGTACTCGTCCACCGGCGTCCGCTTGGCGTAGCCGCCGTCGGTCGCGGTGAAGACGAAGGTACCCGGCCGGACCACGCTCATGGAGAGCAGCTCGTCGCCTCCGCGGAAGCTCATGCCCTTCACACCGGAGGTGGCACGGCCCATCGGACGCAGCGCCTCGTCGGTCGCGGTGAAGCGGATCGACTGCGCCTTCTTGCTGATGAGCAGCAGGTCGTCCTCGGCGGACACCAACTCGGCCCCGATCAGCTCGTCGTCGCTGCCGTCTTCCGTCTCACGGAGGTTGATGGCGATGACACCACCCGAACGGGGGGAGTCGTAGTCCTTGAGCGCCGTCTTCTTCACCAGGCCGCCCTTGGTGGCCAGGATCAGGTACGGCGCCGCCTCGTAGTCGCGGATCGCGAGGATCTGGGCGATCTTCTCGTCCGGCTGGAAGGCCAGCAGGTTCGCGACGTGTTGACCGCGCGCGTCGCGACCGGCGTCCGGGAGCTCGTACGCCTTGGACCGGTAGACCCGGCCCTTGTTGGTGAAGAACAGCAGCCAGTGGTGCGTGGTGGACACGAAGAAGTGGTCGACCAGGTCGTCCTGCTTCAGCTTCGTGCCGCGCACGCCCTTGCCGCCGCGCTTCTGCGAGCGGTAGTCCTCGGTCTTGGTGCGCTTGACGTAACCGCCGTGCGTGATCGTGACGACGATGTCCTCTTCGGCGATCAGGTCCTCGATGGACATGTCACCGTCGAAGGGCACCAGCTTCGAGCGCCGGTCGTCGCCGAACTTCTCGACGATGGCCGCCAGCTCCTCGCTGACGATGGAGCGCTGGCGCGCCTCGGAAGCGAGGATCGCGTTGTACTCGTTGATCTTCGCCTGGAGCTCGTCGTGCTCGGCGACGATCTTCTGCCGCTCCAGCGCGGCGAGGCGGCGCAGCTGCATCTCCAGGATCGCGTTCGCCTGGATCTCGTCGATCTCCAGCAGGCCCATCAGGCCCTCGCGCGCGATCTCGACCGTGTTGCTGCGCCGGATCAGCGCGATGACCTCGTCGATCGCGTCCAGCGCCTTGAGCAGACCGCGCAGGATGTGGGCGCGCTCCTCCGCCTTGCGCAGGCGGAAACGGGTGCGCCGGACGATGACCTCGATCTGATGCTGCACCCAGTGGCGGATGAACGCGTCGATCGACAGGGTGCGCGGCACCCCGTCCACCAGCGCCAGCATGTTCGCGCCGAAATTCGTTTGGAGGTCGGTGTGCTTGTACAGATTGTTCAGCACGACCTTGGCGACCGCGTCCCGCTTGAGGACGATGACCAGACGCTGGCCGGTCCGCGAGGAGGTCTCGTCGCGGACGTCGGCGATACCGCCGACCTTTCCGTCCTTGACCAGGTCGGCGATCTTCTGCGCGAGGTTGTCGGGGTTGGTCTGGTACGGGAGCTCGGTGACCACCAGGCACTGGCGGTTCTGAATCTCCTCGACCTCGACCACCGCGCGCATCGTGATGGAGCCGCGACCGGTCCGGTACGCCTCCTCGATGCCCTTGCGACCCACGACGAGGGCGCCGGACGGGAAGTCGGGGCCCTTGATCCGCTCGATGAGAGCGTCCTGGAGCTCCTCGTGCGAGGCGTCCGGGTGTTCCAGCGCCCACTGGGCGCCGGCCGCGACCTCGCGCAGGTTGTGCGGCGGGATGTTGGTGGCCATGCCGACCGCGATACCGGCGCTGCCGTTGACCAGCAGGTTCGGGAAGCGGGCCGGGAGGACCGTCGGCTCCTGGTTGCGGCCGTCGTAGTTGTCCGTGAGGTCGACGGTCTCCTCGTCGATGTCCCGGAGCATCTCCATGGCCTGCGGCATCAGCTTGCACTCGGTGTAGCGCATGGCTGCCGCCGGGTCGTTGCCCGGCGAGCCGAAGTTGCCGTTGCTGTCCACCAGCGGCATCCGCATCGACCACGGCTGGGCCAGGCGGACCAGGGCGTCGTAGATCGAGGAGTCGCCGTGCGGGTGGTAGGTGCCCATGACGTCGCCGACGACGCGGGCGCACTTGTAGAAGCCCTTCTCGGGCCGGTAGCCGCCGTCGTACATCGCGTACAGCACGCGACGGTGGACGGGCTTGAGGCCGTCCCGTACGTCGGGCAGGGCGCGGGAGACGATGACGGACATCGCGTAGTCGAGGTAGGAGCGCTGCATCTCCGTCTCGAGCCCGACGGGCTCGATACGTACCTGCGGCTGGTCTTCCTCTTCGGTGTTCTCGGCGGTCGGGGTGGTTTCGTCGGCCATTGCTGGTCAAAAGTCCTTTCAGGCAGTCAGCTGAGCCGACTCAGATGTCGAGGAAGCGGACGTCCTTGGCGTTGCGCTGGATGAAGGAGCGTCGGGCTTCGACGTCCTCACCCATCAGCACCGAGAACAGGTCGTCGGCCTGCGCGGCGTCGTCCAGGGTGACCTGGCCGAGCACGCGGTGGTCCACGTCCATGGTGGTGACGCGCAGTTCCTCGGCGTTCATCTCGCCCAGACCCTTGAAGCGCTGGATGGAGTCTTCCTTGATCCGCTTGCCCTGCCCCTTGCCGTGCTCGACCAGGGCGTCGCGCTCGCGGTCCGAGTACGCGTACTCGAAGTCGTCCCGACCCCACTTGATCTTGTACAGCGGGGGGCGCGACAGGTAGACGTGGCCGGCCTCGACCAGCGGACGCATGAAGCGGAAGAGGAAGGTCAGCAGCAGGGTGTTGATGTGCTGGCCGTCGACGTCGGCGTCCGCCATCAGGATGATCTTGTGATAGCGGAGCTTCTCGATGTCGAAGTCCTCGTGCACACCGGTTCCGAAGGCACTGATCAGCGCCTGGACCTCGGTGTTCTGGAGGATCTTGTCGATACGGGCCTTCTCGACGTTCAGGATCTTGCCGCGGATCGGCAGGATGGCCTGGTACATCGGGTTGCGGCCGGACTTCGCGGAGCCGCCGGCCGAGTCGCCCTCTACGATGAAGATCTCGCACTTGGTCGGGTCGTTCGACTGACAGTCGGACAGCTTGCCGGGCAGCGAGGCGCTCTCCAGCAGGCCCTTGCGACGGGTGAGGTCGCGGGCCTTGCGGGCCGCGACGCGGGCCGTGGCCGCCTGGATCGACTTGCGGATGATGTCCGCCGCCTCGACCGGGTTGCGGTCGAACCAGTCGTTCAAGTGCTCGTGGACCACCTTCTGGACGAAGGTCTTCGCCTCGGTGTTGCCCAGCTTGGTCTTCGTCTGGCCCTCGAACTGGGGCTCGCCCAGCTTGACCGAGATGATCGCCGTCAGACCCTCGCGGATGTCCTCGCCGGCGAGGTTGTCGTCCTTCTCGCGCAGCAGCTTCTTGTCGCGGGCGTAACGGTTGACCAGACCCGTCAGCGCGGCGCGGAAGCCCTCTTCGTGGGTACCGCCCTCGTGCGTGTGGATCGTGTTCGCGAAGGAGTAGACACCCTCGGTGTACTGCGAGTTCCACTGCATCGCGATCTCGACCGAGAGCATGCGCTCCTTGTCCTCGGCCTCGACGTCGATGACGGTCGGGTGGATCAGCTCGCCCTTGCGCGAGTTGAGGTACTTCACGAAGTCGACGATGCCGCCCTCGTAGTAGTACTTCACCGTGCGCGCCGTCGGCTCGGCCGCGTCCGCCTCCGGGTCGTCCGCGCCGACCGTCGCCTTGGCGGACTCGCGCTCGTCGGTCAGCGTCAGGGTCAGGCCCTTGTTGAGGAAGGCCATCTCCTGGAAGCGTCGCGAGAGCGTCTCGAAGGAGTACTCGGTCGTCTCGAAGATGTCCGGGTCGGCCCAGAAGGTGACCGACGTACCGTGCTGGTCGGTCTCCTCGTTCTTGGCGAGGGGGGCCGTCGGGGCGCCGAGCTTGTAGTCCTGGCTCCAGCGGAAGCCGTCCCGCTTGACCTCGACCGCGACCTTCGTCGACAGCGCGTTCACGACGGAGACGCCGACGCCGTGCAGACCGCCGGAGACGGCGTAGCCGCCGCCGCCGAACTTGCCGCCCGCGTGCAGGACCGTCAGCACGACCTCCAGCGCCGGTTTGCCCTCGGAGGGCACGATGTCGACGGGGATGCCGCGGCCGTTGTCGACCACGCGCACGCCGCCGTCGGCGAGGATCGTGACGTCGATGGTGTCCGCGTGCCCGGCCAGGGCCTCGTCGACGGAGTTGTCGACGACCTCGTAGACGAGGTGGTGCAGGCCGCGCTCACCGGTCGAGCCGATGTACATGCCGGGCCGCTTGCGGACCGCGTCCAGACCTTCGAGGACCTGGATGTTGCTGCCGGTGTAAGAGGACTCACCGGCCTCGCCGCCGGCGGTGGACTCGTTCTTCTCGTTGGGGTTGCCGGAATCGGCCACGAAGCGCCCTTTCTGGCACAGCACAGGCCGGACTCCGGGCCAGCAGGCATGCAAGCAGGAGCGGCTGCGTCGATCTGCGTTGTCAGCGTTTGTCAGCGGATCCCGCAAGCGGGCGGGATTCGCTTCAGTCTACCGGTACCACGGACATGAATGGGGGTTTGCCGGTACCTGAGTCCGCATGTGCCGCCCTGAACCTCCTCTCTCCGACTCCCCATATCCGGGGAGGGGCCCAAGGAGGCTCACACGGGCATTGAGCGCTTCGGCCTGTCAACCTCTCACTACCGTGAGGGACACCACCCGCGGCGGCGCACCGGGGCGGGGCCGCGACCCGGCCGAAACCGTCCCGTCGCCGGCCCGTGATCAACCTGCCGCAGGTCGGGCGCGACGCACCGCTCAGCGGGCGCGCGGGAGCGCGTCCGGGAGGGGACATGGGGGGCGAGGAGGGTTTCCGGCGGGGTTCCGGAAGCGCCCGGAGGGATCCGGGGGATCCGGGGGATCCGGGGGGGATCAGCCGTACGTATCGCCCGGGCCGGTGCCACCCGGCACCCGCCACGGCCCGTACTGCTTCGGCCGGCCGCCGGGACCGTGCACCTTGATCATCCGTACGGTGCCCTGCCCCAGCTCCGCGTTCAGCCGGGCGACCAGCTGCGGAGCCAGCAGTTTCAGCTGCGCCGCCCACGCCGAGGAATCGCACCGGACCACCAGCTCGCGGTCCTCGTAGCGCTCGGGCACGCAGTGCGTGGCGATCTCCGGGCCGACGATCTCCGGCCAGCGCTCCATCACCCCGGCCACCGCCATCGGCATCTCCCAGCCGTGCTCCGTCCGCAGCCGGGCCAGCGCCGCCATCAGCGGCATCGGATCCCGGCCGTCGGCACGCGCGCCCGACCGCAACCCCGGCTGCCGGTGCTTCTTTCCCGGCGCCGCGTTGCCCCGCGCGCGCGCCTGCTCGCGCGCCGCCGCCAGCGCCTGTCGTGCCAGGTCCACCCCGGACAGCGGCGGGGCCGTGCGCTCCGGACCGAAGGGGTATTCCGGGCCCCGGGGCTGATCCGGGTGCTGCTCGTGCTCGCTCACTGCGGGGTCACCTCGCCGCCGGACACCCCGAACCGCACCCCCGCCAACACGTCCGGAACGTCATCGTCCACAGCCGCCGTCACCAGCACCTGCTCACCCGGGGCCACCAGCTCCGCCAGCCGTTCCCGGCGCCGCGCGTCCAGTTCCGCGAACACGTCGTCCAGGATCAGCACCGGCTCGTCGCCCTCCGCGCGCAGCAGCTCGTACGAGGCCAGCCGCAGCGCGAGCGCGTACGACCATGACTCGCCGTGGCTCGCGTACCCCTTGGCCGGCAGCTCCCCGAGCCGCAGCAGGACGTCGTCGCGGTGCGGACCCACCAGCGTCACGCCCCGCTCGATCTCCTGCTTGCGAACCTCCGCCAGGGCCGCCAGCAGCACCTCGTACAGCGCCTCCCGGGTGCGCGCAGCCCCGCTGTCCACGGCCTCGCCCGCCGAGGACCGGTACGCCAGCCCCAGCGGGCCGCCGCCCGGCGCGAGCTGCTCGTACGCCTTGTCCGCCAGCGGCAGCAGGGTCGCGATCAGGTCCAGCCGCTGCGCCAGCAGCTCCGCGCCCGCCCGCGCCAGGTGCTGGTCCCACACGTCGAGGGTCGAGAGGTCCATGGAACGCCCGCCGTGGCGGCGGGCCATCGCCGCCGACTTCAGCAGGGTGTTGCGCTGCTTGAGCACCCGCTCGTAGTCCGAGCGGACCGCGGCCATCCGCGGTGAGCGGGCCGTGACGAGCTCGTCCAGGAAGCGGCGGCGCTCTCCCGGGTCGCCCTTCACCAGCGCCAGGTCCTCCGGCGCGAACAGCACCGTACGGACGATCCCCACCACGTCACGCGGCCTGACCTGCGAGGACCGGTTGATCCGGGCGCGGTTCGCGCGCCCGGGGTTCAGCTCCAGCTCGATGAGCTGCCGGCGTTCGCCCTGCGCCACGGCCGCGCGGATGATCGCCCGGTCGGCGCCCATGCGCACCAGCGGGGCGTCCGAGGACACCCGGTGGCTGCCCAGCGTCGCGAGGTAGCCGATCGCCTCGACGAGGTTGGTCTTGCCCTGGCCGTTGGGGCCCACGAAAGCGGTGACGCCCGGACCGAGGGGAACCTCGGCCCGGGCGTACGAGCGGAAGTCGGCCAGTGAGAGATGCGAGACGTACATTCGGCGCCGACCTCCCCCGGCTTCCTGCTGCTTGCTGTGGTGCTGGTGTAGTGCTGCGGTGCTGTCTTGCGGGGTGCCGGTGGCGCCGTGTTGCGGGTTACTTCTTCTCGACCGCGTGTCCGCCGAACTGGTTGCGCAGCGCGGCGATCATCTTCATCTGCGGGGAGTCGTCCTGGCGGGACGCGAACCGGGCGAACAGCGAGGCGGTGATGGCCGGCAGCGGAACGGCGTTGTCGATCGCCGCCTCGACCGTCCAGCGGCCCTCGCCCGAGTCCTGCGCGAAGCCGCGCAGCTTCTCCAGGTGCTCGTCCTCGTCCAACGCGTTCACGGCGAGGTCCAGCAGCCAGGAACGGATGACCGTGCCCTCCTGCCAGGACCGGAACACCTCGCGGACGTCGGTGACCGAGTCGACCTTCTCCAGCAGTTCCCAGCCCTCGGCGTACGCCTGCATCATGGCGTACTCGATGCCGTTGTGGACCATCTTCGCGAAGTGGCCGGCGCCGACCTTGCCCGCGTGCACGGCGCCGAACTCGCCCTCCGGCTTGAGGGCGTCGAAGATCGGCTGGACGGCCGCGACGTGCTCCTTCTCGCCGCCGTACATCAGCGCGTAGCCGTTCTCCAGGCCCCACACGCCGCCCGAGACACCGCAGTCGACGAAGCCGATGCCCTTGGCGGCCAGCTCCTCGGCGTGCTTCTCGTCATCGGTCCAGCGCGAGTTGCCGCCGTCGACGACGATGTCGCCGGGCGAGAGCAGCTCGCCCAACTCGTCGACGGTCGACTGCGTCGCCGCACCGGCCGGGACCATCACCCACACCACGCGGGGGGCCTGGAGGCCGTCCACAAGTTCCCGCAGGCTGTGGACATCCGCGAGGTCCGGGTTGCGGTCGTATCCGATGACGGTGTGGCCTGCGCGGCGGATGCGCTCGCGCATGTTGCCGCCCATCTTGCCGAGACCGATGAGACCAAGCTCCATCAGGTGCTTCCTTAAGCGTTGTGGCCGTCTGTGCCGGGCTCCCCGCGATCCGGGGCCGTCCCCGGATCCGAGCCTACGCCGGGCCGTCGGACGGGACCCCACCCAACGTGCCGGGTACGCAGTCGGGCCCGGTCCGCGCGATCGCGAGGCCGGGCCCGACGGGACGGACTCAGCCGGACAGGCGCACCGGCATGATCAGGTACTTGTACGCCTCGTCCGCCTCGGCGTCCACCGCGGGACGGCCGCTGAGCAGCGCGGGCTTGGTGGAGGTGGTGAAGCTCAGCTGGGCGGCGGGCGAGTCGATCGCGCTGAGGCCGTCGAGCAGGAACGTGGGGTTGAAGGCGATCGAGATGTCGTCGCCCTCCAGCTTCGCGTCGACGCGTTCCACAGCCTGTGCATCGTCGCTGGAGCCGGCTTCCAGGATCAGCACGCCCTGCTCGAAGCTGAGGCGGACCGGGGTGTTGCGCTCGGCGACGAGGGCGACGCGCTTGACGGCCTCGACGAACGGGGCGGTCTCGATCACGGCGATGGAGTTGAACTCCGTCGGGAAGAGCGTGCGGTACTTGGGCAGGTCGCCTTCGAGCAGGCGGGTCGTGGTGCGGCGGCCCGCGCCCTCGAAGCCGATGAGGCCCTCGCCCGCGCCGGAGCCCGAGAGCGCGATGGTGACGGTGTCACCGCTGGTCAGGGACTTGGCGGTGTCCAGGAGCGTCTTCGCGGGGACCAGGGCCACGGCGGAGGCGTCGGGATTCTCCGGCTTCCACAGGAACTCGCGGACCGCGAAGCGGTAGCGGTCGGTGGAGGCGAGGGTGACCCGGTCGCCCTCGATCTCGATGCGGACGCCGGTCAGCACGGGCAGCGTGTCGTCGCGACCGGCGGCGATGGCGACCTGGGCGGCGGCGGAGGCGAAGACCTCACCGGGAACGGTGCCGGTCGCGGTCGGCATCTGCGGCAGCGCCGGGTACTCCTCCACAGGCAGGGTGTGGAGGGTGAAGCGGGATGAGCCGCAGACCACGGTGGCCCGTACACCGTCTGTGGAAATCTCCACCGGGCGGTTGGGGAGGGCCCGGCAGATGTCGGCGAGCAGCCGGCCGGAGACGAGGACCGTGCCGTCCTCCTCGACGTCGGCCTCGACGGAGACGCGCGCCGAGACCTCGTAGTCGAAGCCGGAGAGGGACAGCGTGCCGTCCTCGGCCTTGAGCAGCAGGCCCGCGAGCACGGGCACCGGAGGCCGGGCCGGGAGGCTACGGGCAGCCCAGGCCACCGCCTCCGCGAGTACGTCGCGCTCCACCCGGATCTTCACCGGAACCGCCTCCTGCTGTTGCTCGCTCGTCTGCCGGCTTTCGTCGTCGGCTCCCGGTCCAGGGTCTCGACGGACCGAGGCCGCGGTGCCGGGAACCAGTCTGACGCACGGCGCCGACAGTCGGTGCTGCCGGCGGTCAAGTCGGGAGCACGGCGTCGGGGCGGCCGGACGACGAGTTGTGCACAGGACCTGCTTGAAAACCGAATCCGGCCTCAATCTCTATGGGGGTAGTAGTAGGGCCTGTGGAAACGGTGGATAAGCCCGTCTTCGCAGGTCAGCCCCGGTTTTTTATCCCCACGCCCTGTGGGCGGCACCGGTGGACAACACGGTGTCCCTGTGGAGAACGAAAACTTCTGCACAGGCCGTCCCCAGACGACCCCCACTACTCCACAGGTGTGTCCCCAGCTTTTCCCCAGTACTCCACAGACCAAACACCGGTCTCCGTGTGACGGCTTTCACTCGGGGCGGTGACGGAGGTGTCCGCGTTGCCGAACAGTGGACAACGGTGTGGAGAAGTCCTCGCATCCTGTGCACAGGATGCGGGAACCTGTGAGTGGGCGGTGGACAGAGTCGTGGACGACCCTGTGGATGATTTTTCTGTCCACAGGCTGTGGACAGGTGTTGTGCACAATTCCACAGGCTGCTGAACTGGCCTGATGACGTCTCACGCCGCGCCCCTGTGGACAGATTGTGGGCGACGGAACTCTTCCCCAGGGTGTGGACGGAAGAAAGTCGCCCAATCTGTGGATGAGTTGGCCCGCAGGGGGCGTATTCGAACAGAGCAACAGCGCGCGCACGAAGAAGGGCGCCCCCGGTTCGAGCCGGAAGCGCCCCTGTAGACGAGCGCGGGAGGGCCGTTCGAAGGGCCGTGAGAGGACGTGCCGAGGCCCCGAAATCCTTCCTCGGGGTGCGCGCACGCGGGCCCGGGAGCCCGGCTCAGCCGTTCTTGATGCGGTTGGTGAGCTCCGTGACCTGGTTGTAGATCGAGCGCCGTTCCGCCATCAGGGCCCGGATCTTGCGGTCCGCGTGCATGACGGTGGTGTGGTCCCGGCCACCGAACTGGGCCCCGATCTTGGGCAGGGAGAGGTCCGTGAGCTCCCGGCACAGGTACATGGCGATCTGCCGGGCCGTGACCAGGACGCGGCTGCGCGAGGAGCCGCACAGGTCGTCCACGGTGAGCCCGAAGTAGTCGGCGGTGGCGGCCATGATGTCCGAGGCGGTGATCTCCGGCGCGCTGTCCTCGCCGCCGGGGATCAGGTTCTTCAGCACGTCCTCCGTCAGACCGAGGTCCACCGGCTGCCGGTTGAGGCTCGCGAACGCCGTGACGCGGATCAGCGCCCCCTCCAGTTCGCGGATGTTGCGCGAGATGCGGGAGGCGATGAACTCCAGTACCTCCGGCGGGGCGTTGAGCTGCTCCTGTACCGCCTTCTTGCGCAGGATCGCGATCCGGGTCTCCAGCTCGGGCGGCTGGACGTCGGTGATCAGACCCCACTCGAAGCGGTTGCGGAGCCGGTCCTCCAGGGTGACGAGCTGCTTGGGCGGCCGGTCGGAGGACAGCACGATCTGCTTGTTGGCGTTGTGGAGGGTGTTGAAGGTGTGGAAGAACTCCTCCTGCGTCGACTCCTTGCTCGCGAGGAACTGGATGTCGTCGACGAGCAGGATGTCCATTTCGCGGTAGCGCTTGCGGAACGCGTCGCCCTTGCCGTCGCGGATCGAGTTGATGAACTCGTTGGTGAACTCCTCGGAGCTCACGTACCGCACCCGGGTGCCCGGGTAGAGGCTGCGCGCGTAGTGCCCGATGGCGTGCAACAGGTGCGTCTTGCCGAGGCCCGACTCCCCGTAGATGAAGAGGGGGTTGTACGCCTTGGCGGGTGCCTCGGCGACGGCCACCGCGGCGGCGTGTGCGAAGCGGTTCGAGGCACCGATGACGAAGGTGTCGAAGAGGTACTTGGGGTTCAGCCGGGCGGTCGGCTCCAGCGGACCCGAGGTCGAGCCGCCGGACGGGGCCGGGGGCGCGGGGCGGTGGGGGGCCGGCCGCGGGGCGGGCTGGTCGTACTGCTGCTGCTCGTACTGGTGCTGCTGGTGTTGCTGGTGTTGCTGCTTCTCGTACGGGGACTGGTCGTACTGCTGTTGGTCGAAGGAGCCCTGCTCGTAGGAACCCTTCTCGTAACCGCCGGACTCCGACTGCTGGAGGTAGCCGGGCTGGGGGGAGGCGTAGGGGTCGCGCTCCGGGAAACCGCCGAGGCGCTGCTGCTGCCAGCCGTAGTCGTCCTGCTGGCCGCCGCGGGGCCAGGAGCCGGGCTCGGGACGCTGCTGCTGGTAGTCCGGGTAGGCGGGGCGCGCCGTGGGCAGCCGTTCGTCGTCGGCGCCGCCGGGGCCGGTGTGTCCGCCGGGCCGCTGGCCGCCGTAGGGCTCGTAGGACTCGCGCTGCTGCCCGGAGGGCGCCGGCGGCGTCGGCTCACCCGCGGAGTCGTCCACGGTGATCGCGATCCGGATGGGCCGGCCGCACTCGCGGCTGAGCGCGTCACTGATCAGCGGGGCGAGCCGGCCCTCCAGGACCCGCTTGCCCCATTCATTGGGGACGGCGAGCAGAGCGGTGTCCGCGACGAGGGCCAGGGGCTGACAGCGCTCGACCCACTGCTTGTCCTTGGGCTCGATGCCCGGCTGCCCCTCCCCCAGGAGTACGTCGAGCACGCGTGGCCACACTGCGGCAAGATCGGCAGGTACGTCAGCCACAGAGCACGCTCTCTCACAGGTCCCGGTTCCACGAATGTGTGGTTCTTTGGGACGGTCGGGACAAAAAATCCGGGATCAGACAACGGTAGTCAGGCCGGTGGGTACGGTTCAAGTCGTTGTCCACAGCCTGTGCACAGTGTGCGGCAGTGAAGGCTCGGTTTGACCGGATGGCGTAGCCGCGCGTACCGTAACGAGGTCGAGTTGTCGATGGCTGCTGCCGCCTGCCTACCGATGGGCGAAGATCACTGATTGTGATCATGTAGCGGTGCCACTCGGGCGAACACGCGAGTTTTCCTTCGTGGGCGCACGGTGACAGCCAGGCGATGTCCCGCCACAACGATTCATTCTCTGGAGCCCCCGAGTGAGCAAGCGCACCTTCCAGCCGAACAACCGCCGTCGTGCCAAGACCCACGGCTTCCGCCTGCGGATGCGTACCCGCGCCGGTCGCGCCATCCTGGCGAACCGCCGCAGCAAGGGCCGCAGCGCCCTGTCCGCGTAACACGCGCGGGTCGTGACGTCGTGCTGTCTCCCGAAAATCGGCTGAGGCGGCGCGAGGACTTCGCGAGCGCGGTACGACGAGGGCGCCGGGCCGGTCGCCCGCTCCTCGTCGTCCACCTACGTACAAGCGGTGCAACGGACCCGCACGAGCCGGGGGAGATCGATCCCTCGACGCGTGCGGGTTTCGTCGTCAGCAAGGCTGTCGGCAACGCCGTCGTACGGAACCGGGTCAAGCGCCGTCTGCGCCATCTCGTCCGGGGGCGGCTGTCCCGCCTGCCCGCCGGTAGCCTGGTGGTGGTGCGGGCTTTGCCCGGTGCGGGTGACGCCGGCCTCGACGAGCTGGCCCGTGACCTGGACGTCGCTCTGGAGCGGCTCCTGGGAGGCGTGGCTCGATGAAGTACCCGCTGCTCGCTTTGATCAAGCTGTACCAGTGGACTATCAGTCCGCTGCTCGGACCGGTGTGCCGGTACTACCCGTCGTGCTCGCACTACGGGTACACGGCCATCGACCGGCATGGTGCGGTGAAGGGGACGGTTCTTACCGCCTGGCGGATCCTGCGGTGCAATCCGTGGACCCCGGGCGGTGTGGATCATGTCCCACCCCGGAAACGCCCGCGTTGGCACGAGCAGCTGCGCAGTGCGTTGCGTAGATCTCGCAATGCTCAAGGAGCCTGATTAGTGGACACGATTGCCAGTCTGTTCAGTTTCATCACCACACCCGTCTCGTGGGTCATCGTCCAGTTCCACTCGCTGTACGGCGCGATCTTCGGCCCGAACAGCGGATGGGCCTGGGGCCTGTCCATCGTGTCCCTGGTGGTCTTGATCCGCATCTGCTTGATCCCGCTCTTCGTGAAGCAGATCAAGGCGACGCGTGGCATGCAGGCGCTCCAGCCGAAGATGAAGGCGATCCAGGAGCGCTACAAGAACGACAAGCAGCGCCAGTCCGAAGAGATGATGAAGCTGTACAAGGAGACGGGTACCAACCCGCTCTCCTCGTGCCTGCCCATCCTGGCGCAGTCCCCGTTCTTCTTCGCGCTCTACCACGTGCTCTCGGCCATCGCCAACGGCAAGACCATCGGTGTCATCAACCAGTCGCTGCTGGAGAGTGCGCGGCAGGCGCACATCTTCGGTGCCCCGCTGGCTGCGAAGTTCACGGACAGCTCGGACAAGGTCGCCGCGCTCGGCGCCTCCCTGACCGACGTCCGCATCGTGACCGCGGTCATGATCGTCATGATGTCGCTGTCGCAGTTCTACACGCAGCGCCAGTTGATGCAGAAGAACGTCGACCTCTCGGTCAAGACGCCGTTCATGCAGCAGCAGAAGATGCTGATGTACATCTTCCCGCTGATCTTCGCCTTCATGGGCATCAACTTCCCCGTCGGTGTCCTCGTCTACTGGCTGACCACCAACGTGTGGACCATGGGCCAGCAGATGTACGTGATCAACCAGAACCCGACGCCGGGCAGCAAGGCCCAGGACCAGTACCTGACCCGTCTGCTCAAGCACGTCAGCACGCACGGTGAGCTCAAGGGCCGGGGCAAGAAGAAGATCGTCGCGGCGATCGTGGCCAAGGGCCCGGACCGCAACGACAACGAGCGGAAGTTCATCACCGCGCTGACGAAGCAGGGCATGGCCGCGCAGCCGGACGGCTCCGTGATCAGCAGTGTCGAGGCGACGGCCGACGCGGACGCGGCGAGCGGCGGTGTCGCCACCAAGCGGCAGCAGCCGAAGCGGCAGACGAAGGCGAAGCGTCAGACGCCTCCCAGCAAGTCCACCAAGAAGTAGCCCTCTCTCCAAGACCCTCCAAGAAGCAAGAAGGAGCCCCTCCCGTGACGGAAGGCACCACCACCGCCGCCGCTGAGGGCGGCGACACCTTGACCCGCCTCGAGCAGGAGGGCGAGATCGCGGCCGACTACCTTGAGGGCCTGCTGGACATCGCCGACCTGGACGGCGACATCGACATGGACGTCGAGGCCGACCGGGCCGCGGTGTCGATCGTCAGTGACTCCGCCGGTCGTGACCTGCAGAAGCTCGTGGGCCGCGACGGTGAGGTCCTGGAGGCTCTGCAGGAGCTGACGCGCCTCGCCGTGCATCGCGAGACCGGGGACCGCAGCCGGCTGATGCTGGACATCGCCGGGTTCCGCGCCAAGAAGCGTGAGGAACTGGCGGCACTGGGCGCCCAGGCGGCGGCCGATGTGAAGGCCTCGGGCGAGCCGCTGAAGCTCGCGCCGATGACGCCCTTCGAGCGGAAGGTCGTCCACGACGCCGTGGCGGCCGCCGGTCTCAAGAGCGAGTCCGAGGGCGAGGAGCCGCAGCGCTTCGTCGTTGTGCTCCCTGCCTGACCGGAAGAGCGTGTGGTCGGCCCCGTCTGTCTCGCAGGCGGGGCCGATGTTTGTAAGCCTGGCAGTGCCCGTTGTATGAAGAGTGTTCTGTACGGAAGGACGGTCCCCGTGACGGAGGCAGCAGAGCTTCCCCCGGCGCCTGAAGAGGCGCGTGCGGTATTCGGCGAATTTTTCCCGGAAGCCGTGCGGTACGCGGAGCTGCTGGCGGACGCGGGGGTCAAGCGCGGTCTGATCGGCCCGCGCGAGGTGCCTCGGCTCTGGGAGAGGCACCTGCTGAACTGCGCGGTGCTGTCCGAGGCGGTGCCGGAAGGCGTCTCGGTGTGCGATGTGGGCTCGGGCGCCGGCTTGCCGGGCATCCCGCTGGCCCTGGTACGCAGGGATCTCAAGATCACCTTGCTGGAGCCCCTGCTTCGGCGCACCAATTTCCTCCAGGAGGCCGTGGAACTGCTGGGCCTGGACCATGTGACGGTGGTGCGCGGTCGGGCCGAAGAGGTGCTCGGCAAGCTCCAGCCGGTCCATGTGGTGACGGCGCGCGCGGTGGCTCCTTTGGACCGGCTGGCCGGCTGGGGCGTGCCGCTCCTGCGTCCCTACGGCGAGATGCTCGCGCTCAAGGGCGACACCGCCGACGAGGAGCTGGTGGCGGCCAAGGCCGCGCTGACGAAGCTCGGTGTGGTGAAGACCTCGGTGCTCCATGTCGGAGAGGGTGTCGTGGACCCGTTGACCACGGTGGTGCGTGTGGAGGTGGGCGAGAGCCCCGGAGGGGTGCGGTTCGCGGCCAAGCGGGCCAAGGCCGCCCGAGTGGGGCGGACCCGGCGCCGCCGCTGATGATCGTCCTTTTGGGTCCGGACCCGGCTGTTCCAGGCGTGTTCGGCCCTATAGGTATGGATTTCGGAGTGTCGTAGCGGGCGGAAGTCCGTGTCCGGGCATCGTGTTTCACGTGAAACGTCGCTCCCTGCTGCACGGAATCATCAGCCGCGGTCGTGCGGCCGCGTCCCCCCGCCCGCGTGACGGCGTGGGGGTGACGGAGTTGTCCACATCGGTGGATTCATCCACAGGAGTTCGGGCCCCGCTGGTTCGTGACCCCGGTGACATGGCAGGCTCTGTTCATCGCGAGCCTGATGTCGAGGAGAGTGACACCGTGCGGTCCGACGCCAACCTCGCGGGGCCGATGGCCGACCCGGTCCCCGGTCCCCGCTCTGAATCGCCGGGCGAGGATGTCTCTCCCCCAGCCACCGCTGGGGGAGAAGCAGCACCTCCGCCCCTGGTGGACAACGACGACACCCCCATCGGCCGAGCCACCCGGCCGGCGGTCGACGCCCTGGGACACGCCGGTGAACCGCTGCCGCGGCCGGCGCGGACCCGGGTGATGGTGGTGGCCAACCAGAAGGGCGGCGTCGGGAAGACCACGACGACCGTGAACCTGGCGGCGTCACTGGCCCTGCACGGGGCCAAGGTCCTGGTGATCGACCTCGATCCCCAGGGCAACGCCTCCACGGCACTCGGCATCGACCACCATGCGGACGTGCCCTCCATCTACGACGTGCTCGTGGACAGTCGACCGCTGCTGGAGGTCGTCCAGCCGGTAGTGGACGTGGAGGGCCTCTTCTGCGCCCCGGCCACGATCGACCTGGCGGGCGCGGAGATCGAGCTGGTCTCGCTGGTGGCCCGGGAGAGCCGGCTCCAGCGGGCGATCCAGGCGTACGAGCAGCCGCTCGACTACATCCTGATCGACTGCCCGCCGTCGCTGGGGCTGCTCACGGTGAACGCTCTGGTGGCGGGCGCGGAGGTGCTGATCCCGATCCAGTGCGAGTACTACGCACTGGAGGGGCTGGGTCAGCTCCTGCGCAACGTCGATCTGGTACGGGCCCACCTCAACCAGTCGCTGCACGTGTCCACGATCCTGCTGACGATGTACGACGGCAGGACCCGATTGGCCTCGCAGGTGGCGGAAGAGGTTCGCACGCACTTCGGCAAGGAGGTGCTGCGGACGAGCATTCCGCGCTCGGTGCGCATCTCGGAGGCGCCCAGCTACGGGCAGACGGTGCTCACCTATGACCCGGGTTCCAGCGGCTCCCTCTCCTACCTGGAAGCCGCGCGGGAGATCGCGTTGCGGGGGGCCGGAATCCATTACGACGGCCGGCACGCCCATCTGGGCGCCGGCATGAACAGCACGCAGAGTATGGCGGAGGGGATCCAGTGAGTGAGCGACGTAGGGGTCTGGGGCGGGGGCTCGGCGCGCTGATTCCCGCCGCTCCCCAGGAGAAGACGCCTGTGGTGGGTGCCGGGTCGACGTCACCGTCGGCGGTGCCGGTGCTGACGGCGGAGCGCGGTATCGCCGCGGCGAAACTGGCGGCGCTGACGCAGGCGGATGGCTCGGTCGGGGCGCCACAGGCGGTCGCCTCGGTGGGCGTGTCGGAACCGGTGGCACCGGCGGCCGAAGGGGTGGCGGGGGCGACGTTCGCCGAGCTCCCCATGGACGCGATCACGCCGAACCCGCGGCAGCCCCGTGAGGTGTTCGACGAGGACGCGCTGGCGGAGCTGGTGACCTCCATCAAGGAGGTGGGCCTGCTTCAGCCGGTCGTGGTGCGCCAGTCCGGGCCGGGACGCTATGAGCTGATCATGGGTGAGCGCCGCTGGCGGGCGTGCCGTGAGGCCGGGCTGGACCGGATTCCGGCGATCATCCGGGCGACGGACGACGAGAAACTGCTGCTGGACGCCCTTTTGGAGAACCTGCACCGGGCGCAACTCAACCCGCTGGAGGAGGCTGCCGCCTACGACCAGCTGTTGCAGGACTTCCACTGCACGCATGACCAGCTGGCGGACCGGATCGGGCGGTCGCGTCCTCAGGTGTCGAACACCCTGCGATTGCTGCGGCTGTCCGCCCCGGTGCAGCGCCGGGTGGCCGCGGGCGTGCTCTCGGCGGGTCATGCCCGTGCGCTGCTGTCGGTGGAGGATTCCGAGGCGCAGGACCGGCTGGCACACCGGATCGTGGCCGAGGGGCTGTCGGTGCGCGCGGTCGAGGAGATCGTGTCGCTGATGGGTTCTGAGCCGGAGAGCCCGGTGAAGCCGAAGGGTCCCCGGGCGGGTGCTCGGGTGGCTCCGGCGCTCAGTGAGCTGGCGACACGGCTTTCGGACCGGTTCGAGACCCGGGTGAAGGTGGATCTCGGCCAGAAGAAGGGCAAGATCACCGTCGAGTTCGCGTCGATGGAGGATCTGGAGCGGATCCTGGGGACGCTGGCGCCGGGCGAGGGCCGGGTGCTGGAACAGGGTCTGTCCGGGGAGTGACCCGGGAGCCCGACCGGAAAGCCGGGAGGCGAGTCGTACGGCGCGAGCCGGTACGGCTCGCCTCTTTGTCGTAGCGGATACGATGCGTGTATGGGTCGTCGGTTGGTACCGCTCACGCTGGACAACCTCCAGGACCTGCCCCGACGTTGCCGGACCTGCGTGTTCTGGGAGCTGGATCCGGTCAGTGGTGAGGCCGCCGTGAAGGCGGGAACCGCTGAGCTGGAGAAAGAGGCGTGGATCTCCGCCGTCCTGCTGGAGTGGGGATCGTGCGGCCGGATCGTCTATGTCGACGACGTTCCCGTGGGTTTCGTGCTGTACGCGCCGCCTGCCTACGTGCCGCGTGCGACGGCGTTCCCGACCAGCCCGGTCTCTCCTGACGCGGTCCAGCTCATCACGGCGTGGATCATGCCGGGCTATCAGGGGCAGGGCCTGGGACGCGTGATGGTCCAGACGGTGGCGAAGGATTTGTTGCGGCGCGGGTTCCGGGCGATCGAGGCGTTCGGCGACGCGCGATGGGAGCGACCGGCCTGCCTGCTTCCGGCGGACCATCTGCTGTCGGTGGGCTTCAAGACGGTTCGGCCGCATCCGGTGCATCCCCGGCTTCGGTTGGAACTGCGCTCCACGCTGTCCTGGAAGGAAGACGTGGAACTCGCCTTGGACCGCCTGCTGGGCGGGGCGCGGGCACGCAAGGAGCCGGCGCTGCGTCCGCTGTGACGGATGGCCGTCGGACAGGCGAACGGGGCCGCTCCCGGTGGGAGCGGCCCCGTTTCACGTGAAACGTCAGGCGGTCTTGACCTCGACGAAGGGGTCCAAGTCGCGCAGGATGGCGGCCTTGGGCTTGGCACCGACGATGGTCTTGACGACCTCGCCGCCCTGGTAGACGTTCAGCGTCGGGATGGACATGACGCCGTACTTGGCGGCCGTGGCCGGGTTCTCGTCGATGTTGAGCTTGACGATCTCGATCTGATCGCCGTACTCGGCCGCGATGGCCTCCAGGGACGGGGCGATCTGGCGGCACGGGCCGCACCATGCGGCCCAGAAGTCAACCAGGACCGGCTTGTCGGCGGCGAGGACGTCGGCGTCGAAGCTGGCGTCGGTAACGTTCTTGAGGGTGCCGGCCACAGCGGCCTCCTTTTTCCTGCGGGGGTGGGTGAAGGGGGGGTGGTGCGCGGGTCAGACGGTCGCGTGCGCCTGCTCGGCGTCCGCGAGGGCGGCGAGGTAGCGCTCCGCGTCGAGGGCGGCGGAGCAGCCCGTGCCGGCGGCGGTGATCGCCTGACGGTAGGTGTGGTCCACGACGTCGCCCGCGCCGAAGACGCCGGTGAGGTTGGTACGCGTGGACGGGGCGTCGACCTTGAGGTAGCCCTCGTCGTCCAAGTCCAGCTGCCCGGTGAACAGTTCGGTGCGCGGATCGTGTCCGACGGCGATGAAGAGGCCGGTCACGGGCAGCTCGGAGGTCTCGCCGGTCTTGGTGTTGCGCAGGGTGAGACCGGAGAGCTTCTGCTCGCCGTGGATCTCGGCGACCTCGCTGTCCCAGGCGATCGAGATCTTCGGGTCGGCGAAGGCGCGGTCCTGCATGGCCTTCGAGGCGCGCAGGCTGTCACGGCGGTGGACGATGGTGACCGACTTGGCGAACCGGGAGAGGAAGGTCGCTTCCTCCATCGCGGTGTCGCCGCCGCCGACGACGGCGATGTCCTGGTCCTTGAAGAAGAACCCGTCGCAGGTGGCGCACCAGGAGACGCCGCGTCCGGAGAGGGCGTCCTCGTTGGGCAGGCCGAGCTTGCGGTGCTGGGAACCGGTGGTCACGATCACGGCCTTGGCGCGGTGCACGGTGCCGGCGGTGTCGGTGACGGTCTTGATCTCACCGGTGAGGTCCACGGCCACGACGTCGTCGGGGACGAGTTCCGCGCCGAAACGCTCGGCCTGACCCCGCATGTTGTCCATGAGGTCGGGGCCCATGATGCCGTCCTGGAACCCGGGGAAGTTCTCGACCTCGGTGGTGTTCATCAGCGCACCACCGGCGGTGACGGCACCCTCGAAGACGAGGGGGTTGAGCGAAGCGCGTGCGGTGTACAGGGCGGCCGTGTAACCGGCCGGCCCGGAGCCGATGATGATCACGTTTCGGACGTCGCTCACGGGTTCGTTCCTCGTCTCTGCGGACTGCGTGCTGCCTACCGGGGGGCCGGTGTGGACTCTCACCCCACCCAACGGATCCTACGGCGCGCGCATTCCCGGCTGGGTCCGGCTCGGACCTGAATGAGTCAAGGACGGGCGTACGTACCGCTGAGCAGTGGCGTGCCCGGGGCCGTCGAAGGGTTGTTGGCGCAGCCGCTCGGGACGACGAGGGCGTCCACTCGGGCGGGGTCCCCGGCGTGCGGGAAGACGACGAGGTAGACGTCGGTGCCTTGGTAGGTGCTGTGTTCGGCGGCGAGCGGAGCGTCGGCGCGGCCGGTGGCCCGCTGGACGCAGGGCGGAACAGGAGGGGCCTGCCGGTCCTCGGGGGCGATGTTGGGGGAGACGTTTTCCGCCCCGTCCGTGTTGTTCCTCTCTTGCGGCCTGCTCTGTGGCTTCGCGCCGGCCGCGAGGAGGCGCTGGACGCTGTTCTGGAGCCCTTGGGCGGAAAGAGCGTCGTCGGAGGGGTGGGGACGGGCTGTGGCCGAGGTGCCGGTGCGGGCGGCGGTGTCGTGGTGCGAGCTGCCGTCCAGGGCGCCGGACAGGAAGAGTCCCACGGCGCAGGCGGCGGCCCCGACGAGACCGCCGAGCACCGTGATCCGTCGCCGGGCCCGGCGACGGGCTGGCCCGGTGGGGCCGGTCGGGTGACCTACGGGCCGGATGGGGGCCGACGGCGATGTTTCACGTGAAACATCGCGACGCGGTGATGCGGGCGCCGGCGCGGTACGTCGGGAGGTGGAGTCCAAGAGGGCCTCGGCGGCGAGAGCGGCGTCGATACGGCCTGCGATGTCGGAGGGCATCCGGCTCGGCCCGGGCAGGGTGCCGAGAAGGGCGCGGATCTCCCGGAGGGAGGCGAGGACGTCGGCGCACAGGGGACAGCCGTCGAGGTGGCCGCGTACGGCGGCGGTGCGGGCCGGTGAGAGCAGCCCCTCGGTAAGGTCGGAGATCTCCGCGACGTCCGGGTGCCGGATCGTGCCGGTCGTGCCCGTTGTGGGGCTCACGGTCGTCCACCTCCGCCCTTCAATGCGTCTGGGTCTGACTGCCTGCGTTCTGCCGCTGGTGGGACGGATGGCCCCGGCGTCCGGTTCCTTCCCCGCTCGGCGGCGGTGTTATCCACGGCATTCGAGCGCAGATGAGTGAGCAGCGGGAGCAGTTTCGCCCGGCCGCGCGCACAGCGGCTCTTGACCGTTCCCACGGCGACATCGAGGACGCGCGCGGCTTCGGCGACGGGATATCCCTGCATGTCGACCAGGACGAGCGCGGCCCGCTGCTCGGCCGGGAGGGTGGCGAGGGCGGCCAGTAGCTGGCGGTGGAGGTCTTGGCGTTCGGCGGGGGCCTCGGCGGACTCGTGGGGCTCCAGGAGCCGCTCCAGCCGGTCCGTGTCATTGAGGGGCGCCGTCCGGCGGGAGGCCGCTTTACGGGCCCGGTCGAGGCAGGCGTTGACGGTGATCCGGTGCAGCCAGGTGGTGACGGCGGAGTCGCCGCGGAACGTGTGCGCGGCCCGGTAGGCGGAGACCAGCGCGTCCTGTACGGCGTCGGCGGCCTCCTCCCGGTCCCCGAGCGTGCGCAGCGCCACGGCCCACAACCGATCGCGGTGCCGGCGCACGAGCTCTGCGAAGGCATCGGGGTCCCCGGCGACGTGCGATGCCAGCAGCTCTCGGTCCTCGGCCCGCTCGGGGTCGTCAGCCGCAGGCTTCATGTTCCCCTCCTGGTGGGAGCCGTGCCCAGAGTGAAGCGTGTTGAGCAGGCGTTGCGGTACGGCGCGGTACCGGACAGGACCGTGAGGGGGGTTGCCCTCACGGTCCCTTGCGCGCACCCGGGTCCGGGTTCAGGAGCTTTTGGGCCCCGAAAGCACGACGTTGGTGATGGCCTGCTTGTAGCCGGCGCCACTGTATTCGTACGCCCCCGACTTCGGCATGGCGGTGATCCACAGGAGCACGTAACGCGTCTTGACCGGGGCCTCGGCGTTGAGGGTGAGCTGGGTGCCGGACGTCGTACCGCCGGCGATCTTGTGCATGGAGTGGAGCGGAGTCGACGAGGACATGTTCGGTGCCGCGTAGATCGCGGCAGTGGTGTGGTTGCCACCGAACTTGAACGCTATCGAGGCGACGCTGACCTGCTGCTCGGATCCGAGGTCGTAGACGAGGCCGACGCCCGCCTTGTAGGCACCCATGTCGGGGCCGTCGCTGAACGCCTTGGTCCGCCAGTATGAAGAAGGGTCGCCGTCGTAGCTGTTCCCGGCGCCGTCCGCGTTCTGGGGGGTGCCGTCCGGGTAGTACTCCTCGGCAGTCTTGATCTGCAGCGGGACGGGGTCGGGGTTCTTCTTGGTGTCGCCCGTCCCGGACGACTGCGAATTGCCGGTGCTGCCGCCGTTGCCGCCCTGGTTGCCGCGGTGGTCCAGGAGGGTGTCGGCGAGCTGCCAGCTACCGAGGCCGAGGGCGGCGATGAGCAGCGCCGCGACACCCCACTTGAGGGCACGGCCCGTACGGCTCTGCAACGGCGGCGGGGGCGTGACGGCGAGGCTCTGCACGGTCGGCAGGCCGGTCGCCGGGTGCCGGCCGTAGCTGCCCTGCTGGTAGGTGGTGTGCTGGTACTCGGGCGGGGCCGTGAAGGCGGGTTCCGGCGGCCGGATGCGGGGCATCGCGGCGACGGCCTTGGCCAGCTCCTCCGGAGTGGTGCAGGCGGGTTCCTGGCGCGAGGCGGTGGCCCCGTCATTGGCCAGGGCGCGCATGGCCAGTTCCCCCAGGCCCCGGTGCACCCCGGCGCGCACTTGGTCGGGGGCGATCAGGCCGACGCCCTTGGGCAGGCCGGTGAGACCGTAGGCGTCCGTCTCGTACGGCCAGCGCTGGGTGAGGGACGCGTACAGCAGTGCGCCGATCGCCTCCGTGTCAGCCTGTTGCGGGGTGTCGCTGGTGATGCCACGCAGGGCGGCGTTCACGGCGAGGCCGCGGATGCGGTACTGGCCGGTGGAGGTGCGGAGTATCGCGCTGGGGGTCAGGCGCAGATGCGCCAACCCTTCGCGGTGGGCCGCTGCCATGGCCTGCGACACCTGGCTGACGAGTTGGTACGCCTCGTGGGGCTCCAGGGGTCCCGCGGCGAGGATGGCGGTGAGTTCGGTGGCATCGGGCAGCCACTCGTGCACGACGTAGACGAGGTCGTTCTCCTCCACGGCGTCGAGGACCTGGACGAACCGGGGGTCGCCGAGCAGCGCCGAGGAGCGGGCCGCGGCGAGGACGGCCCGGGCCCGGGGGTGGTCGGCGGGCAGGAGATGGACTCCGACGGCGCGACGCAGCTTCTCGTCCATCGCACGCCAGCTGCTGAATCCGTCCAGACGGGTGACGCACTCCTCGAGGCGGTAGCGCCGGGCGAGCTTGTGGCCGCTGTGTAGTTCGGGCGCTGCCACGGGAGCGGCCGTTCTGCGTTCGCCGTCCGTTTCGCGCATGGATCCGTCCGCGGCTCGGTCGTTCTGGGTGTCCACCCCGTCGGCCGTGGCCTTGCCCGCTTCCGCGGTCAGCGGCTCATCGCCGCTGTTGTCGGCCACGTCGACGGCAGCCGTGCTACGTTCCGCCACCGTCGTCCCTGCCTCCCCATCCGTTGCGCGCTGTCGGCCAGTCTGCGAAGCCATGCCAATTGTGCCCACAGTCCGGCGCTCCGCACGACACGCGAAGGAGGGTCGGACCGCCGGCGGCTCTGCGCATCAGCGCCCCAGACGTCCCCGGACCATACCGACCATCGCGTTGAGTTCCTCCACGCGCATGCGCTTGGCGGCGGCGAGGAAAACGGCCGCCAGGGCGATGAAGCCGGCCACGAGGGCGGCGAGCGACCCGATGGCTCCGCTGCCCAGCCACTGGGTGACCCCGTACGCGGTCGCGCCCGCCACGACCGCGGCCGGGACACAAGCGCCGATCAGACGGGTGTAAGTGCGCATCACGTGCGCCCCGTCCAGGTCGCCGCCGAGGCGGGCGCGCAGCCGCCGCCAGGCGACGCCGACACCGACGGTGTATCCGAGACCGTAGGCGGCGCCCATGCCGACGACGGCCCAACGCTCGGGGAGGACGAAGAAGGCCAGGGCCGAGACGCCTGCGTTGACGGCAGCGACGATCACGGTGTTGTAGAAGGGCGTCCGGGTGTCCTCGTAGGCGTAGAAGCCGCGCAGGACGACGTACTGCACGGAGTACGGGATCAACCCGAGGCCGAAGGCCATCAGGATGTAGCCGATGTTCTGGGCCGTCGCCGCGCCGGACCCGGCATAGAGCAGCGTGGACATCGGGACGCCCAGGGCCAGGAACGCGAAGGCGCAGGGCACGATCGCGACGGCGGAGGTGCGCAGGCCGTAGGAGATGTCGTCGCGGACGGCGGCGACGTCGCCGTCGTGGGCCGAGCGGGAGATGCGGGGCAGGACCGCCGTCATGACCGAGACGGTGATGATGGCCTGGGGCATCTGCCACAGCAGCAGCGCGTAGTTGTAGGCGGCGATACCGGTGCCGTCATGGCCCTGGGAGTGGGCGACGTCGCCCGCCCAGGTCGCGAGCTGGGTGACCACGATGAGGCCGAGCTGGTTGGCCAGGACGAAGAAGAACGTCCACTTGGCAAGACCTGCGGCCTTGCCGAGTCCGTGCCCCTTCCAGTCGAAGCGCAGGCGCGGCTTGAATCCGGCGTCACGCAGGTAGGGGATCATCGCCAGGGACTGGACGGCGAGACCGAGCAGGGTGCCCAGGCCGAGCAGCCGTACGCCGTCGGGGGTGATGCTCGCCTCGTCGATGCCGGTGCTGGTGAAGCCGCCGAACGCCCAGATGAACGCGCCGAACGTGGCGATGACGACGATGTTGTTGAGGACGGGGGTCCACATCATCGCGCCGAAACGGCCGCGGGCGTTGAGGATCTGACCGAGCACCACGTGCACACCCATGAAGAACATGGTGGGCAGGCAGTAATGGGCGAAGGCGACCGCCACCTCCATCCGGTGCGGGTCGTCGGCGATCTTCTGCGACATCATGCCGATGAACAGCGGGGCGGCGAGCACACAGACCGTGGTGACGGCGCCGAGCAACACCACGACCAGCGTCAGGAGCCGGTTGGCGTACGCCTCGCCGCCGTCGTCGTCGCTCTTCATCGCGCGGACCAGCTGCGGGATGAAGACGGCGTTCAGCGCGCCGCCGCCGACCAGCACGTAGATCATCGTCGGCAGGGTGTTGGCGACCTGGTAGCTGTCGTTGAGGGTGGTGACACCGATCGCGGTGCCGATCACGAGCGTGCGCAGGAAGCCGGTGATGCGGGACACGATCGTGCCGGCAGCCATCAGGGCACTGGACTTCAGCAGGCCGGACGCCTTCCCGGCCGGCTTGGCGGGCGCCGGGACGGCGACGGGGGGCTCCTCCGCGGGGATCTGCGGGGCCGCCTCCTGGTCCCGGTAGAGGTGCGCGAAGGCATCCGGTGCCGGCTGCACGTCGGCGGCCTTGGTCACCAGGGAGTCCACCCCGACGAACTCGGTCGTCGTGGGGCGGTCGCCGTAGGGCAGGTGGCGGGACGGGCCGTCCGGCTCGGGCGGCGGGGTCTGGGCCCAGACGCGCGCGTCCGGACCGCCGTACGAGGGCGGCTGAGGAGCGGCGTAGAGGGGCCCCGGCTCGTGGTAGGTGCCCGGCGGCGGCGGGGGGTGCGAGGCCCGGTCGTACAGGACCTCCGCCACCGGGTCCTGAGCCGACAGGTCCTGCGACCGGTACGGGTCGTAGTCGTAGGCGTCCTGGACATACGGGTCGTGATCCGGCGCGGACGCCGGCGCTGACGCCTGCCCGGGTACCGGGGCGCCCGGCGCGGTGCCCTGGGAGGGCGCCGGCCCACCAGTGCCCTGCGCGCGGTCACCGTCGTACGGCGCGTTCATCGAAACCCCACCTCATCGTCCCCAGGCCGACCGGCCACGGCATCGCTTTAACGGTCCACTGTCTCACCCGTGCCGGACCCGCTTGTGCTTTGCGGTCCGGTGTCCGGGGACTCGTCACTCGGCTGCGTGCTCTCCTCGGCCGCCGCCCGGGCCGCCGCGCGCTTGCGGCTCGCGTACATCTTGATGCCCGCGAGCACGAGGAGGAGAACGCCGCCCGCGATGACGAGCATGACGGTGGGAGTGACCTCGGTGGCCTCCACGGTGAACTTCTGTTCCTTGCCGTAGGGGACGCCGTCCTTCGTGAACAACTGCGCGGTGACCTCGACGGGACCACTCGCGGTGGCGTTCGCGGGGAACTTCAGGGTCTGACTGTGATCCGCCTGGACGGTGACGTCCTGCTCGGACACTCCGCTGTCGCCGAACATCAGGCGGGTGGGATTGGCCGACTTCACTCGCAGGACCAGGTTGTGGACGTCCTGCACGAGGCTGTTCTGGACGCTGACCGGGATGATCGCGCTGTGCCCGGACAAGGTGGCGTCGGACTTGGGCACGACCTTGACCTTCTCGGTGAGCCCGATCAGGTAGTCCTGGACCTGGTCGCGATAGAGCTCGGCCTCCTCTGGCCGGCCGCGCCAGGAGGTGGACATCTCCCGGTTCGTGGTGTTGCCGAAGGGGATCTCGACGCGCTCGGGCGCGGCGAGGATCACCTTGAAGCGGTCGAGGGTGTCCTGAGTGGTCCGGATCTTCTCGAACGCCGACACCGGGAGTTCCTGACGGCTCAGGGCCTCCGGGTACTGGCCGGCGCCCGGTACCTGGGTGGCCGCGCCGGGGTCGGGCTTGGCGGAGGCCGCCGCCTCCAGGTCGGCGGGCTGGGTCCAGCGGCCGCCCTGGAGGCCCCGCAGGGCGGCCGCCATGGAGTCGGCCTGGCTGGCGGTCGGCATCCGCTGCGGGGTGACGACGAAGCTGCGCTGCTCGTCACCGCCCTGCAGGTTGAGGGCGAGACTGTGGGCCAGGAACCTCTGCACGGCGAGCGTGGAGTCCCTGGCGTTGAGCATGTCGCCTTCGAAAGCCGTCGACAGTTCGGCGTCGGCGACAATCGCGGTCGCACCCGCGCCGATGGGACGGGCGGCCGTCGGGGTGTATCCGAGGGCGCCGGTTTCCTGCAGGCTGTCGCTGCGGGTGAGGACGTTGTGGGCCCCGGCCGAGGTGGCGACATTGACGATCGACGGGTCGATCGCACCGTTCACCGGCCACGAGAAGTCGGTGGACGGAGTGACGTGCAGGACCGTCTCGACGGCCTGCTTCGCCTTGTCGGTGGCGGGTCGCAGCTGGCCGAGGGTGCCCGAGACGTCCTTGCCGTGGTGGGCGAGGGACGCCAGGTCGGGGTCGGCGTAGGGCAGCGCGACCACCTTCTTGCCCTGGACCGCGGTTTCCAGGGCGCTCAGCCACTGCTCGGCCACGGCCCTGCTCCTGCCGGGCAGGGGCTTTCCGTCGGGGTCGGGGTTGCGGATCCGGTAACCCTTGGCCATGGCGTCGACCGTGTAGAGCAGGTCCGGATCGATGACCCAGGTGATCGGCAGGTCCTTGCCGAGGGAGACCATCCGCTCCAGGCGGCCTCCCGGCGCCAGCTCCTTGGCCAGGGAGTCGTCGAGGAAGACGGGCGTCTGTGACTCGTCCGAGCCGGTTTCCGCCGTGACTCTGGTGGTGGAGATCAGCGGCCAGGCGTAGGTGAGGGAGGAACGCTTGGCGGCGACCTCCGGCTGCCATGGCAGGAACGTCCGCCGGATACCGAGCACCTGCTCGTACGGTCGGCTGTCGGTCTCGCCCGACAGTGAGACGCCCAGCTGGTACACGCCGTCCTTGCCCAGGTCCAGCTTGCCGACCGGGACGCTGATGGTGAACTGCCGGCTGGCCTTCGAGGGCAACGAGTCGATCTTGACCGCGTAGGCCGGGTCGATCTCCCCCGGATCCACGCCGGCCCGGAAGCCGGTACGGTCCGCCACCTCGTCGATGGACGCCCGGTCACCCACGACGGGACCGACGCGCAGTCCGACGTGTGCGCCCTTGATCGCCTCGCGGCTGTTGTTGACCACGCTGCCGGAGACGGTGAGGGTGTCGCTCTTCACAGGAGCGTTGGGTGACACCTCGAGCAGTTGGACGTCGACGGCGGAGTCGGCGGCCTGGGCCGGCGGGGCGGGGGCGTAGACCAGTGCGGCGAGGACCGGCGTGCCGGCGAGCAGGACGACTGCCCGCCGCAGCCAGCGGCGCCGGGCAGGGGCGGCTGCCCCCAGGATGTCTGCCGCCTCGGCCACGCGCTCGCCCGTCCCTCGAAGTGTCAGTGGTCGTCGGTTGTGCGTCCACGCATGGTAACGAGACGCGCTGTGCGCGAGTGCCGCGCCTTGCTCCACATGATCGGCTCCGGCCCGTGGGCGGGATGGGGCGGGGTGGCCGCAAAACGCGGCGGCCCCCGCCGGCCGGGCCACGTACCCTTTTCTGTTGTGCCGAACGCCAATGAAGACACCCCCAGTGCCCTGAGTCAGGTGCAGCGCCGAGCGGTCAGTGAACTGCTGCGCGTCGCCCCTGTCGCCGACGAGCTCGGCCGCCGCTTCCAGGAGGCGGGGTTCCGCCTCGCCCTGGTCGGTGGCTCCGTACGCGACGCGCTGCTCGGGCGTCTCGGCAACGATCTCGACTTCACCACCGACGCGCGCCCCGAGGACGTGCTGAGGATCATGCGGCCCTGGGCCGACTCGGTGTGGGACGTCGGTATCGCCTTCGGCACCGTCGGAGCGCAGAAGCTGGCCCGCGTCGAGGACGCCGACCGGAACTTCCAGATCGAGGTGACCACGTACCGCTCGGAGTCGTACGACCGCACCTCGCGCAAGCCGGAGGTCTCCTACGGCGACTCCATCGAGGAGGATCTGGTCCGCCGCGACTTCACGGTGAACGCGATGGCCGTCGCGCTGCCGGAGAAGGAGTTCGTGGACCCGCACGGTGGCCTGGAGGACCTCCGGGAAGGCGTCCTGCGCACTCCTGGCACCCCCGAGGACTCCTTTTCGGACGATCCGCTGCGGATGCTGCGTGCGGCCCGGTTCGCCGCGCAGCTCGACTTCGAGGTCGCCCCCGTGGTCGTGGCGGCGATGAAGGCGATGTCCGAGCGGATCGAGATCGTCTCGGCGGAGCGGGTGCAGGGCGAGCTGAACAAGCTCCTGCTCTCGGCGCACCCCCGCAAGGGCCTCGGGCTGCTGGTGGACACCGGACTGGCGGACCGGGTACTGCCCGAGCTGCCCGCCCTGCGGCTGGAGAGTGACGAGCACCACCGGCACAAGGACGTGTACGAGCACTCCTTGACGGTGTTGGAGCAGGCCATCGACCTGGAGGAGGCCGGCCCGGACCTCGTGCTGCGCCTCGCCGCCCTGTTCCACGACATCGGCAAGCCCCGGACCCGCAGGTTCGAGAGCGACGGCCGTGTCTCGTTCCACCACCACGAGGTGGTGGGGGCGAAGATGACCAAGAAGCGCATGACCGCCCTGAAGTACTCCAACGACATGGTCAAGGACGTGTCCCGGCTGGTGGAGCTGCACCTGCGCTTCCACGGGTACGGCGACGGGGAGTGGACCGACTCGGCGGTGCGCCGCTATGTCCGTGACGCGGGTCCGCTGCTGGAGCGCCTGCACAAGCTCACCCGGTCCGACTGCACCACGCGCAACAAGCGCAAGGCCGGCGCGCTCTCCCGGACGTACGACGGCCTTGAGGAGCGGATCGCGCAGCTCCAGGAGCAGGAGGAGCTGGATGCGATCCGGCCCGACCTGAACGGCAACGAGATCCAGCAGGTGCTGGGTGTCGGCCCCGGTCCGGTGATCGGCAAGGCGTACGCATTCTTGCTGGAGCTGCGGTTGGAGAACGGGCCGATGGGACATGACGCGGCGGTGGCGGCATTGAAGGAGTGGTGGGCCTCTCAGTCGTGAGGCTGGGTCCGGACCGATGTTTCACGTGAAACCTCCGCCGTTTCACGTGAAACATCGGGCGGCCCCTGTTCCCTCGTGGCTACTGACGGGCGCCCCGGGCGGGGCGTCGGCCCTGCCGCAGGAGAAGCGCCGCCGTGGCGGCGTAGAGGACCGCCACACCCACCACCAGGGGAACGGACTGGCCGTCAGCGGGGAGCATCAGTGACGCGACCGCTGCCGCCGCCACGAACGCGGCGTTGAACAGCACGTCGTAGACGGAGAAGACCCGGCCCCGGAACTCGTCGTCGACCTGGAACTGCACGACGGTGTCGGTGGAGATCTTGGCGCCCTGCGTCGCGATGCCCAGGGCGAAGGCGGCGACGAGCATCGGTCCGGGTGCGAAGAACAGGCCGAGCGTCGGGACCAGGAAGGCCGCGCCACCGGCACAGAGGGTCATCCAGCCGCGCGTGCCCAGCCGGTTCACCATCCACGGCGTGACGACGGCGGCGGCGAAGAACCCCGCGCCCGAGGCACCGATCGCGACGCCCAGCAGTGCCAGCCCGGCGGACTCGTCGTCCGACCAGGAGTAGCGACAGAGCATGAGCAGGGTGACGAGCAGCGCCCCGTAGCAGAACCGCATCAGGGTCATCGCGGTGAGTGCCTGGGATGCTTCACGGCGGCCGGCCAGGTGCCGGAGTCCTTCTGCCATGCCCCGCACGGTGAGGGTCACTGCCTGGGCGAGCGAGGGGTGTGACCGGCCGGGGGGGTGATCGGGGCCGAGGAGACCGACGGCCAGGCGTAGCGAGACGAGCGCGGCGCACAGGTACAGCACGGCGCCGAACAGTACGACCAGCGCGTCGGAGTCAGCGGCCAGCAGCCTGATCAGGAAAGCCAGTCCCCCGCCCGCGGTCGCGGCCAGGGTTCCCGCGGTGGGCGAGAGGGCGTTCGCGGTCACCAACTGACCGGACCCGACGACACGGGGCAACGAGGCGGCCAGCCCGGCGAGCACGAAGCGGTTGACGGCGGTCACGGACAGGGCCGACGCGTAGAACAGCCAATCGGGGACGTGGGCGACGATCAGCATGCCGGTGACGCAGGCGAGAAAGGCCCGCAGGAGGTTGCCGTAGAGGAAGACCTGTCTGCGGCGCCAGCGGTCCAGCAGCACTCCGGCGAACGGCCCGATCACGGAGTAGGGCAGGAGCAGCACCGCCATCGCGGAGGCGATGGCCGCGGGTGAGGTCTGCTTCTCCGGCGAGAACACCACGTAGGTGGCGAGCGCGACCTGGTAGACACCGTCGGCGGCCTGGGAGAGCAGCCGTACGGTCAGCAGATTGCGGAAGTCCCTCAGGCGCAGGAGTACGCGCAGATCACGTACGACAGGCATGAGGGCAAGGGTCACACACGCCGAGGGTCCCCGGGCACAATTGCCCGGGGACCCTCGGCGGAAGAACAGTCGACGACCAGGTGTCCGGAGGAGTCGGACGTCGCGTGCTCCTTGTGGAACGCGTGGGGCCGCAGCCGTTTAGCGCTCGACCTCGCCCTTGATGAACTTCTCGACGTTGGCGTACGCCTCGTCGTCGAAGTACTGCACCGGCGGCGACTTCATGAAGTAGCTCGACGCGGACAGGATCGGGCCACCGATGCCGCGGTCCTTGGCGATCTTCGCGGCGCGCAGGGCGTCGATGATGACACCGGCGGAGTTCGGGGAGTCCCACACCTCGAGCTTGTACTCGAGGTTCAGCGGGACGTCGCCGAAGGCGCGGCCTTCGAGGCGGACGTAGGCCCACTTGCGGTCGTCGAGCCACGCGACGTAGTCGGACGGGCCGATGTGGACGTTCTTCTCGCCGAGCTCACGGTCGGGGATCTGCGAGGTGACGGCCTGCGTCTTGGAGATCTTCTTCGACTCGAGGCGGTCGCGCTCGAGCATGTTCTTGAAGTCCATGTTGCCGCCGACGTTGAGCTGCATGGTGCGCTCGAGACGGACACCGCGGTCTTCGAACAGCTTCGCCATCACGCGGTGCGTGATGGTGGCGCCGACCTGGGACTTGATGTCGTCGCCGACGATCGGGACACCGGCCTCGGTGAACTTGTCCGCCCACTCCTTGGTGCCGGCGATGAAGACCGGGAGGGCGTTGACGAAGGCGACCTTGGCGTCGATGGCGCACTGGGCGTAGAACTTCGCCGCGTCCTCGGAGCCGACGGGCAGGTAGCAGATCAGGACATCGACCTGGCGGTCCTTGAGGATCTGGACCACGTCGACCGGAGCCTCGGCGGACTCCTCGATGGTCATGCGGTAGTACTTGCCCAGGCCGTCCAGGGTGTGGCCACGCTGCACGGTGACGCCCGTGTTGGGGACGTCACAGATCTTGATGGTGTTGTTCTCGCTGGCGCCGATGGCGTCCGAAAGGTCGAGGCCGACCTTCTTCGCGTCGACGTCGAACGCGGCGACGAACTCGATGTCACTCACGTGGTAGTCGCCGAACTGGACGTGCATCAGACCGGGGACCTTGGCCGCCGGGTCGGCGTCCTTGTAGTACTCGACGCCCTGCACCAGCGAGGCGGCGCAGTTGCCCACGCCGACGATGGCTACGCGAACCGAACCCATTCCGGTTGCTCCCTGTTTGTTCTCGGACGAGGTCTGCGAGATGCAGACCTCATTTTGCAGTTTCGTCGGACGGGCCGGGTCGTCTCTGATCCCGTCCCGCCCGCTCGCTCTCGATGAGCTCGTTCAGCCAGCGCACTTCGCGCTCCACGGATTCCATTCCGTGCCGCTGCAGCTCAAGGGTGTAGTCGTCGAGCCGCTCCCGCGTGCGTGCCAGCGAGGCGCGCATCTTCTCCAGACGCTCTTCCAGCCGGCTGCGGCGGCCCTCCAGCACGCGCATGCGCACTTCCCGCTCGGTTTGACCGAAGAAGGCGAACCGGGCGGCGAAGGACTCGTCTTCCCAGGTGTCCGGGCCGGTGTGGGAGAGGAGCTCCTCGAAGTGCTCCTTGCCCGCGGCCGTCAACCGGTAGACGATCTTGGCGCGGCGGCCCGCGAGCGAAGCGGCGAGCGCGTCTTCCGGGGCGTTGCCCGGTTCTTCGATCAACCAGCCGTTGGCGACCAGCGTCTTGAGGCAGGGGTAGAGCGTCCCGTAGCTGAACGCCCTGAAGACTCCCAGCGAGGTGTTGAGCCGTTTGCGCAGCTCGTAACCGTGCATGGGGGACTCGCGGAGCAGGCCGAGGACGGCGAACTCGAGGATGCCTGAGCGCCTGCTCATCCGCCTGCCCTCCTCCGGCTCCGAGTTTATGTCGAGCTGATGTATCGACTCGATACATCCAGACGATAGAGCGGGTGGCTCGCTGCGACAAGTGGCGGGGTGGTGACCGGCGTCACATCACCAATTCGTACGATGCAAGTTGCCTGATTTGGGGTGAACTTCGGCACTGATTGGGTTTTGACCCTGCGTACTCTTTGCCGCATGACACCGGGGGAACCGGAATGTAACCGCCGCTTCCAGGCCACTCGCCTGCCCGAGGAGTAGTCGTTCGATGAGCGAGCACCGCCGCAAACCGCCGCAGCAGCCCCAAGGCGGCGGGCGTGCCGCGTCCCGCCGGGCTGCGCAGCAGCGCCCGGGCCGTGGTCCCGCGGCCGGACGTGACGTCCCCATGGCCTCACGCAGTGGCCCAAACGGAGGAGCCCAGCCTCCCCACGGCAGCCGGGCCGACGCGCGCAGAGCCACCCAGAGAGGGCCCGCGGGCCGCGGCCGTGCGGGAGGCAACGGACGGCCGGACAAGCGGCTCGTCAACTACCCGCGCTCCGACAAGGACGGCTGGCTGCGCTTCATGCCGTCCTGGAAGCTGGTGAGCGGTACGATCCTCGGCTTCTTCGCGGTGATCATCGCCGGCGCCGGCATCGGTATCGCCATGGTCAACACCCCTGACGAGAACAAGGCGGCGCAGGCGCAGAACAACGTCTTCTTCTGGGCGGACGGCTCCCAGATGGTTGCCACCGGCGGTTCGATGAACCGCCAGATCGTGACCATCGATCAGATCCCCCTCGCGATGCGCAACGCCGTGATCGCGGCGGAGAACGAGAGCTTCGAGACGGACAAGGGCGTCGACCCGATGGGCATCGCCCGCGCCGTGGTGAACATGGCCAAGGGCGGCGCGACCCAGGGCGGGTCGACCATCACCCAGCAGTACGTCAAGAACACCTACCTCAGCTCGGACCAGACGCTGAAGCGGAAGGTGACCGAGCTCTTCATCGCGATAAAGCTCGGTGTCACGGAGGACAAGAACAAAGTCCTCGCGGGATACCTCAACACCGCCTACTACGGCCGGGACGCCTACGGCATCCAGGCCGCCGCCCGCGCGTACTTCGGTAAGGACAGCGAGAAGCTGGATCCCTCGGAATGCGCGTTCCTGGCCTCGATGCTCAAAGGGCCCAACCTCTACAACCCGGACGGGGGCATCGGCTCGGCGGCCACCCCGGAGCTGAACGAGAAGCGCGCCCGCCAGCGCTGGGCCTGGGTGCTGGACCGCGAGGTAGCGGTGGGCCGGATGGACCCGACCGAGCGGGCCAAGTACACGACGTTCCCCCAGCGTGTCGAAGCCGAGCAGGTCCGCAGCCTGTCCGGACAGACCGGCTACCTGGTCGACACGGCCAAGCAGTACGTCATGAAGACGTTGAACATCGGTGCCGACGAACTGGCCCGCGGTGGCTACCAGATCCGCACCACCTTCGAGAAGCCGAAGGTGGACGCGCTGGCCAAGGCGGTCGAGGACACCCGCAACGGTTTCATCGACGAGAAGGCACGTCCCCAGACGGACACCTTCGTCCAGTTCGGCGCCGCTTCCGTCGACGTGAACACCGGGGCGATCGTGGCCCTGTACGGCGGCCCCGGCATGGACAAGAAGTACTTCAACAACAACGCCAACACCAGCGGTGTGCCGGTCGGATCGACCTTCAAGCCGTACGTGCTGGCGGCGGCGATGGAGTACGGCACGAAGAAGTCCAAGGGCGCGGGCATCTCGGCCGACAGCAAGTACAACGCCGATGACAAGACGGTGATCAACGACCGGGACGGCAAACCGCTGCTCGGCAAGGACGGCACGCCGTTCAGGCAGAAGAACGAGAGCGAGAGGGCCTTCGGCTACGTCACGCTCAACGAGGCGATGGAGAAGTCCATCAACGTGCCCTTCGCGCAGCTCGTCTTCGACGTCGGCCACAGCAAGGTGCGGGAAGTGGCCGCCTCCACCGGCATCCTCAAGGAGTCGATGGACCCGAACGACAACGCCTCCTTCGCCCTCGGTACCTCCACCCCCAGCGCCATCCGGATGGCCGACTCCTACGCCACCTTCGCCGCGTCGGGGACCCACCACGAGCCCTACTCGGTCACCAAGGTCGAGAAGAACGGCACGACCTTGCCGGGGTTCGAGGCCTCCAAGCCGCAGCGCGCCATGGACAACTCCATCGCGGACAACATCACCAAGGTGCTCAAGAACGTCGTCGAGAGCCCCGAGGGAACCGGTAACAAGGCGAAGAAGCTGGGACGGCCCGTGGCCGGCAAGACCGGTACGACCGACAAGAACAAGTCGGCCTGGTTCGTCGGCTACACCCCGCAGCTCTCCACCGCGGTCACCCTGTTCCGCAGCGACCCGAGCAAGCCCGACCAGGGACTGCAGTCCATGAACGGCGTCGGTGGCATCGACTCCATCCACGGTGGTGACATCCCCGCCACCATCTGGACCGAGTACATGAAGGAAGCGCTCAAGGGCAAGCCGGTCAAGGACTTCCCGGAGGCCGAGGACATCGGCGTGGTCGCGGACGCGCCTGGCGCCCCCACCGCCACTCCGGCGGCGCCCACCCCCTCCCCCTCCGCGTCCCAGTCCACGCCCCCGGCGAGCCCCTCGCCCTCGGTCTCCCCGTCCCCCTCGAAGGGCGGCAAGCCGACCTGCCAGCCGTGGAAGCTGTGCCCCCCCGACCCCAGCGGCGGCACCGACACGGGCACCAGCAGCGGCGCCGACGGCGGTGCCTCCGGGTCACCGTCGCCCCCCGTCACCGGCAAACCGGGTCGCCCGGGCGGCACCAGCTGGGGCACCAGTCTCGGCACCGGGGGCTGATCCACCCCGCGCTCCGCTCGACGAGGGCCGTCGCACACCGTGCGGCGGCCCTCGTGCGTGCCCGGCGCGGTACGGCAGGATGAGCCCCATGACGAAGGTGCACGAGGACCGGCCCGTTCTGCCGACCCAGCAGGACGAGGTCGCCGCCGCCGGCAGTGAGCTCATCGGCGGGCCGTTCGGCCGCCATGCCCGGCTGGGCGGCCACTGGCTGACGCCCGTCCGCGTCGTGGTCCTCGTCGCGCTCGGCATGTTCGCGCTCGGCATGGTCCAGAAGGTGCCGTGCTACGACTGGGCGTGGTTCCGGGGAGCCGGCTCCCAGTACACCCACGCCTGCTACTCCGACATCCCGCACCTGTACGTCGTGCGGGGCTTCGCCGATGGCCTGATTCCCTACTGGGACCGGCTCCCGGGTGACATGGAGTACCTGGAGTATCCGGTGCTCACCGGGCTCTTCATGCAAATCGCCTCCTGGCTGACCCCCGGCAGCGGCTCGATGCAGCACCGCGAGCAGATGTACTGGATGGTCAACGCCGGGATGCTGATGATCTGTGCCGCCGTCATCGCCGTGTGCGTCGCCCGCACCCACCGCCGACGGCCGTGGGACGCCCTTCTGCTCGCCCTGGCACCCGCGTTCGCGCTCACCGCGACGATCAACTGGGACCTGTTGGCCCTCGCCCTGACCGCCGTCGCGATGCTGATGTGGTCCCGCGGCCGCACGGTGCTCTTCGGTGTCTTCGTCGGGCTGGCCACAGCGGCCAAGCTCTATCCGGTACTGCTGCTCGGCGTGCTCTTCGTCTTGTGCCTGAGGGCCGGGAAATGGCGGGCGCTCGGGGCGGCCGCGGCGGGCACGGCCGGCGCGTGGCTCGTGGTGAACCTGCCGGTCATGTACTTCGCCTGGGACGGCTGGAAGAAGTTCTACACCTTCAGCCAGGAACGGCCCATCGACTTCGGTTCGGTGTGGTTGCTGATCTCCCAGCGATCGGGCAACCCCCTGACCGGCGCGAACACCTACGCCACCTGCCTCACGCTGCTGCTCTGCGCCGGCATCGCGCTGCTCACCCTCAAGGCGCCCCGCAGGCCGCGCTTCGCGCAACTGGCCTTCCTGGTCGTCGCGGCCTTCATCCTGGCCAACAAGGTGTACTCGCCGCAGTACGTCCTGTGGCTCGTCCCCCTGGCGGCGCTCGCCCGACCGCGCTGGCGGGACTTCCTGATCTGGCAGGCCGGTGAGGTCCTGTACTTCCTCGGGATCTGGTTCTACCTGGCCTACACGACCAGCGGAGAAAAGCACCAGGGCCTGCCGGTCGAGGGATACCAGCTGGCAATCGTCCTCCACCTGCTGGCGACCCTCTACCTCTGCGCGGTGGTCGTACGGGACATCCTGTTGCCCGAGCGGGACGTCGTACGGCGCGACGGCTCGGACGACCCGTCCGGCGGGGTCCTGGACGGGGCGCCCGACGTCTTCACGCTGTCCGACGCGGCGAGGGCGCCGCGTGACGCGACGCCCCCGGAGGCAGGAAGGGTGGAGTGGGGCGTCGAGCGCCGGCTCTGAGCGGGCTCAGGCGTCGACCACCCGGTCGAACTGCGTGGTCGTGTGGCGCAGGTGTGCCACCAGTTCGTCACCGACCTTGGGTTCCGTCGCGTCGGAGGGCACGAACAGGATCGACACCTGCATGTGCGGGGGCTCGGCGAACCAGCGCTGCTTGCCCGCCCAGACGAACGGCGACAGGTTGCGGTTGACGGTCGCCAGGCCGGCCCGTGCGACACCCTTGGCGCGCGGCATCACCCCGTGCAGGGCCTTGGGTGCCTCCAGGCCCACACCGTGCGAGGTACCGCCGGCGACCACGACGAGCCAGCCGTCGGAGGCGGCCTTCTGCTGGCGGTAGCCGAACCGGTCCCCCTTGGCCACGCGCGTGACGTCCAGGACGGCGCCGCGGTACTGGGTCGCCTCGTGGTCGCCCAGCCACAGCCGGGTACCGATGCGGGCCCGGAAACGGGTCTGCGGGAACTGCTGCTGGAGCCGGGCCAGTTCCTCGACCCGCAGGTGGCTGACGAACATGGTGTGCAGCGGGAGGCGGGCCGCGCGCAGCCGGTCCATCCAGCCGATGACCTCCTCGACGGCATCGGAACCGTCGGGGCGGTCGAGCGGCAGGTGCAGGGCGAAGCCCTCCAGGCGCACGTCCTCGATCGCCGACTGGAGCAGGCCCAGGTCCTGCTCCGAAACACCGTGGCGACGCATCGAGCTCATGCACTCGATGACCACGCGGGCGCCGACCAGGCCGCGGACGCCGTCCACCGAGGACACCGACCTGATCACGCGGTCCGGCAGCGGCACCGGCTCCTCGCCCCGCCGGAACGGGGTGAGGACGAGCAGGTCGCCGCCGAACCAGTCCTTGATGCTCGCGGCCTCGTACGTCGTGCCGACGGCCAGGATGTCGGCGCCCATGCGGGTCGCCGCCTCGCACAGCCGCTCGTGGCCGAAGCCGTAGCCGTTGCCCTTGCAGACCGGGATCAAGCCGGGGAACTGGTCCGCGATCTGTTTCTGGTGCGCACGCCAGCGCGCGGTGTCGACGTAGAGCGTGAGCGCCATGCCCGTCCGAAACCTCTCCGATAAGCCGCTGGGTGCGGCGGTGCTGTGTATGTGGATGGGGCGGGTGCCGTCAGCGGCGCGACATGTAGATGTCGAGCGCCTTGTGCAGCACCTTGTTCAGCGGGAAGTCCCACTCGCCCACGTACTCGACCGCCTCGCCGCCGGTGCCGACCTTGAACTGGATCAGACCGAACAGGTGATCGTTCTCGTCCAGGGTGTCACTGATTCCGCGCAGGTCGTAGACGCTCGCACCGAGCGCGTACGAATCGCGCAGCATCCGCCACTGCATCGCGTTCGAGGGACGGACCTCGCGCTTGTGGTTGGCGGAGGCGCCGTAGGAGTACCAGACGTGCTGGCCGACGGTGAGCATCGTGGCGGCGGCCAGCGGCTCCCCCTCGTGGGTGGCGATGTACAGCCGCATGCGGTTCGGGTCCTCGGAGTTGAGGGCCGTCCACTGGCGCTGGAAGTAGCTGAGCGGGCGCGGACGGAACTTGTCGCGCTCCGCCGTGATCTCGTAGAGGTGCTGCCAGGTCGGCAGGTCGTCGTAACCGCCCTGGACGACCTCGACACCGGCCTTCTCGGCCTTCTTGATGTTGCGGCGCCACAGCTGGTTGAAGCCCTTGAGGACATCATCCAGCGAGCGGTTCGCCAGCGGCACCTGGAAGACGTAGCGGGGCTGGACGTCTCCGAAGCCGGCGCCCCCGTCCTCGGCCTGCTGCCAGCCCATCCGGCGCAGCTTGTCGGACACCTCGAAGGCGCGGGGCTCGATGACCGATGCCTCCACGTCCCGCAGCCGCTTGACGTCCGGGTCCTGGATACCGGCCTTGATGGCGGCCGCGTTCCAGCGGCGGATGACGACGGGAGGACCCATCTTCACCGTGAAGGCGCCCTGCTGCTTGAGGTGGGCCAGCATCGGCTGGAGCCACTCCTCCAGGTTCGGGGCGAACCAGTTGATGACAGGACCCTCTGGCAGGTAGGCGAGGTACCGCTTCACCTTGGGCAGCTGGCGGTACAACACGAGCGCGGCGCCGACCAGTTCGCCGGACGCGTCGAACCAACCGAGGTTCTCCGAACGCCACTCGTTCTTGACGTCGGCCCACGCCGGGACCTGGCAGTGGCTAGCCGAGGGCAGGCTCTGGAGGTAACCCAGATGCTGCTCTCGGCTGATGGTCCTCAGGGACAGGCTCATGCGGGGTGCTCCTCCGGCGGCTTCGCTGGCTATGGCGCGAAGCCTACTGCGACGGGGGCGCCGCCCCACTGGGGGACGGGTCGGGCTCGCCCCGTGCCGGGCGGCGCCCTGTCGCGGAGGTGCCCCGGTCAGCCCAGCCAGCCGCCGAAGAGGCCGCCGTGCGCCATGCCGAGGAAGAAGCCCACGGCTGCGGCGCCAAGCCCGATGATCAGCGCGAAGCGCTCGCGTGTCGTCTCGGAGATGAACTGTCCGTACGCGCCGGTCAGGATCCCGATCAGCCCCGTCCAAGAGCTGAGCAGGTGCAGGTTGTGGAAGAACCCCGTGACGAACGCCACGACGCCGAGGATCACGGTGACCGCCATCAGGGTGTCCTGTAGCGGGTGGGGCTTGCCGTCGGTCGCGAAGAGCGAGATGGAGGACTGAGGTCGCATTGCCTGTGCCATCGGAAGGCACCTCCTGGCTGCCGCAGAGCGGTGCAACGGGGCCGCCTCCGGGGAGCCGGGGGCATAGCACCGTGCACACCCGATGGATACAGAGTGTGGCCTTCTCCTGCCGGATTTCAACCGGAAGGAGTCGAGCAGGTAGTCTGTACGGTCTGCGCGGTGTCTGCTCTGTGGACGCCGTGCGCACGCATCACGACCCTCCTGCCACGGAACGACCGTGGCCGCTGAGTCCAAAGGAGGTGGGTTCCACATGCGTCACTACGAAGTGATGGTCATCCTCGACCCCGATCTCGAGGAGCGCGCTGTCTCCCCGCTGATCGAGAACTTCCTCTCCGTCGTCCGTGAGGGCAACGGAAAGGTCGAGAAGGTCGACACCTGGGGCCGTCGTCGTCTCGCTTACGAGATCAAGAAGAAGCCCGAGGGCATCTACTCGGTCATCGACCTTCAGGCCGAGCCTGCGGTCGTCAAGGAGCTTGACCGACAGATGAACCTGAACGAGTCGGTTCTCCGGACCAAGGTCCTTCGCCCCGAGACCCACTGAACTTCGGTTCAGCGGTAATCGGGAACGAGTAGCACAGCAGCCCAGCAGCAATCCCCGCCGAGAGGTTCATCCATGGCAGGCGAGACCGTCATCACGGTCGTCGGCAATCTCGTCGACGACCCCGAGCTGCGCTTCACCCCCTCGGGTGCGGCGGTCGCGAAGTTCCGTGTCGCGTCCACCCCCCGCACCTTCGACCGTCAGACCAATGAGTGGAAGGACGGCGAGAGCCTGTTCCTGACCTGCTCGGTGTGGCGGCAGGCGGCGGAGAACGTCGCCGAGTCCCTCCAGCGAGGCATGCGCGTCATCGTGCAGGGCCGGCTGAGGCAGCGGTCGTACGAGGACCGTGAGGGTGTCAAGCGCACGGTCTACGAGCTGGACGTCGAGGAAGTCGGCCCCAGCTTGAAGAACGCCACGGCCAAGGTCGCCAAGACCACGGGTCGCGGTGGCCAGGGTGGGTACGGCGGCGGTCAGCCGCAGGGTGGCGGCGGCAACTGGGGCGGAGCCCCCAGTGGTGGCGCGCCTCAGGGCGGCGGAGCACCCTCCGACGACCCGTGGGCGTCCAGCGCGCCGGCCGGTGGCCAGCCTCAGGGCGGCGGCGGGGGCGGTTGGGGCGGAAGCTCCGGCGGCTCCGGCGGCTCCGGCGGTGGCTACTCGGACGAGCCGCCCTTCTAGGGCAGCTCGCATCCCCACTTCTTGATCACACAGGAGAGACACAATGGCGAAGCCGCCTGTGCGCAAGCCTAAGAAGAAGGTCTGCGCGTTCTGCAAGGACAAGACCGCTTACGTGGACTACAAGGACACGAACATGCTGCGGAAGTTCATTTCCGACCGCGGCAAGATCCGTGCCCGCCGCGTTACCGGCAACTGCACGCAGCACCAGCGTGACGTCGCCACGGCCGTGAAGAACAGCCGTGAGATGGCGCTGCTGCCCTACACGTCCACCGCGCGATAAGGAAAGGGTGACCGACTAATGAAGATCATCCTGACCCACGAGGTCAATGGCCTCGGTGCCGCCGGCGACGTTGTCGACGTCAAGGACGGATACGCCCGCAACTACCTGATCCCGCGTCGCTTCGCGATCCGCTGGACCAAGGGTGGCGAGCAGGACGTGGCGCAGATCCGCCGCGCCCGCAAGATCCACGAGATCGCGACCATCGAGCAGGCCAACGAGATCAAGGCCAAGCTCGAGGGCGTCAAGGTGCGCCTGGCCACCCGCTCGGGTGACGCCGGCCGCCTCTTCGGTTCCGTCACGCAGTCCGACATCGCTTCGGCGATCGAGGCTTCCGGTGGCCCGAAGGTCGACAAGCGCCGCGTTGAGCTCGGCTCGCCGATCAAGACTCTCGGTTCGTACCAGGTCTCCGTGCGTCTGCACGCCGATGTCCTGGCGAACGTGGGTGTCGAGGTCGTCGCCGCCTAAGTGCTGCGCACGAAGGGCCGCACCCTGCTGGGGTGCGGCCCTTCGTCGTTGCGGCGACCTCCGGGACGTGTTTCACGTGAAACACGGTGTTTCACGTGAAACGGAGCGATGTTTCACGTGAAACAACGGCCTGCTGTGTCAGCGGGTCGCTCCGGCCACCAGCCATCGGCCCGAGCGGGCGCGCAGTTGGAGGGTCGCCATGCGGACCATCATCATCAGGGTCATGGCCCACCAGAGGGCGGTCAAGCCGCCTCCGAGGGTCGGCAGGAGCAGCGCGGCCGGAGTGAAGACGGCCAACGTCAGCAGCATCGCCCAGGCGAGGTAGCGGCCGTCACCCGCCCCCATCAGGACCCCGTCGAGAACGAAAACGATGCCGCAGACCGGCTGGGAAGCGGCGAGGACCAACAGGGCGGGCAGCAAGGTGTCCTCCACCACGGGATCACTGGTGAAGAGCGGCACGAAGACGGGGCGTGCCAGGACGACGAGCAGCCCCAGCACGAGACCGCCGATGATCCCCCACCGCACCATCCGGCGGCACAGGGCCGTGGCCCCTTGGGTGTCCCCGGCGCCCAGGTAGCGGCCGATGATGGCCTGCCCGGCGATGGCGATCGCGTCCAACGCGAACGCCAGCAGCGTCCACAGCGAGAGAAGGATCTGGTGGGCGGCGATGTCCGCGTCCCCCAGCCGGGCGGCTACCGCAGTCGCGATCATCAAAATGGCGCGCAGGGACAATGTGCGCACCAACAGCGGCGCGCCGGCCTGTGCGCAGGCGCGGATGCCCGCAGTGTCGGGCCGCAGCGTGGCGCCGTTCCTGCGGGCGCCGCGGACGACCACGGCGAGGTAGACGGCGGCCATGGCGTACTGGGCGAGGACGGTGCCCCACGCGGAGCCGGCGATGCCGAGGCCGGCGCCGTAGACGAGCGCGAGGTTCAGGGCTCCGTTGAGGGTGAAGCCGCCGATGGCGACGTAGAGCGGGGTGCGGGTGTCCTGGAGACCGCGGATGACACCCGTGGCGGCCAGCACCATGAGCATGGCCGGGATGCCCAGGGCGGAGATCCGCAGATAGGTGACCGCGTAGGGGGCGGCGGTATCAGAGGCCCCGAAAAGGGAGATCAGCCACGGTGCGGTGGGCAGGAAGACGGCGACGACGGCGGCGCCGAGCAACAACGCCAGCCAGATCCCGTCCATCCCCTGGCGGATGGCCGCTTGGAGGTCGCCCGCGCCGACCCTTCGGGCGACGGCCGCCGTGGTGGCGTAGGCGAGGAAGACGAAGACGCTCACCGCGGTGGTGAGCAAGGCGGCCGCGATGCCCAGGCCGGCCAGCTGAGGGGTACCGAGGTGCCCGACGATGGCGCTGTCGGCCATCACGAAGAGCGGTTCGGCTACGAGCGCGCCGAAGGCCGGGAGGGCGAGCGCGAGGATCTCCCGGTCGTGCCGTCTCGGGCTCGCTTCGGGTGCTGTGGAGACCACTTTCATACGCCCAATCTAATCTTCCACAGGTAATGGACGCAATGCATCAGTGATCCTTACTAGTCGCCTGACTTGGGGCTTCTCCGCACCCCTTTGGAGGCGATCTTGAGACAGTGGCCAAGATTTTTCCCCGGCGCGGTGTGCGGACGATGAAAGCGCAGGTCAGATGGGTGGCCGGGGCGACCGGGTGATTTTGTCCACAGCGTCGTCCCCCGGTCCGTGCACAGCTTCGGGGGACTTACCCACAGCATTGGAGCCGTCATCCACATCTCATCCACACAGCCTGTGGATAACAAGATTGGCTGACGTCGCCTCCGGCCCTACCGTTGTGCGTTGCCCCGGTGCGCCGACAGTCGATACGGGGTCCCCGAATGTCAGAGCCGTGCCCTAGAAAGAGTGGCACGGCGAGGTCCGCGTTGCGGACGGGAGGAGGCGGCCCGGTGAGTATGCCCGAGCCCATGGACGACCCCTGGGCCGACAGCGGTCCGGGTGACCGTCTGCCCGCCCGTTCGCGCCGGGGCGGTGACGGCCGCGGCCGCGGCGACGACCAGCAGGACCGTGGGCGCGAGGGGGGCTCCTGGGACGGCGGAGGTGGCGGGTTCGAGCGGGTTCCGCCGCAGGACCTCGATGCCGAGCAGTCCGTCCTCGGCGGCATGCTGCTGTCCAAGGACGCCATCGCCGACGTGGTCGAGGTGCTCAAGGGGCACGACTTCTACCGGCCCTCGCACGAAACGATCTACCAGGCCATCCTCGACCTGTACGCCAAGGGCGAGCCCGCCGACCCGATCACCGTCGGAGCCGAGCTGACCCGACGCGGTGAGATCAGCAAGGTGGGTGGCGCGGCCTATCTGCACACATTGGTGCAGTCCGTGCCGACGGCGGCCAACGCCGAGTACTACGCGGAGATCGTCCACGAGAGAGCCGTCCTGCGCCGCCTCGTCGCAGCCGGTACGAAGATCACGCAGATGGGATACGCGGCCGACGGCGATGTCGACGAGATCGTCAACAGCGCCCAGGCCGAGATCTACGCCGTCACCGAACAGCGGACGTCGGAGGACTACCTGCCGCTGGGCGACATCATGGAGGGCGCCCTCGACGAGATCGAGGCGATCGGCTCGCGCAGCGGCCAGATGTCCGGGGTCCCCACCGGCTTCACGGACCTGGACTCCCTGACCAACGGTCTGCACCCGGGTCAGATGATCGTCATCGCGGCCCGACCCGCCATGGGAAAGTCGACGCTCGCCCTCGACTTCGCCCGCGCCTGCTCCATCAAGAGCAATCTGCCCAGCGTCATCTTCTCCCTCGAAATGGGCCGCAATGAGATCGCGATGCGCCTCCTCTCGGCGGAGGCCAGGGTCGCGCTGCACCACATGCGTTCCGGCACCATGACGGACGACGACTGGACCCGGCTGGCCCGCCGCATGCCCGACGTCTCCGCCGCCCCCCTCTACATCGACGACTCGCCCAACCTGTCGATGATGGAAATCCGCGCTAAGTGCCGCCGGCTCAAGCAGCGCAATGACCTCTCCCTCGTCGTCATCGACTACCTCCAGCTGATGCAGTCGGGTGGCTCGCGCCGGCCCGAAAGCCGCCAGCAGGAGGTCTCGGACATGTCCCGAAACCTCAAGCTGTTGGCGAAGGAGCTTGAGGTACCGGTGATCGCGCTGTCCCAGCTGAACCGTGGACCCGAGCAGCGCACCGACAAGAAGCCGATGGTCTCCGACCTGCGTGAGTCGGGCTCGATCGAGCAGGACGCGGACATGGTGATCCTGCTGCACCGCGAGGACGCGTACGAGAAGGAGTCGCCCCGTGCGGGCGAGGCCGACCTCATCGTGGCCAAGCACCGTAACGGTCCGACGGCGACGATCACCGTCGCCTTCCAGGGCCATTATTCGCGGTTCGTGGACATGGCCAACACGTAGCATCCGATCATGACTGCCGCACCCGAGGATCACGACCTGCTCCCCGCCACCCGTCGCGCTCTGCGGCACCGGATCGCCGTGGCACAGAGCGAGGGACGTGCGCCGTCCGTCGTCGCTGCCGTCGTCCGTGGAGGAGAGGTGGTCTGGGAAGGGTGCCGGACCTCCGTCGATGGGCACGGCCCGGACGGCAACGTGCAGTACCGGATCGGCTCGATCACCAAGACGTTCACCGCCGTACTGGTAATGCGGCTGCGGGACGAAGGGTTGCTGGATCTCGGCGACCGGCTGGAGAAGCACCTGCCCGGTACGGCTGCTGGTGAGGTGACCGTCCGGCAGCTCCTGGCGCACACCGGCGGGCTTGCGGCCGAGACGCCGGGCGAATGGTGGGAACGGAGTCCGGCCGGGTCGCGGCCGGCGCTCGCAGACGTGCTGGGAGACGAGCCGTTCCGCTTCGAGCCGGGCTTGCGGCACCACTACTCCAACCCGGGCTACACCCTCCTCGGCGCGCTCGTCGAGGCCTTGCGCGGCAAGCCCTGGGAGGAGGTGCTCCGGGCAGAGGTCCTGGAGCCCCTGGGACTGGACCGTACGACGGTGGGTCCACAGGCCCCGCACGCCGGCGGCTGGGCGGTGCACCCCTGGGCGGACCTGATGATGCCCGAGCCTGTCGAGGATCTGGGAATCATGGCCGCGGCGGGCCAACTGTGGTCAACCACCACAGATTTGGCCCGGTTCGCGGCGTTCCTCGTACGGGGCGACGTCCCCGTGCTGAGTGCGGAATCACTGCGGGAAATGAGGACGCCGGCGGTGGCTCCCGAACCGGGCGCGACCGCGAACGGCTACGGCCTCGGGCTGCAGGTGCTGGACCATGACGGGCGTTCGCTGGCCGGGCACGGCGGATCGCTTCCCGGCTTCGTCGCGGGACTATGGCTGAGCGAGGCGGACGACGTGGCCGCGGTGGTGCTGGCGAACTGCACCTCGGGACTGCCGGCCACCGCGGTGGCCGTGGACCTGGTCGGGATCGTCGCGGAGGCCGAGCCGCGCATCCCCGAGCCTTGGCGGCCCTTCCTCGGTTCGGACCGGGTAGCGCTCGACCTGTGCGGTCCTTGGTACTGGGGCACGGCGGCGCAGGTGGTGCGGCTGACGTCGGACGGGCTGTTGGAGCTGGGCCCGATGGGTCCGACGGGGCGCACGGCCAGGTTCCGCGCCGAGCAGGACGGTACGTGGACCGGCCTGAACGGCTACTACGCGGGCGAGACGCTGCGCCCGGTCCGGCGAGCGGACGGTTCCGTGAGCCACCTCGACCTCGGTTCGTTCGTGTTCACCCGGGAGCCGTACGACGCCGGGGCGGCGATTCCCGGTGGGGTCGACCCCCAGGGCTGGCGCGGCATCGGCTAGTACGCCGACCGGACGCCCTCTCGGGACAGGTTCCGGGCGGCCGCCTCTCAGGCGACCAGCTCGCGCTCCAGTGGGGTACGGAAGCGGGGGGTGATCCTGGCGTCCCCGATCCACTCGGCGAGACGGGCGGCTTCGGCGCTCACGGCGCGCTCGACCGTCCGGTCCCGGCTGCCGAGGAGCCGCCAGACGATCCGGCCGTCCGTGCGCTGAGCCCAGCCGCCGACGATCTCGCCGTTCCACCACACGGTGGGGCCGACGTTGCCGGCGTAGTCGAACAGGGCGCCCCGGTACTCCGGGTCCAGGTGGAAGCCGCGGTCGGCCCATCCCATCGCGCTCGGGTCCAGCGCGGGCAGCAACGCGGCCCACGGCTCCGGGGCCGTCTCGGGAAGGGTGTCGCCCGGACCGACGAGGGCGGTCACGCCGCTTTCCAGGCGTACCTGTTCCGCACCCGTGGCGGCCAGTGCCTTGCGTGCCTCGGTCAGGGTCCAGCCGGTCCACCACTTGAAGTCGGCCTCCGTGGCCGGACCGTACGCACGCAGCCACCGGCGGGCGATTTCGGCGCGGGCCTCGGCGACGGGCACGACCGGCCAGGGCTCGGTGTGGACCCAGCGGTACTGACTGGAGGTCCACGCCCCGCGGGGGCGGTCACGCCGGATCCGCCCATCGGCCGCCAGCAGGCGGATGACGCGGGTCGCGACACCGGTTTCCGCCTCGTACTTCTTGCCCCGGCCCACGGTGATCTTCCGACGCAGCGCGGGTACGGCGGCGGACAACTGGCCGCCGGCGGAGGGACCCAGGGTGTCGAGCGCGTCGAGTGCGGCCCGCTCCGCATCGGCCAGCCAGACGGCGTCGAGGCCTTGGCCGTCTTCGTCGAGGTGCTTGAGGAGACTCCGGCGTTCTTTGACCGCGATGGCTCGGGCCGTGGACGAATCGACGTAGGGCGCGAGGTCGGTGGAGACGGCGAACAGCGTATTGCGCATGCTCAGCAACCGGACCAGGCTCACGTCCTCGTAGAGGGCCTGCTCGACCATGGTCGGATCACTTGCGGTGAGCCGTGCGCGGACGGAGAGGAAAACGGTCGCGGCGTCGGTGGCGTGCAGAGCGACGACGGCGTCGGCCGCCTGGGGGACGGTGGCCATGCGCGCCGAAGGAGCCAAGCCGTGCCGGTGACCGAGCCGGTGGCGGCGCTCGGCTTGGGTGATGAGAGGGAGGGTGAGACTCACCCTCCCGATCGTAGGCCGGGCCACGGACAGCGACCCGGCCTTCGATGAGTTCGGTCAGAGCGCGAGTTTGAATCCGACGTGTGAGGCGGTGAAACCGAGCCGTTCGTAGAAACGGTGCGCGTCGGTCCGTGAGACGTCCGAGGTCAGTTGGACCAGCACACAGTTCTCCCGGCGGGATCGCTCGATCGCCCACTCGATGAATCGGGTGCCCAGGCCGCTGCCACGTTCGTCCGCGTGCACCCGAACTCCTTCGATGATGGAGCGGGTGGCTCCCTTGCGGGAGAGGCCGGCGATGATGGTGAGCTGGAGGGTTCCCACGACCCGCTCACGGCGGACGGCCACCATCATGTGCTGGTGGGGGTCGTCCGTGAGGGCCCGCAGAGCCTTCAGGTAGGGAGCGAGGTCCTCCGGGGATTCACGGGTCGCCCCGAGCGGATCGTCGGCGAGCATGCGGACGATTTCGGGCAGGTCGGCCTCTGTTGCGGGGCGGATGGTGAGGTCGGTGGCGTCGGCCATTCGCGGTTGCCTTTCTCAGCCTGCGGCGACGGTGATCGGGGCCCAGCGGCGTGTCCAGTCGCCCGGGGGGGTGGGGAGGTCCCTGGTCATCACGGCGCTGACCCCCAGGGAGCCGAGATTGCGACCCTTGAGCCATGCGCGGAGTTCTTCGTGCCGTACGTCGACATCGGTGCGCAGCGGTCGTTCGGTGGTAGCGGCGAGCGCGGTGACCAGTGCCTGGGCGGTGACCGTGTCCTGTGCGACCAACGGGCCGATGACATGGGTTTCCATGTTGGGCCAGAGGGCGGCGTAGCCGGTGAGTTCGCCGGACTCGTCCTCGGAGACGAACAACCTGTCGGCGAAGGCGGGCAGACGCGTGATCATGTGCGTGCGGTCGGTGCCGAACACCTCCGTGTCCAGGCGGACGATCCGGGGGAGGTCATCGGCGGTGGCCCGCCTCACGGGCGCGGCCTCGGCTCCGGACGGCGAGGAGTCGGACCGGAAGCTTCCCTGCAGCATTTCCGCGCCACCGACCGTGTCGAAGCCGAGATCCTCGTAGAGAGGCTGTCCGAAGGGCGTGGCATGAAGGGTGAGCGGGATGCCTTTGAGGATGTCGTCGCAGACGTAGGTCATGAGGCGACGTCCCAGGCCCTGTCGGGCGTAGCGTTCGGCGACCAGGACCATTCCGATCGCGGCGAGCTCGGGATCGGCATGTGGCCGGCCGTATCGGGTGACGACGCACACTGCGGCGAGTCCCTCGCCGTCAGGAGCGTCCATGCCGTAGCCGTCTCCGGCGGCGAGGAGGAGTCCCCACTTGTGATCTTCGCGGGGCCAGCCGCGATCCTCGGAGAGGTCGGCGCAGTTGCGGAGATCTTTCAGGGCCAGCGAGCGGATCGGTGGGTCGGTGAGATCTGGTGCGGTCACCGCTTCAGCCTGGATCATGACGCGGAGGGCGTCCAGCAGATTTGACAGACCCGCTGCCCGGCGCGGCCATGTTTCACGTGAAACATCCGCCCGATTCACCCGGGCGCTGCCACGTCGCGAGTGAAGCACACCGATGTTTCACGTGAAACACGCTGTTTCACGTGAAACACGCTGTTTCACGTGAAACATGGCGGCTAGCCTCGATGACCATGACGCGTCTGCACCTGTTCGACCTCGATGGCACCCTGATGTACGGTTCGGCCGCACCCGTCGAGATCTCCCGGCAGCTCGGTGTCAGTCAAGAGATCACCGAGCTGGAACGAGCCTTCGCGGCGAGGGAGATCGATCCACACGAGTTTTCGCTGGCGGCGCACGCGTTGTGGTCGGACTTGACCGTCGCTCATGTCAGGGCGGCCTTCGACGGTGCCCCGTGGCTTGAGGGCATCCGAGAGGTGTGGCAAGAGATCAGAGAACGCGGCGATCTCTGCGCGGTGATCTCGCTGTCTCCCTCGTTCTTCGTCGAGTTGCTCTTGGAATGGGGCGCGGACGCGGCGCATGGCTCTGTCTACCCCGCGGTGCCCTTCACCGGGCCCCTGGACGTGACGGGCATCCTCACCCCCGAGGGGAAGGTCGATGTCGCGGACCGTCTGTGCGCCCGGTTCGGGGTGAGCCGGGACGACTGTGTGGCGTACGGGGACTCCCTGACCGATTCGGTGCTCTTCGAGGCGGTGCCGACCTCGGTAGCGGTCAACGCGCGGCCGTACCTCGCCGAGCGGGCCACCCACGTCTACCGGGGTAGAGACCTTCGCGAGGCATACCAGCTCCTCGGGTCGGCACGCCCGGTAGCCGTCGCATCTTAGGGGGAAGGAGGGATGCGAGCGCCGAGTTTCCCCAATCGCCCCCGGGGCACACGGTCCGCTGGCAGGCTGTAAAACCCGGAACCACGGATTCGACCGTGGTGTGTGCAGACCGACCCAGATGCTCTAAGCGAGGCACCGCATGGACGCTCCGCCCACCAGACCGGCAAGACGGGGGACGGGGATACCCCCCGGCGCCGGGGCGATCGAGCCTTCCCCCGATGCCGTACTCATCCGCAAGACGCTCGCGGAGATCACGCCGATCGCCGACAAGGTTACTTCGTACTTCTACGCTCTGATATTCACGCGGCATCCCGAGGTGCGGGACATGTTCCCCGTGGCCATGGACACCCAGCGCGACCGGTTGCTGAAGGCGCTCCTCACGGCCGCCGAACACATCGACGACCCCGGGCTGCTCAACCCTTATCTACGCCGCCTCGGCACCGGGCACCGCAAGTACGGCACCATGGCCGGCCACTACCCGGTGGTGGGCGAAGCACTGATGGGTGCGCTGGCCCGGTACGCGGAACTGACGTGGGGGCCGGAAGCCGAGGCCGCTTGGGTTCGGGCGTACACCACGATCTCCCAGGTCATGATCGACGCGGCGGCCGAGGACGAGGCCAAGGCGCCGGCATGGTGGCACGCGGAGGTGGTCGCCCACGATCTGCGGACACCGGACATCGCGGTGCTGACAGTGCGTCCGGACCGCCCGTACGCCTTCCTGGCGGGCCAGTACACCAGCCTGGAGACCCCTTGGTGGCCGCGGGTCTGGCGGCATTACTCCTTCGCCTCCGCCCCGCGCGGTGACGGGCTGCTGTCCTTCCACGTCAAGGCCGTTCCGGCCGGTTGGGTCTCCAACGCCCTGGTGCGGCACGCGCGGCCGGGCGATGTCCTTCGCCTGGGCCCGCCGGCCGGATCGATGGTGGTGGACCACAGCACGGACAACGGGATGCTGTGCCTCGGCGGCGGGACGGGCATCGCCCCGATCAAGGCGTTGATCGAGGACGTGGCCGAGCACGGCGAGCGGCGCCGGATGGAAGTGTTCTTCGGGGCGCGCAGTGACGACGACCTGTACGACAAGGACACACTGCTGGGGCTTCAGCGCTCGCATCCGTGGCTGTCGGTGCGTCCGGTGGTGGGAGAAGGGCTTGCGGGGCAGCTGCCCCAGGCGGTCGGAGTCAACGGTCCGTGGAGTTCGTACGACGCCTTCATCTCGGGGCCGCCGGCGATGATCCGCAGCGGTGTGGACGCGCTCAAGCGGATCGGCATCCCGGGGGAGCGCATCCGCTTCGACTCGGTCGAGGAGCTGGTGGGCGTCGCCGGGTGACCCCGGCGACCGCCTGACGGCTCCTCGGACGGATCAGCCGAGGTCGGAGGCGTGCATGGCTCGTACGCCCTCGATGTTCCCGTCGAGGTAGTGGCGCAGGGACAGCGGGACGAGGTGAACGGCCGCGATGCCGACCCGGCTGAACGGCACGCGGACGATCTCGTACTCGCCTTCGGGCTCGTCGATCTCGGGGCCGTGTCGTTGGGCGGGGTCCATGGATTCGAGACGGCAGACGAAGAAGTGCTGCACCTTGACGCCGGTCACTCCGCCATCGGCGATGTGCTCGACGGTGTCCACGAAGCAGGGCACCACATCGGTGATTTTGGCGCCGAGTTCTTCGTGTACCTCCCGGTGCAGGGCGTCGACAACGGTCGCGTCCGTGGACTCCACTCCCCCGCCGGGGGTGAGCCAGTACGGGTCGACGCCGGGCTTGGTGCGCTTGATGAGGATCAGGTCGTCACCGTCGAGCAGGATCGCGCGGGCGGTGCGTTTGACCACGGGACGTTCGGTCATGGGTGAAGAGTGGCCCACTCTTCCGCTTCTGAAACGCCTGGCCGCGAAACGCACGGCCCGAGACCATGTACCTCGTACCTCGCGAGGAAGGGGCGCCGGTAGCGGCGGATCACCAGTCCGCGGCGGCGCGCAGCAGCCGGTCATGGGCTCGGGCGAGGTGGGCGAGCGCCAGACTGCCCGTCCGTACGACGACGAACCAGGTACGCAGCGGTGGTACCGCGGGCTCCAGCAGAGACACGATCTGGCCGCGGTCGAGGGCGTCCTGGCAGAGGTAGCGGGGCAGGACGGCGAGACCGGCACCGGCTCGGACGCAGTCGCGTACGGCCCTGAGGTCGGGCACGACCACGGTGGCGGCGGCTTCCGGCAGCGCGTCGAAGACGGCGGCCCAGTAGCGCGTGACGAGCGGGAGGCTCTCGTGCACCTCCACGACCGGTATCCCGTCGAGAGCCGCCGGGCTGCCGGGGCCCTTGTCACGGAGAAGGTCCGGGTCGATGAGGGCGGCCCAGTAGGGCGCGGCGACCAGGACCTGTTCCTCGTCGCACAGGGGTGTGGCGGTGACCGGCCCGCCGCGTGGTCGACCGGTGGTGACCACGAGGTCGTGCTGCCCGGAGGACAGTCCGTCGAGGACCTCCTCGGCGTCGGCCTTGAGAGCGGTGCGCAGGGTCTGGCCTTGGCCGATCAGAGGGGCCAGGGCGGGCAGCACGCGCCGGCACACGAACTCGGGGGGTCCGGCGATGTGCAGCGTGCGTAACGCGCCGGCGGCCTCCCGCTCCGTCTCGGTGATGCGCAGCAACGCGTCGAGGTGTGGGGCGGCTTTGTGGGCGAGTTCGTCACCGATGGCGGTGGGCGTCACCCCCCGGGCCCGGCGGTGGAAGAGCGGCCGGCCCAGTTGCCGTTCGAGGGTGCGGATCTGCGAGGTGACGGCGGGCTGGGACAGCCCGAGGAGTGCGGCGGCCCGGGTGAACGAGCCGGCCCGGTGCACCGCGACGAAGGTACGTAGCAGGGCCAGGTCCATGGCGGCCCCTCTCGCTGGGGGCCTTCAACTATAAATATGCCGATAGGCCCCTGTCGCTACCGTGATTGGACTCTGACGCTGAGTCAACTAGCCTTGTCAACGTGGTTCTTCGCCGAGGGAACCCGGGGGGCGGTCCGAGCCAAGAGGGGGGAGGCTCGGACCGCCCCGCTACGTCCGGTCAGTACTCACGACCCGCCAATTCAAGCGCCCGCAGAACGTCCGCGACCAGGTCGACGGTGTCCTCGGCGCCTGCCGAGAAGCGGATGAAGCCCTCCGGCACGGCGTCCCCACCCCACCGTCCGCGCCGCTCGGCGGTGGACCGTACGCCACCGAAGCTCGTGGCGTCCTCCACCAGACGAAGAGCGCTCATGAAGCGTTCCGCGTGCGACCGGTCGGTCAGGGTGAACGAGACCACCGAGCCGAAGCCGCTCATCTGCAGAGTGGCGGTCTTGTGCGACGGGTCCGAGGGAAGTCCCGGGTAGCGCAGCCCGGTGACATCGACGCGTTCGCGCAGCGCCTCCGCGACGGCCAGGGCGTTGCTCCACTGGCGCTGCGCCCGTAGCTGGATCGTGGCCAGGGAGCGGTGGGCCAGCCAGGCTTCCATCGGTCCCGGGATGGCTCCGACGATCTTGCGCCAGCGGCGGACGCCGGCGGCCAGTTCCGGGTCGCGGCAGGCGACGTAGCCGATCAGCAGGTCACCATGACCGGTGAGCCCCTTGGTACCGCTGGCGACGGAGAAATCCGCGCCGAGTTCCAGCGGTCGCTGCCCGAGAGGTGTGGCCAGGGTGTTGTCGACGGCGACCAGGGTGGAGCCGGCGTGGGCGGCCGTGACGAGGCGCCGTACGTCGCAGACGTCGAGGCCGGGGTTGGAGGGCGTCTCGATCCACAGCAGCCGGGCTCCGTCGAGTTCCGTGAGCTGGGCGTCGCCGCCGGTCGGGGCGGTTCGGACGTGGATTCCGTACGCCTCCAACTGCTCCCGGAGCAGCGGCAGCGCCTGGTAGCCGTCGGAGGGGAGCGTGACGGTATCGCCCGCGCGGGCCTGCGACAGGAGGACCGCTGAGACGGCGGCCATTCCCGAGGCGAAGACGATGGTCTCCACGTCGTCCCGTCCGGGTGCTTCCAACTCGCTGATGGCCCGTTCCAGGAGCGTCCAGGTCGGGTTGCTGTCCCGGGCGTAGGCGTACGGGCCCTCGACCTCGCCGGGCAGGTGGAAGTGGGCGGCGAAGACGGGCCCCGGCAGCGGTGGCTCGTTCTTCGCGGGCTCGGGCAACCCGGCGCGGACGGCCCGGGTCCCGTCGCCGTACCGGTCCGCCGACGAGGTGGGGTGATCGTTCACGGGGTGGGCTCCTTCAGCACACGCGGTACGGGTCACCGCTCAGTTCTTGTCGGGCAGGGCGAGGTTCGCGGCCCAGGAGACGACGGAGATGATCAGAGCGCCGATGGCCGCGGTCCAGAAGCCCTCGACGTGGAAGCTGAGGTCGAACTGCTCGGCCAGCCATGAGGTCAGCAGCAGCATCAGGGCGTTCACCACGAGCGTGAAGAGGCCGAGAGTGAGGATGAAGAGCGGGAAGGAGAACAGCTTCACCACGGGCTTGACGATGAGGTTGACCAGGCCGAAGACCAGGGCGACCAGGATCAGCGTGAGGACCCGCTTGCCGGTGCTGTTCCCGTCCTCGTCGAGCGTGATGCCCGCGACCAGCCAGATGGCCACGGCCAGAGCCGCCACGTTGGCGAGCGTCTTGACTACGAAATTCGTCATGGGTCCGATCGTTGCAGAGAAGATCCTGGTGGGACATCGTCAGATCAGCGGATTCCACGCGCTACGGAGTAAGGGGTAGGACCAGGATGAAAGCCTTCCGGTTGGACGAGCTCGAAGCGGAACGGGCTGCCAACGACGGCGCGTACCTGCAGTTCCTGAAGGAGCGGAACATGTCGGTCGGGCTCTACGCGCTCGATGCCGGACAGACCGATCCTCAGCAACCCCATCGCCAGGACGAGGTGTACCTCGTGGTGAGCGGCCGAGCGTCGATCACGGTCGGGGAGGAGACGACGACGGTGGCGAACGGGAGCGTCGTCTACGTTCCGGCCGGTGTGCCGCACAAGTTCCACCACATCACAGAGCCGTTGAAGGTGTTGGTGGTGTTCTCGCCGCCCGAGGGCTGAGGGTTGGGCCCCTGATCCCCCTAGGGGTTGGGTCAGGGGGTTCCGAGGGCTCGCCGGCCCCCGGAAGGGAGCGTGGCCTCCTAGCATCGAAGCAGGAAGTCACAGACGAGGAAAAGGTTGTGGACATGGACGGGATCCGAGCGATGTTCGAGGGCATGCCCTGGTGGGTCAAGTGGGTCGCCGTTCCCCTGCTGGCGCTGTTCGTCTTCGGAGGTGTCATCACCAGCATCCTCGGGACACTGATCGCCTTCGTCTTCAAGCTGCTGCTCTTCGTGGCCCTCGTCGGCGGACTGGTCTTCGTGGTGAAGAAGTTCACCCGCAGCGGTTCGAAGCCCTCCGCCGGTGAGTGGTAAGCCGCGCACCGGGCGGTACTCGGATTAACCCAGCCGGGGGAACGTGAGGTACGAGACCTCTCACACGGCCGGAACCGGCGGATAGAGTGCCAATCTGGGCCGTCCCTGGGTACCCGTAGCGGTATCACCGTTCTGACCCGCGGTTATCTTCATCGGTTGGCGAGCGCGACCCCCAGGATCCACGGCATACGCGGGGGCGGCCCCCGCAGAGCGGGCCGCCCCTTGAGCCCGCCGTCACGCCTGGGGGTGAGCTTTGTCCGCAGTCCACAATCCCGGTGTGCCGACGCTGATCGCTTCGGTGCAGCGGGCGCTGAGACTGCTCGAAGCGGTCGGTTCCCACAGCGAGGGAGCCCCGGCGAAACAACTGGCGCGGGAAGCCGGACTTCCGCTTCCCACCGCCTACCACCTGCTGCGCACCCTCACCCATGAGGGCTATCTGCGCCGTGAGGGCGGCGTCTTCCTCTTGGGCGACGCCGCTTGGCGCCTGGCGAGCGGTGGACTCCAGCAGAAACGTCGCAGCATGATCGTCGACTCCCTCGCGCACTTTCGCGACGTGGTCGGGGCCCCCGTCTACTTCGCGGTCTACCGCGAGGGTGAAATCGAAGTGGTCGGCGTATCGGACACCCCGGCCGCTCCGGCGTGCGAAGAGTGGGCCGATTTCCGCGCGACCGGCCACGCGCACGCCATCGGCCAATGCCTGCTCGGGCAGCTCGACGAGAAGGCCCGCAAAGATCATTACGACCGCCATCCGGTCGGCCCCGTCACCCCTTACACGGTTCGGAACGAACGCGCTCTGGAGCAACGCCTCGCCTCCCTGCAACGCATGGAACCGATTACGGAGCGTCAGGAATATGTACTGGGCACGGTGTGTGCGGCGATCCCCATTACGGCGGGAGATACTGCTGCAACCATGGCGATTTCGTTCCCTTTGCACCAAGAAGACCGATTGCGCTATGCAGTTGAGCTGCTACGGAGTGAAGTAGGCGCGCTGTTGAGCACCCTCTCGTTCTCTATCAGTATCTGAAATCTCACTCCTTGTGATCTGCTAGCGCTTACACCACTCTTGTCAAGAGGGCCCATGGGGGGACCATTCCTGGCCACTTCCACAACATCGGGGTAGTCAATGCGCGAGTCGGTACAGGCAGAGGTCATGATGAGCTTTCTCGTCTCCGAGGAGCTCTCCTTCCGGATCCCGGTGGAACTCCGGTACGACGCTCACGACCCCTACGCAGTGCGACTGACCTTCCACCTTCCCGGAGACGCGCCCGTGACGTGGGCGTTCGGTCGCGAGCTCCTCCTCGATGGCATCAACAAGCCCTGCGGTGACGGGGATGTGCACATCGCCCCGTCCCACCCCGACGAGCTGTCGGACGTCCACATCCGCCTGCAGGTAGGCGGCGAGCGAGCCCTGTTCCGCGCGGGAGCGGCACCGTTGGTCGCCTTCCTCGACCGCACCGACCGGCTCGTTCCGCTCGGTCAGGAGCGCAACCTCGGGGACTTCGAGGGGACGCTCGACGAGGCACTCGACAGGATCCTCGCCGAGTCCCGGCAGAACGAGCAGAACGCCGGCTGACGGGACTTACTCCGCCCGCCCCACCCGCACCCCCTCACGTCGGCACAGCTCGGCTCGGCTCGGATCTGATCAGCGCTTGCGCCGACGTCCTCGGCCACCGCGTGCCGGCTTTGCGGCCGGGGTGGCTTTCGGTTCCCCCGGCCTGTCGGCGGAAACCACCAGCGCCGCCAGGGCGGTGGTCACCGGTACGGAGGCCACGAGCCCGATGGAGCCGACCAGTGTCCTGACGATTTCCTCGGCGACCAACTCACTGTTGGCCACCGCACCCATGCTGCTGTTCGCGATGGAGAAGAGCAGGAGCAAGGGGAGCGCGGCGCCGGCGTACGCGAGGACCAGGGTGTTGACCACGGAGGCGATGTGGTCGCGTCCGATCCTGATGGCGGCCCGGTACAAGGCCCGTGATCCCATGGTGGGATCGGCTTGGTGCAGCTCCCAGACCGCCGACGTCTGGGTGACCGTCACGTCGTCGAGCACGCCGAGCGATCCGATGATCACCCCCGCCAGCAGCAAACCGCTCATGTCGATGTCCGGGTACAGGCCGTGGATCAGTCCTGTGTTGTCATCGGTGTTGCCGCTGAGGAACGCCCATCCGATGAAGAGCGAGCCCAACAGACCGATCAGCAGCAGCGACACCAGCGTGCCGAGAACGGCGACCGAGGTGCGTGCCGTCAGGCCGTGACACATGTAGAGCGCGATCAGCATGATCGCGCTGGCCCCGACCACGGCTACGACCAGCGGGTTGGAGCCCTGCAGGATCGCCGGGAGGATGAACAGCGTCAGCACGCCGAAGCTGACGACCAGTGCCACCAGGGCGAACACGCCCCGCATCCGGCCGACCACGACGACGGCGATGGCGAAGATGCCGGCCAGCAGAGCCAACGGGAGCTTCCGGTTCAGGTCGATGACCGAGTACTGGAGGTCCCGTGGAGCGTCCGGCGCGTAGGCCACCACCACCTCTTGGCCGTTCGCCAACTGCCGCGGGGCCCCCGGCTGCACGATCTCCACGAAGGTGCGGCCCTTGTCCGGGCCGGTACCGACCTCGACGGTCGCCTTCTTGCACGCACCGGTCTGTTCCGCCGTGGCCTCGCGCCCCGAAGGGGTCGAGGTGTCACCCGTGGGTGGAACCTGCGAGGCGTTGACGGACTTGCAGTCCACACTCGCCAACGCGACGACCTTGCCCTGTTGGGTCTGCCGGTCGAACCCGACGCCGGTCCGCTCGTGCGCGGGGGCTCCACCCGGCCAGAGCACCACCATCCCGACGAAGACGGCGGCCGCGAAGGGGATCAACACGGCGGCGATGACCTTGCGCAGGTGCAGGGAGACGGGAGCCGCCGGGCCGTGCCCATGGCTGTGGGAATGGCCGTGCGCGGACCCGTGGGAGGGCGCGTGTGCGGATTCGTCGGCATGTCCGTGGTCGCTGTGACCAGGGGGCTCGGGGGGATTGATGGGAGGCTGCGGCAAGGACGTCACCGGCCGATCATCGCAAGAGATGAGGGGGCCCACTGTTCAGCACGCCACAGATGACGCTAGCGTGGGGGCTACTTTGCACAACGCGGGAGCTCGGAGCACCGGGCTGAGAGGGCGCTGATCACCGTACGCACGCCGAAACGGCGGGTACGGGAGGAGGCTGCGTCGACCGCCGAACCTGTTACCGGGTAATGCCGGCGTAGGGAGATAGGTCTCATGACCATTCAGGATGCACGCACGCCTGCCGTCAGCGAGGACGCCGACGGCCAGACCGGGCGCGGGCCGGGCTGGCACAAGGGATATGTGGCGGGCTCCCGCCCCGACATCCGGGTGCCCGTCCGCCAGGTCCACCTCACCAACGGCAAGGACGTGACGCTCTACGACACGTCCGGTCCGTACACCGACCCGCAGATCGAGACCGACGTCCGCCGGGGTCTTCCCCCGCTCCGGGAGAACTGGATCATCGGGCGGGGGGACACCGAGGAGTACGCGGGCCGGCCCGTGCGCCCCGAGGACGACGGCATCAAGCACACCTCGCCGCGCGGTGGCCTCAAGAACCTCGACGCGGTCTTCCCGGGCCGCCCGCGCCAGCCCCGCCGCGGCCGGGGCGGCGCGGCGGTCACCCAGCTCGCGTACGCCCGCCGGGGCGAGATCACCCCGGAGATGGAGTACGTGGCGATCCGCGAGAACGTCTCCCCGGAGGTCGTCCGCGAGGAGATCGCCGCAGGTCGCGCCGTTCTTCCGGCCAACGTCAACCACCCGGAGATCGAGCCGATGATCATCGGCAAGCGGTTCCTGGTGAAGGTCAACGCCAACATCGGCAACTCCGCGGTCACCTCCTCCATCGAGGAGGAGGTCGACAAGATGACCTGGGCGACCAAGTGGGGCGCCGACACCGTCATGGACCTCTCCACCGGTCGCAACATCCACACGACGCGCGAGTGGGTGCTCCGCAACTCCCCGGTCCCGATCGGCACCGTGCCGCTCTACCAGGCGCTCGAAAAGGTCGACGGCCGCGCCGAGGAGCTGACGTGGGAGATCTACAAGGACACGGTCATCGAGCAGGCCGAGCAGGGCGTCGACTACATGACGGTGCACGCCGGCGTGCTGCTGCCGTACGTCCCGCTGACTGCCCGGCGCAAGACCGGCATCGTCTCCCGCGGCGGCTCGATCATGGCCGCGTGGTGCCTCGCCCACCACAAGGAGAACTTCCTCTACACGAACTTCGAGGAGCTCTGCGAGATCCTCGCGACGTACGACGTCACCTACTCGCTGGGTGACGGACTGCGCCCCGGTTCCATCGCCGACGCCAATGACGCCGCGCAGTTCGCGGAGTTGAAGACGCTGGGTGAGCTGAACACGATCGCCAAGCGGCACAACGTCCAGACGATGATCGAGGGCCCGGGCCACGTCCCGATGCACAAGATCAAGGAGAACATCGACCTCCAGCAGGAGATCTGCGAGGAGGCGCCGTTCTACACCCTCGGCCCGCTGACCACGGACGTCGCACCCGCGTACGACCACATCACCTCGGGCATCGGCGCGGCGATGATCGCCTGGTGGGGCACCGCGATGCTCTGCTACGTCACGCCCAAGGAGCACCTGGGTCTGCCCAACCGGGACGACGTGAAGACCGGTGTCATCACCTACAAGATCGCGGCGCACGCCGCGGACCTGGCGAAGGGCCACCCCGGAGCTCAGGAGTGGGACGACGCCCTGTCGGACGCCCGGTTCGAGTTCCGCTGGGAGGACCAGTTCAACCTGGCCCTCGACCCGGACACCGCCCGCGAGTTCCACGACGAGACCCTGCCGGCCGAGCCGGCCAAGACCGCGCACTTCTGCTCCATGTGCGGTCCGAAGTTCTGCTCGATGAAGATCTCCCAGGACATCCGTCGTGAACACGGTGGAGACCTCAAGGCCGAGGAGATCGAGGCCGGCATGGCGGAGAAGTCCGCGGAGTTCGCGGCCTCGGGCAACCGGGTCTACCTGCCGCTCGCCGACTGACGGCAGCACCGCGTACGGAGCGGACCCGTGACACATGGGGGAGTCGCGGGCCCGTTCCACGAGGGTGTTCCACGCTCCGCACGGATGTTTCACGTGAAACGCGTCTGTTTCACGTGAAACATCACTCCCCCTCGGGCTCCGAGCCGCCGAAGTCGGGGCTCGTGAAGTCCGGTGGGGCGTAGTCCGGACGTGGGCTTTGGGAGGTGGCTCCGGGGCTGGTGAAGTCCGGCCGGCTGTATCCGAGGCTGGGTATGCGTCCGGCATGCGGGGTCCGCGGGGCCGGATAGCCGGGGCCGGCGCTCGGATCGGCCAGTGCGTCCCGGAGGAACGGCATGATGCCGCGTTCCAGCAGGGCGTTGCGCCACGCCTCTCGGGCGCGCGAGAGCTCGTCGGGTACGGCCGCCGCCTCCTCGGCCGCGACCTCCGTGGAGCTGTTGCGGACGGCGGTCACGAGCAATCCGATCACCGCGAAGAGCAGTGCGGCCACGGTGAGCCCACCGAAGAGCCATCCCGCTGTCAGCATGGTCCGGGCAAAGGCCGGCTCGGGATCGATCATCTTGAGGCTGTAGCCCACCAACAGGAAGATCAGCATGGCGGTGCCGGCCAGGACCGGCGCGAGAACCGCGACAATGGCGCTCACGCCCGCGCCGCCGCTCTGTCCGTCCCCGTCGCCCTCGCCCGTCGTGCCCGGGGCCGACAGACGCTCGTCGCGCAATTGCGCGCGGACTTTGACGTAGTGGTCGTATTCGGCCGCGGCCGCGGCCGTCAGCAAGGCGGTGGCACTCATGGCCATGGTGCGCAATTGTTCGGCGTTCAGTCGTTCGCCCAAGGAAGCGAGTTCCGGCCGTTCGTTCGCCGTGCGCAGCGCCTCGTCGAGGAGCCGATCGAACTCCGGTCGGTCTTCGGTGAGCAGGTGCGGAGCGCTGGTCATGTGCATCCCCCGATGCTCCGTACAAGCCGGTATGCCCGCGTAGATTCGGGCGCCGGCACAAACGGAGGAGAGCCTGCTACGGATAGAGCGATGGTAGAGCGCCCATGCCACGAGGTGACAGGGGCTTTCCGGAAATACCCCGCTCGGTGAAAGCTCAGTCGCTCAGCGGGAGTTGAACAACGAGCAGCTTGCCGGCCATGGTCACGCCGCCGTCCATCGCAATGGCCAGGCCGTCCGCGTACACGTGCGGGCCGTCCACCGCCTCCGGTCCGTGGGAGTCGTCGCCGTCCTCCGTGCCCACCTCGCCGAGCAGGTAGGGGATGGGGCTGTGACCGTGCACGACACGGCCGCCGCCGTAGGTTCCCAGGAGTTCCCGTACGGCCTGGGGCCCCGTCTCCTCGTCCCGGAAGGCGAACCGCTTGGTGAACTTCCGGAACAGGTCCCAGGTGATGTCGGCATCGTTGCGCGTGAGCAGCTCGTGGATGGTGTCGTTGACGTCCTCGATGGAGTCGCCGTAGTCGAGGTACGCGGTGGTGTCCGAGTGCAACAGCAGGTGTCCGTCCTCCAGCGTGGCGGCGTCGAGCCGCGACATCCACTGGAGGTGCACGTCCTGGAGGCGTTCCATGTCGGTGCGCTGACCGCCGTTGAGCAGCCAGGCGGCTTGGAAGGTAGCGGTTCCGGCCCCGGACACGACCGGCGTGTCGCCGAAGCGCTTGGCGCCGATGAGCAGCAGTTCGTGGTTGCCCATCAGGGCCTTGCAGTAACCGCCGGCGGCGGCGGCCTCCGCGGAGAGCCGCATGACGAGGTCGATGACGCCGATGCCGTCGGGGCCCCGGTCGGTGAAGTCGCCGAGGAACCAGAGCCGGGCGTTGCCGGCGGACCAGTGGCCCTCGGCGTCGATCAGCCCCTGCGCCCGGAGTTCGGTGACGAGTTCGTCGAGGTATCCGTGGACGTCTCCCACGACGTACAGGGGGCCCGGACCGGTGGGCACGGACTCCTGGGGGACGTAGTGGACCTGGACGGTGTCACCGGGGCCTTCGACCGCTCCGCGGCCGATGACGGGCAGGTCGCGCTGCGTGGGCGTGTAGCCGTCGTCGTCCTCGTCCTCGCCGGACGGGGGCGCGGCCGCGGGAGTGGCGTCGGGTCCGGTCACGGGAGGCGGGGCGGCCTCGGGGGCGTAGGCGGGCCGCGGGGGCACCGGAGTGCCTTCCTCGTAGTACGCCGGGTATTCGCCGTAGACGGGAGCCTCACCGTAGACGGGAGCCTCGCCGGGCACGCCGACGGACGCGGTGTACGGGGCGGGTTCGGTGACGGGAACCCGGAAGTCCCGCAGCGTGTCCGTCCGCATCGCGGGTCCCTGACCGGCCCCCTGAGTCATCGACCCCTCCACCACCGTCGCACTGCCGTACACCTGCGGACCCTCTGACCTCCGTGGGGGAGGGTCCGTGATGTCGTGCGCCCATCATAGGAATGCGGCTCGCGCTCTGTGACGCACCAGGGGTGGTGAATCCTGGCCGGAGCCGTTCCTTCCTGCTGCTTTCTCCCGATTTCGGTGATTGTTTACGTCTCCGGCGGGCCCGTCGGCTCCGCCGGAGAGGCGCCAAGTCCCCCTCGCGGGTGGGTGATCAGTCCTGGGCGGGTGAGCGTGGCGGGCTGACGGTCGTACGGGGCTGCCTGCGCTGCGAGGAGGTGCGGATGATGAGTTCGGTCGGGACCACCTGCTCGACGGGTCGGCCGGTGTCGACTCCCTCGATGGCGTCGATCAGGAGCTGGACCACGGCCGTGCCGATGCGGCGCGGCTTGAGGGAGAGTGTGGTGATGGGCGGTTCGGTGTTGGCGTAGACGGTCGATTCGCTGCAGCAGACGAGCAGCAGGTCCTCGGGGACGCGCAGGCCGTAGCGACGGGCGGCGGCGAGCAGATCGGTGCCGTTCGGGTCGAAGAGCCCGTACACGGCGTCGGGCCGGTCGGGGCGGGCGAGCAGCCGATCGGCGGCGACGGCGCCCGCGCACGGGTCGTGGGCGGGGTAGGACTCGTAGACGGGGTCCTGGCCGACGCGCTCGCACCAGCTGAGGTACGCGGTGGTCGAGAGGCGGGTGTAGGTGTCGGTGGTGGTGCCGGTGAGGAGCCCGATCCTGCGGGCTCCGGCGGCGGCGAGGTGGTCGAGGAGGTTGAGCACGGCGGCCTCGTGGTCGTTGTCGACCCAGGCGGTGACGGGGAGGGACCCGGCGGGACGGCCGTCCGAGACCACGGGGAGGCCCTGGCGGACGAGCTCGCTGACGACGGGGTCGTGGTCGGAGGGGTCGATGACGACGGTGCCGTCGAGTGCGACGTTGGACCACACGTCGTGGCGGGAGGTGGCGGGGAGGATGACCAGGGCGTAGCCGCGGGCGAGCGCGGCGGACGTGGCGGCCCGGGCCATCTCCGCGAAGTAGGCGAATTCCGTGAAGGTGAAAGGTTCATCCCCGTACGTCGTCACTGTCAGGCCGATGAGGCCGGACTTGCCGGTACGGAGGGTGCGTGCGGCGGCGGACGGCCGGTAGCCCAGCCGGTCGGCGACTTCGCGAACGTGGCGGCGGGTGGCGTCGGGCAGCCGTCCCTTGCCATTGAGCGCGTCGGAGACGGTCGTGATGGAGACGCCCGCCGCGGCGGCGACGTCCCTGATGCCGGCCCGGCCCTGTCGGCCGCCGACCCGCCGGGTGGTCTCGGTCCGGCTCACCTGATGCTTCCCTGCTGCTGTCATGGCGAGCCGATCCTAGGGCTCGACGGGGTGGTTGGCCCGGCTGCATATGCACCCGTTGACAGGCACGATTCTGCACGGTTCGCCACCCCCAATGACCTTGGAATTAAAGGTAATTGGGGGTGGGCGGCGGGTGAGACGCTAGTCGGCGACGACGGGCCCGCCAAAACGGTGGGCTCCCGGGCGGTTCTCAACTCACCTGCACGAGGGACGCGCGCCACGGCGCAAGCCACCAGCGCGCGCATATATGCGCGCGCTCCCCCTGTGATCCTGGCGCCCGCCATTCTCTGATCGGCGGAATCCTCATAAGGTGAGCAGTATTGAGTCGACGGCGACGTCGACGGGACGGTCGAGGAGGACCTGCGGTGAGCGAGAAGAGCCCGAAGCTGCGCCCCGAGCTGGACGGCATCCCCACGTACAAGCCGGGCAAGCCCGCGGCGGCGGACGGGCGCGTGGCGTTCAAGCTGTCCTCCAACGAGAACCCGTACCCGCCGCTGCCGGGCGTCCTGGAGACCGCGGTCGCGGCGGCCGGCCACTTCAACCGCTACCCGGACATGGCCTGCACGGGCCTGGTGAATGAGCTGGCCGAGCGCTTCGGGGTTCCGGTCGAGCACATCGCGACGGGCACCGGCTCGGTGGGCGTGGCCCAGTCGCTGATCCAGTCGACGGCCGGCCCGGGCGACGAGGTCATGTACGCGTGGCGCTCCTTCGAGGCGTACCCGATCATCACGCAGATCTCCGGCGCGACGTCCGTGCAGGTCCCGCTCACAGACGGGGACGTGCACGACCTGGACGCGATGGCGGAGGCGATCACCGAGCGGACCCGGCTGATTTTCGTCTGCAACCCCAACAACCCCACCGGTACCGCGGTGCGCCGTGTCGAGCTGGAGCGCTTCCTGGACCGGGTGCCGTCGGACGTGCTGGTGGTGCTGGACGAGGCGTACCGGGAGTTCGTGCGCGACACGGACGTCCCGGACGGCATCGAGCTCTACCGCGACCGTCCGAACGTGTGCGTGTTGCGTACGTTCTCCAAGGCGTACGGCCTGGCCGGGCTGCGGGTCGGATTCGCGGTGGCGCACGAGCCGGTGGCCGCGGCGTTGCGCAAGACGGCGGTGCCCTTCGGTGTCAGCCAGCTCGCGCAGGACGCGGCGGTCGCCTCGCTGCAGGCCGAGGACGAGCTGCTCGGGCGGGTCGGCTCGCTGGTGTGCGAGCGCAAGCGGGTCTACGACACGCTGCTCGCCCAGGGCTGGACCGTGGTCCCCGATACGCAGGCGAACTTCGTCTGGATGCGGCTGGGGGAGCGGACCGCGGAGTTCGCGGCGGCGTGCGAGAAGGCCGGTGTGGTGGTCCGGCCATTCCCGGGCGAGGGCCTGCGGGTCACGATCGGTGAGTCCGAGGCGAATGACATCTTCCTGCACACGGCGGAGGCCTTCTTGAAGGAGATGTAGCCGTACCGCGGAAGGCAGGACCGGTGACGCGGGACCCGTGATGAGGGACCCGTGACGAGGAACCCGTTACGCGAGCTCTACGCGGACCGGGTCGCCGTCGCGGACGGTGGCCAGCAGGCGGGGGTCGCCGTCGAACGAGCCGAGCACATTGCACGGGCTCGCGAGGCGGCTCTCGCCGGCGCGCGAGATGGGCGTGGGGCCGTAGGGCAGCGCGAGCGCGTCGCCTTCGGTCCAGAACGCGACGGTGCCCGGCTCGACGACCTGCCGCGCGTCGTGCTCCAGTGCGACGGAGACGCCCGTGTCGAAGTAGACCTCCTCGCCCCAGGTGTTCGCGGAGGCGGAGATCGGGAGGACGGCGGCCAGGGCCTTGCTGGTCGGCGTCTCTTTCAGGGATGCGGTGAGCTGGCCGGCGGGCCAGGAGATTCGAATCTTCATGAGCCGCATTCAACAATCTGTTGAATCTGTTGGCTAGGGGTACCCCCCGATGAAAGATCGAAGAGCTGTGCGCCATAATGCTTGTGAATGTGAACGCGTTCACAAGCTCGGCCGTTTTGTCCTGCGTCGCGTGGGATGTGACAGGCGGAGTGAGGCTTTGACGATCCACGGCGACCCGAAGGAGATGACGACGTGGACTTGGCTCTGGCGCCGGAGACTCTGGCGCGATGGCAGTTCGGTATCACCACCGTCTACCACTTCCTTTTCGTCCCCCTGACGATCTCGCTCGCCGCGCTCGTCGCGATCTTGCAGACCGCCTGGGTGCGCACCGAGAAGGAGAAGTACCTCAAGGCGACCAAGTTCTGGGGCAAGCTGTTCCTGATCAACATTGCGATGGGTGTCGTCACCGGCATCGTCCAGGAATTCCAGTTCGGCATGAACTGGTCCGACTACTCGCGCTTCGTCGGTGACATCTTCGGGGCCCCGTTGGCTTTCGAAGCCCTGATCGCCTTCTTCTTCGAGTCCACCTTCATCGGGCTGTGGATCTTCGGCTGGGACAAGCTCCCCAAGAAGATCCACCTCGCCTGCATCTGGATGGTCTCGATCGGCACCATCCTCTCGGCGTACTTCATCCTCGCCGCCAATTCCTGGATGCAGCACCCGGTCGGCTATCGGATGAACAAGGAGACCGGGCGAGCCGAGCTCACCGACTTCCTCCAGGTCCTCACCCAGAACACGGCCGTCGCCCAGGTCTTCCACACCCTCACGGCGGCCGCGTTGACCGGCGGCGCGTTCATGGTCGGCATCGCCTCCTACCACCTGCTGCGCAGGAAGCACATCCCCGTGATGCGCACCTCGCTGCGGCTCGGCCTGATCGCCGTGGTCATCGGCGGCTTGCTGACGGCGATCAGCGGTGACACGCTCGCCAAGGTCATGTTCAAGCAGCAGCCGATGAAGATGGCCGCGGCCGAGGCGCTCTGGGACGGGGAGAAGAGCGCCCCCTTCTCCGTCTTCGCCGTCGGTGACGTCGACAAGGGCCACAACAAGGTCGCCGTGGAACTGCCCGGTCTGCTGTCCTTCCTCGCCGACAGCGACTTCGGCTCCTTCGTGCCCGGCATCAACGACGTCAACAAGTCCGAGCAGGCGAAGTACGGCCCCGGCGACTACCGGCCCGCGATCCCCGTCGCCTACTGGGGCTTCCGATGGATGATCGGCTTCGGTATGGCATCCTTCGGCATCGGCGCCCTGGGGCTGTGGCTGACCCGGCGCAGGTTCCTGCTGCCGGCCGCCCTGCGCACCGGCGACGACGAACGGCCGCACCTGGTCCTGTTCAAGACGGCCCTGAACCCGCGCCTCACCCGCCTGTACTGGCTGACCGCCATCGGGACGCTCGGCTTCCCGCTGATCGCCAACTCCTGGGGCTGGATCTTCACCGAGATGGGCCGCCAGCCGTGGGTCGTCTACGGAGTCCTGCGCACCCGTGACGCGGTATCCCCCAGCGTCACGCAGGGCGAGGTGATCACGTCCATGCTCGTCTTCACCGCTCTCTACGCCGTGCTCGCCGTGATCGAGGTCCGGCTGCTCGTGAAGTACGTGAAGGCCGGACCTCCCGAACTCACCGAGGCCGACCTCAACCCGCCCACCAGGATCGGCGGGGACGACAACCATTCCGACCGGCCGATGGCCTTCTCGTACTGAGGCTGAGGAGACCACACCATGCAACTCCACGACGTCTGGTTCGTACTCATCGCCGTCCTGTGGATCGGCTACTTCTTCCTGGAGGGCTTCGACTTCGGGATCGGCGTACTGACCAAGCTGCTCGCCCGTGACCGGCGGGAAAAGCGGGTCCTGATCAATACGATCGGGCCGGTCTGGGACGGCAACGAGGTCTGGCTGCTCACCGCCGGCGGGGCTACTTTCGCGGCCTTCCCGGAGTGGTACGCCACCCTCTTCTCCGGCTTCTACCTACCGCTGCTGATCATCCTGGTCTGCCTCATCGTCCGCGGTGTCGCCTTCGAGTACCGGCACAAGCGCCCCGAGGACAGGTGGCAGACCAACTGGGAGCACGCGATCTTCTGGGCCTCACTCATCCCAGCCTTCCTGTGGGGTGTGGCCTTCGCGAACATCGTCCGCGGCGTCAAGATCGACCAGCACAAGGAGTACGTCGGCACCTTTCTCGACCTGCTCAACGGGTACGCGCTCCTCGGCGGTCTCGTCACGCTCAGCCTGTTCACCTTCCACGGCGCCGTTTTCGCGTCACTGAAGACGGTCGGTGACATCCGGGACCGGGCGCGCCGGCTCGCGACCCGGTTGGGTGTCCTCACCGCAGTCCTGGCGCTGGTCTTCCTGCTCTGGACCCAGTTCTCGCGCGGTGACGGCACGAGCCTGATCGCCATGGTCATTGCGGTCATGGCCCTGGTCGCGGCCGTGGGCTGCAACATGAGGGGCCGCGAGGGCTGGTCGTTCGCACTGTCCGGGATCACCATCGCGGCAACCGTCGCGATGCTCTTCCTGACGCTCTTCCCGAACGTCATGCCCTCCTCGCTGAACGACGGCTGGAATCTCACGGTCACCAACGCCTCCTCCAGCCCCTACACGCTCAAGATCATGACCTGGTGCGCGGCGGTGGCCACCCCGGTCGTCCTGCTCTACCAGGGCTGGACGTACTGGGTGTTCCGCAAGCGGATCGGGACCCAGCACATCGTCGACGCGCACTGACCCGGCCCGCACTGACCCGGCCGGGGCTGTCTCGCCCGGCGGCCGACTCTCCCGCTTGACCCTCCCGAGGGGATGTTTCACGTGAAACCGATCGACCCGCGCCTGCTGCGCTACGCCCGTTCCACCCGCCTCTTCCTGGCCGCGGTGGTGGCACTCGGGCTCGCCGGGGCGGGGCTGATCGTCGGACAGGCGATGCTCATCGCCGAGATCGTGGTCGGTGCCTTCGAGAAGGGGCTGGGTGCCGGGACGCTCCGGACGCCACTGCTGTTGCTCGCGGCAGTGGCGCTGGGGCGGGCGCTGATCGCCTGGCTCACGGAACGTGCCGCGCACCGGGCCGGCGCTGCGGTCAAGTCGGAGCTACGGGGTCGGTTGCTGGACCGGGCCGCGGACCTCGGGCCCGGATGGCTGAGCGGGCAACGGACCGGTTCGCTGGTGGCGTTGGCCACCCGCGGCGTGGACGCGCTCGACGACTACTTCTCCCGCTACCTTCCCCAGTTGGGGCTCGCGGTGGTCGTGCCCGTGGCAGTGCTCGCCCGCATCGTCACCGAGGACTGGGTCTCGGCGGCCATCATCGTCGGCACGTTGCCGTTGATCCCCCTGTTCATGGTCCTGATCGGCATGGCGACGCAGTCGCGGATGGACCGCCAGTGGCGACTGCTGTCCCGCTTGTCCGGGCATTTCCTGGACGTGGTGGCGGGGCTCCCGACGCTCAAGGTGTTCGGGCGGGCCAAGGCCCAGGCCGAGTCCATCCGCAAGATCACCGACGACTACCGCCAAGCCACGATGCGGACCCTGCGCGTCGCGTTCCTGTCCTCGTTCGCCCTGGAACTGCTGGCCACGCTGTCGGTGGCCCTGGTGGCGGTGACCATCGGCATGCGACTCGTCCACGGGGACCTGGACCTGTATACCGGCCTGGTCATCCTGATCCTGGCGCCGGAGGCGTATCTGCCGCTGCGCCAAGTGGGAGCGCAGTACCACGCGGCAGCGGAGGGGCTGTCGGCCGCAGGGGAGATCTTCGAGGTCCTGGAGGAGCCGGCGACCGCTTCGGCCGGGACCGGCGAAGTGCCGCAGCGCGGTTTGCGAGTCGAGTTCGACGCGGTGGCGGTCCGGTACCCCGGACGAGGTGCGGACTCTCCGGGCCCCGTTTCGCTGATCGTCGAACCGGGAGAGTGCGTCGCCCTCACCGGGCCGAGCGGCTCGGGGAAGTCCACCCTGCTGCACGTCCTGCTGGGCTTCGTGACGCCCACGGCCGGGCGGGTACGGGTCCAGGAAACGGACCTGGCGGAACTGGCTCTGGAGCAGTGGCGGGAGCGGATCGCGTGGGTGCCGCAGCGGCCACACCTGTTCGCGGGGACCATCGCCGAGAACGTACGGCTGGCCCGGCCCACCGCCCCTGACGATGCGGTGGCCCAAGCACTCAGGGACGCCGGGGCGTGGGAGTTCGTGGCAGGGCTCCCCCACGGCCTGGACACACCGCTGGGTGAGGGCGGAGTCGGACTGTCCGCCGGTCAGCGCCAGCGGCTGGCGCTCGCGCGGGCGTTCCTGGCTGACCGACCGGTGCTGCTGCTCGACGAGCCGACTGCGGCGCTGGACGGCGAGACCGAAGCGGGCATCGTGGACGCGGTCCGGCGCCTCGCGGTGGGTCGGACCGTACTGCTGGTGGTGCACCGCCCGGCCCTGCTCGCGATCGCGGACCGGGTGGTGCGGCTTCCTGCGGCCGATCCGGCGGCGGAGGCCGGCGGTGCGCCGGCTCACGGATCAGCCGAGACGGTCGGGCGGGAGGCCGGGCGGGTCGGTGCCGAACCGTCCGGTCCCGGGGAATGGATCCTCGGCACGGCGCCCGAACGAACCGGTAAGGAGCAGGGACGGAGCACGGGTGGTGAGCACCCGCTGGCCCGGGTCCGGGCGGTCGCCAGAGCCTGGCAAGGGCGGTTCCGTCTCGGTCTGCTGCTCGGTGCGTTGGCAGTGGGGTGCAGCGTCGGGCTGATGGCCGTGTCCGGCTGGCTGATCTCGCGGGCCTCCGAACAGCCGCCCGTGCTGTATCTGATGGTGGCCGTCACCGCCACCCGCACCTTCGGCATCGGCCGGGCCGTCTTCCGCTACGCGGAGCGGCTCGTCTCACATGACGCGGTGTTGCGGATGCTGGCCGACCTACGGGTTTCCGTGTACGCACGACTGGAACGGATCGCTCCCGCCGGACTGCGCGAACAGCGACGAGGAGATCTGCTGTCCCGGCTGGTCGCCGACGCGGACGCTCTTCAGGACTACTGGCTGCGTTGGCTTTTGCCGGTCGGCACCGCCGTCCTGGTCGGATCCGGTGCGGTCACCTTGACCGCCTGGCTCCTGCCCGAGGCCGGGGCGGTGCTCGCCGCCGGACTGCTCATGGCGGGTGTGGGAGTGCCGCTGGTGAGTGGCGCCGTGGCCCGCCGCACGGAGCGCCGGCTCGCGCCCGCCCGGGGCGAACTCGCCACCCATGTGGCCGATCTGCTCACCGGGACCGCGGAGCTGACCGTGGCCGGCGCGCTGGAGAGGCGGAAGGACGCCGCCAAGCGGAGCGACCTGAATCTGACCGGGATCGCCTCGCGGGGCGCGGCCGCGACCGGACTGGGCAGCGGCCTGTCCACCCTGGTGTGCGGGCTGACCGTGGTGTGCGCCGCGGCCCTGGGTGCCGAGGCGGTGGCCGGCGGCCGACTGGCGGGGGTGGCGATGGCCGTGGTCGTGTTGACACCGCTCGCCGCGTTCGAGGCCGTCACCGGGCTTCCGCAGGCCGTCCAGTACCGGCAGCGCGTGCGCCGGAGCGCCGAGCGGATCTACGAGGTCATCGACGCGCCCATGCCGGTCAGTGAGCCGGCCCAGGCCGCAGGATGTCCCGCCTCGCCATTCCCCCTGAGGCTTACGGGCATCGCGGCGCGGCATCCGGGCCAGGAACAGGACGCCCTGCACGGGCTGGACCTGACTCTCGAAGCGGGCCGCCGCATCGCCGTCGTGGGGCCCTCCGGCTCGGGCAAGACGACACTGGCGCAGGTTCTGCTGCGGTTCCTGGACCCGCGGGAAGGCTCGTACACCCTCGGCGACACCGAAACGCGCACCCTCGACAGCGACGATGTCCGTAGCCTTGTCGGGCTGTGCGCCCAGGACGCGCACCTCTTCGACAGCTCGGTCCGGGAGAACCTGCGACTGGCCCGAACCGACGCGAGTGACGCCCGGCTGCGGGACGCGCTCGCGGCGGCCAGGCTGTCGGAATGGGTCGACAGTCTCCCGGACGGCTTGGACACCCTGGTCGGAGAGCACGGCGAGCGGATCTCCGGAGGGCAGCGTCAACGGCTGGCGCTGGCCCGGGCGCTGCTCGCGGACTTCCCGGTACTCGTTCTGGACGAACCGGCCGAGCACTTGGACCTGCCGACCGCGGACGCGCTGACAGCGGACCTGCTGACCGCCACCGAGGGTCGCACCACCGTCTTGATCACGCACCGGCTCGCGGGCCTGGACGCGGTGGACGAGGTGCTCGTACTGGACCGGGGACATGTCGTACAGCGCGGCGCGTACGAGGAGCTGGCCACGGTCGAAGGACCGCTGCGACGGCTCCTGGAGCGTGAACGGGCGACCGAGGGAACGTTGGCCGACTTTCCCAGCTAATGGGGACTAACTAGGCTCAAGGGCATGTCAGGGGAGCAGTCTCAGGAATCGCCGGAGCCGTCACGCGCATCACCGGACCCGCTGGAGGCCGCCGCTCAAGCGACCCGCGGTCTCCAGGGGCTGTCCACCGAACTCACTGCCCGGGTGCCGCAACTGCTGGAGGCCATGCGCTCGGTCGGCACCGGCCTGGAACTGCATTCGACGCTCGACCGCATCTGTGAGACGGCCGCCGAACTGGCCCATGCCCGCTACGCGGCCATCGGTGTCGTCGATACCGACCGCCGCGGCCTGTCCGACTTCGTCACCTTCGGCCTGAGTGAGGAGTTGGCGCGCAAGATCGGGCACCGCCCGGACGGGAAACGAGGCCTGCTCGGGGCGTTGATCTCGCACGCTGACACGGTGCGGCTCCCGGATTTGACGAAGGACCCGCGTTCCGCCGGCTTCCCGGCTCACCACCCGCCCATGAAGTCGTTTCTCGGCGTACCCATTCGGGTTCAGGGAGAGATCTTCGGCAACCTCTACCTGGCCGAGAAGAACGGTGGCGGCGAGTTCAACGACTACGACGTCCACATGGTCCGCGTCCTGGCCACGGAGGCGGGCATCGCCATCGGCAACGCCCGGCTGTACGAGGCCGCCACCCAGCGCGAGCGGTGGATCGACGGCTCGGTGGCCGTTACCACGGCTCTGTTGTCCGGAGGGGATGCGGACGACGCCCTCGCCGTGGTCGCCGAGCAGGCCCGCCGACTCGCCGACTCAGCCGCCGGGATCGTGATGCTGCCGGCAGAGGAGGGGGGAATGGAGATCGTCGCCGTCTCCTCCGACAACCCGGCCACCTCGCTCGGTGTGGTGATCCCGCCCGAGAGCCCCGTGGTGAACGAGCTGCTGAGGGGAGAACCGGTCTTCGTCGAGGACGCCGCCGCGGATGCCCGCATGATCAGCCGGCTCACCAGCCAGTACGGACCCTGCATGATGCTGCCCCTGCAGAGCGGCGGGCGGGTGCTCGGCGCGTTGGTGACCCCCAGGGCGCGGGGCGGCCGCCCGTTCAGTGAGGCCGAACGCACCTTGGCCACGCAGTTCGCCTCACAGGCGGCGTTGGCGCTGATGATGGCCGAGGCTCAGCGCGACCGGGAACGGTTGGCGGTCTTCGAGGACCGTGACCGGATCGCCCGTGACCTGCACGATCTTGTGATCCAACGGCTGTTCGCGACGGGGTTGATGCTGGAGGGCGCGCAGCGCCGGTCCATCGTTCCCGAGGTTCGTGACGGCGTCGGCAAAGCGGTGGACGAGCTGGACGTGACGATCCAGGAGATCCGTACGGCGATCTTCGCGTTGCAGCAGGGACCGGCGGAGGCCCCCTCGGGGCTGCGTACCCGGGTGTTGCGCGAGATCAACATGGCCGCCGTACCGCTGGGGTTCAAGCCCGCGCACCGGTTCATCGGCCCGATCGACGCGGCCGTCGACGAGCTGGTCGGCAAGAACCTGATCGCTGCACTGCGCGAGGCGCTGTCGAACGCGTTCCGCCACGCGGAGGCATCCCGGATCGAAGTCCTGCTGGACTCCACGGTCCATCTGGCCGACGGGCGGCCGGGGGTACGGCTGGAGGTCGCCGACGACGGCGTGGGTATCGCGGAGGGCGGTCGACGCAGCGGTCTGCGGAACCTGCGCCGACGGGCCGAGTCGCTGGGTGGCGCGAGCTGGTGTGGCCCCGGCATCGCCGAGAACGGCGGCGGGACCACCGTCGTATGGGAGGCCCCGCTCTAGGGCGCCGTGTCCCTGCGCCCTCGTGTCCCTGTGCCCTGGTGAGACGCCCGCCTACCGGGCGACGCCTGCGCTCAGAATGCGTTCGATGACGAGGGCCACCCCGTCCTCGTTGTTGGCGACCGTCCGGTCGGAAGCGCTCGCGAGCACATCCGGGTGGGCATTGCCCATCGCGTACGAGGTGCCGGCCCAGGTCAGCATTTCCAGATCGTTCGGCATGTCGCCGAAGGCGACGACCTCAGCCGGCGAAATACCACGTTCGGCACAGCACAGTGCCAAGGTGCTCGCCTTGGACACTCCGGACCCGCTGATCTCCAACAGCGACGTAGGGCTGGAGCGCGTGATGGACGCGTAGGCGCCCGCGGCGGAGCGGGCCAGGGCGAGGAAATCGTCCGGCGCCAGTTCCGAGTGGTGGGCCAGCAGTTTCAGCACGGGAGCCGCGGTGTCGTCGAGCTCCTCGCTCAGAAGCTTCTCAGCGATGGCGATCGTGGCATTGGGGTCCTGGAAGGTCGGTGGATAGGCCGGCTCGTAATTGATACCAGTGGTCAGTTCGACGGCGAACGACGTACCGGGCGCGGCAGCCCGGAGCGTGTCCACGACCGTCTGTGCGGCGGCCCGGGGCAGCGGCCTGACCTGGACGAACTCGCCGCCGGCGTGGAGGTCGACCACGGCGGCCCCGTTCGCGCAGATGGCCAGGCCGTGGCCGTGGACGTGATCGCTCACCACACCCATCCAGCGGGCCGGGCGACCGGTGACGAAGAACACCTCGATACCGGCCTGCTCGGCGGCGGCGAGCGCGGCGACCGTGCGGGCAGAAACGGTCTTGTCGTCGCGCAGCAGGGTGCCGTCGAGATCGGTGGCGATGAGCCGGGGAGCGGAGTTTGGCCCGTCCGGGCGCTGAGGAGCCGAGGTCACCGCTCCATCTTCACCCATGGGACCACGCCCCCAGACCAAGATCAGCCAAGCCATCTCCATGGCATGTTTCACGTGAAACCACGCGCGTTCGTTTCACGTGAAACAAGTGCTGCGTCCGATGTTTCACGTGAAACATCAGTCGGCCGCTGCGCTCCGGGGTGCGCGGTTGTCACGTGGGGCACCGTACGCTCGAACGCATGAGCCTGCGTTTGAGCACTGTGATCCTCCCGGTACGGCCTTGGCACGAAGGAGGCCGTGACCAGTGGGTCCGGGCCGAGCGGCTCGGGTTCCACGCCGCCTATACCTACGACCACCTGTCCTGGCGGACCTTCCGGGACGGCCCGTGGTTCGGTGCAGTCCCCACGCTGACCGCAGCCGCTGCCGTCACCGACCGGCTGCGCCTGGGCACGCTCGTCACCTCGCCGAATTTCCGGCACCCTGTGACGCTCGCCAAGGACCTCATGTCGCTGGACGACATCTCAGGCGGCCGTATCACCCTGGGCATCGGTGCCGGCGGTAACGGCTTCGACGCGACGGCGCTGGGCCAGGAGCCGTGGACGCCGCGAGAGCGGGCCGACCGCCTGGCCGAGTTCGTGCCGCTCCTCGACCGGCTGCTTACCGAAGGGGCCGTCACGCACCACGGCACCTTCTACTCCGCCGAGGAGGCCCGGAACATTCCGGGCTGTGTCCAGCGGCCGCGCCTGCCCTTCGCGGTCGCGGCGACCGGCCCGCGGGGCATGAGGCTTGCCGTCCGGCACGGCCAGGCGTGGGTGACGACCGGCGATCCGAAGCTCGCGCAGGACGGGACGCCCGAGCAGTCTCGGGAGGCCCTGCGGGGGCAGGCGGAGAAGCTGGACAAGGCACTGGCCGACATCGGACGGGATTCCGCCTCCATGGAGAAGATCCTGCTCACCGGCTTCACCCCGGAGGGCATGGGGGTATTGGACTCCGTCGACGCGTTCGTGGACTTCGCGGGCCGCCACCGGGAGCTCGGTTTCACCGAGCTGGTCATTCACGCGCCGATTCCGCACTCCGACTTCGCGGCCGACGAGGCCGTCTTCGAGCGGATCGCCACCGAGGCACCCGCCCAGCTGAACGGCTGAGCCAGAAGGTCGCGTCTGCCGCTTCCGGCCGTCTGCCCCCGCCGATGGGCGGTGGGGGCAGACGGAGCAGGACAGGCCAGCACACAAGACAGATGTCAGGACAGCAGGCCGGCCACGATCCGTTCGGCCTGCGGCAGCACCCACTCCGGTACCGCCCCTTCGGGCAGGGCCCGAATCTCCTCGATCAGCGCCGAGATCCGGGCGGCGCCTGCTTGCGGGCGGTGCAGCTCGTGCTCGGTCCAAGCGGCGTTGTTCAGGCACTGGAGGCGGTCCTGGATGTACTCGGGGCCCAGCTCGGCGTAGAGGCCGGCCGCCTGCTCCCACAGCAGGATCTCCTCCAGGCGCAGTGCCTGGATCTCGGCCCTGCCCTCCCGCAGCGCGCCGGTAGCAGGAGCGCCGGTAGCCGGAGCGCCGTCGGTTCCGCCCGCTTCTCCGGCGGCCTCCTCCCGCGCAGTCACCCAACGGTCCAGCACCTGCGCCATCTGGTGCCAGGTCTGGGCGAGCTCCGACCTCAGCTCCCGGGACCGAGGGTCATGGGCGAGCGCCGATGCCAGTACGTCGGCCGCCTCGTCCATCCGGGTCCGCGCCGCCGTAACGACCGCCTCCGTCACGTCAGAACGCAGTCCCAGCCAGGCCAGCGAACGCAGGATGCGCACCTCGGCGACCGGTGCGCCGCCCGCCTCCCGGTGCAGCCGAAGGGCCCGCTCGTAGGCGGCGACCGCTTCGACCACCAGTCCCGCCGTGGAGAGCTGATCGGCGGCCGACTGGGCGAATCCCGCCTGCGGACGCGAGTCCTCCCAGCCCTGGGCGATCTCCGCCGCCCGCAGGTACTGCTCGGCCGAGGGTCGCCATTCCCGCAACTCGCGCAGGAGATCACCCAGGAATTCGTGGGCGGCGACGGCCTGACCCTCCCCGTGCTCCAGCAGATCCGGCAGGGCCGACTGCAGCACTTCCGCCGCGTCGGCGGTCCGGCCGATGCGGGCGTACGCGCGGGCGAGCAGCAGCCGGGCCTGGGCGCCGCCGTCGGCGCTCAGGCCGGCCTGGTCGAACCAGTGGGCCGCGGTGAGCGCGTGCTCGGCCGCCTCTTTCGCCCCGTCCGTGCGGGGGCCCTCGGCGCCGTCGTCCGGTGTGTTCGCGCGGCGCAGGAGGATGTCGGCGAGCGTGAGTCGTACGACGCCCTGGGTTTCGGCGTCGATCACCTCCGTGACATGCCGGCAGGCGGAACGCGCGGCTTCCTCGGCCTCTTCGGGCCTACCGAGTGACGACAGCACACCGGCCCGCAGGACCAGTGGGTCCACCGCGTTCCAGGGACGGCCCGCGTCGATCCCCCGCGCCGCGGCGGAGGCCAAGAGGGACGAGGCATGCTCCGGGTCCCCGTGGGCCAGAGTCACTCGGCCCAGTAGTTCCTCCGCCTCCGCCGCCACGTCGGGAAGCGGCTGCGCGTAGGCGTCGATGAAGGCTGCGAGCTCGGCGGACATCTCAGCGTGCCCGTGCCCCTCACGGTGCCCGTGCCCGTCTCCTGGTCCGTGGGCGTGCTCGGTGGCCTGCGCGGGCTCTTGGACCGAGCGCAAGTACGAGTCCACACGGATCGACGCCAGTTCCGCGAGGGCGATCCGGCGGGTTCGCAAGGGGTCCGCCGGGTCCAGGGACTCGGCGTCCCGCACGGCTCCTCGCAGCAGCTTCTTGATCTCGGCCGGATCGGCCCCCGACTGCGCGGCGACGGTCGCCAACCGCAGTTGCGCGAGGGCCGCCCGTTCCGCCTGCCCGAGAGCCCGGTACGTGTCACGAACGGCAGTCAGCAGTTCCGCCGCGTCGGCGGCCCCACCGCGGGCGGCCGTCAGCGCCCGGTGATCCGCGACATCGGCCGAGATCAGCGGGTCCACCTCGTCCGCGGGGAAGGCTTCCAGCCGTGCGGCCACCTCGGTCCACAACGCGTCCGCGGCCGGATGCCCCTGATCGCGCGCCGCCCGGGCCCGGCCGACCAGCTCGGTGAGGTCACCCGACACGGCCTGGACCGGGGCCGCCACAACCGCCGGCGCGGGGCCGCCCGATGGGATGGACGGCAGGGCGTGGCTGCGCACGCCCAGCGGAAGCATCCCGACCAGCGGCTCCCGCTCGATCCGTGCGAGGAACCGGTCGGAGATCCGCGTCGTGCCGTTGCGTACGTCGAAGCGCCGGGCGCTGTCGAGCGCGCCGGCGAGCAGGGTGTCGTACAACTCGGAGACGCTGTGCGGTACGCCGTTGTAGGGGACGGCCGGGCTCTGACCATGGCCCAGTTCCCTCAGCCGGCGGAGCAGTACGAGGACACCGCCGTGGAAGACCAACTGGTCGCGGTCGTTGGCCGGCGGGCCCATGTGAGGGGCGTGCTCGGCGAGGATCTCCAGACCGCGCGACTCGTTGCCGGTCAGCGCGCAGAACTCGATGTGCTTGCCGACCGAGGGCAGCAGACTCTCGTTGCCCCGGACCAGGCGGTAGCCGCGCAGGTGATGGGAGCGGGCCTCATCGAACCGGCCGAGCCGCAGCAACGGAAGCAACGAGGCGGCGAGGACCCGGTGGGGCTCCTCGGCGCAGAGGCGCTGTCCTTCCAGCACGGGCTTCCAGGCGTCCAGGGCTTGGGCGTCGTCGCCGCGCAGAGCCGCGTACTGCCCCTGGCTGTTGTCCTCGCAGGCGTGGCAGTCACTCATCCCGTCGCGTTCGGCGCCGCGCCAGGCGTCGAAGGCGCGTTCGGCCCGCTCGTCGTCACCGGTCACATCGGCGAGCCACATCTCGGCCTCGCGCACGGGCCGCTCGCTGTACCCCGCGATCCGGTAGCGGCGCTCCATGTCGTCCAACCAGCCCGCCGCGGACTCCAGCGGAATGTCGGGAGAGTTGTTGATGGCCGTGGCCACCCACTTGAACTGCCAGAACAGCGAGTGGGTGGCGCTGTCGGAGAAGGAGCCGGGGTCCTTGTCGTACTCCTGGAGCAGCCGGGCGAAGGGCACCAGCAGCTTGGGGGACTCGGCGCTGTAGAGGTAGGCGTTGATGAGGTTGTCCAACGCCGCCCGGAACAGGTCCGGGTCCCCGCTCACCTCGGCCGCGCCCGCCAGCGCCTCGGCGTGCGCGTTGCGGGCGGCACCGCCGGGTGCGCCTCGGTTCTCCGCCAGACCGTGCTCGATCTCCTCGCGCGTCAGCGTCGTCACTTCTGGCCCTCCTGGCCGTCGTTGGAGTGGGTCGCCCATTCCAGGAGACCGAGGAACGCCCGGTTGAGCAGAGCCGAGTCGGCGGGGCGCAGCGGCCGCTGGGACATCAGGAGCGCCTGCCCGTACAGCGACTCGACGGCGGTACCGGTGAGCGTCTCGTCGGGGAGCCCGGCGATCCGGCGGATCAGCGCATTGTTGTGGTTCAGGACGAGGCGGGCGCGTGGTGCGGAGCCGCGGAGGGCGCCGAGGATCCCGGTCCAGAGGGAGTCGGCGCTGTCCAGGGCCGCGGTGCGGTCGCGCTCCTGACGTGCCTGCCGGTCGTCCAGGTAGAGCGCGGGGACGGCGACGGGCTGGAAGGCGCGCAGCACCACGTCGCAGCCCTGCGGTTCGAGTCGGGTGCGCGCGGTGGACAGGAAGGCCGCGAGGGCGAGTTCGACAGTGGTCGGGACGGGGTCGAGACGCTCGGTGACGGCTCCTGCGTCCAGTTCCGTGACCTTGAGTTCGGGTCGTACGGCGGGCAACAGGGCCAGGAGGTCGGCGTCGTACGTGTAACCGGCGTTGATGACGCCGAGGCCGTGGGCCGCCGCGATCGGGGCGATCTGGCGGAACTCCTCGACGGTGCGCGTGAAGTGGATGTCACGGTGCGCGGCGGCGAATTCCTCCAGGCTCATCGAGCCGTCGCTGGTCTCGAACGGCAGCCAGGGCAGCATCAGGCCGAGCAGTTCGGCGTCGTGCCGGGCCAGCGACTTCACCCCGAGGTGGTGGACGCTCAGGAACGCGGCCAGCCGTTCGGGCTCACCAGCGGCCAGCTCGGCGAGCCAGGTCCGGATGCGGGATCCCAGCGCTTCCCGCACGGCGGCCAGGGTCTCGTCGTCGTACAGGTTCTCGCGGGAGGCGGTGGGACGCAGTGTGTCGGTGTCCAGGACGACGCGGACGAAGAACGCCCAGTCGGGCAGCAGGTTGTGCGCCTGGTCGGTGAGCAGCATGCCCTTGAGGTGGACGCGGTGGCCGGACCGGTGGGCGGGGCTGGTCGGTTCGGGCAGGACGTACGCGACGCCGCGCACTCCGGCGACGGGCAGGTCGAGATCGATGCTGTCGAGCGGGGTGAATCCGAAGATCCGGGCGCAGTGGCCGGCCAGCGCGACCCGGCGTGCCGTCGGGGTCGGATGGGGGCGGTCCCACACGGCCGGCCGGTCGGTGATGGAGCGCGGCGCGTCATCCGGTCCGGCCTGGAAGGTGATGTCGTGGGGGAGCAGAGAGCCGTAGTCGCGTGCGAGCTGCTCGACCTTGGCCGGGACCATCCACTCTTCGGCTCCGGCGCGGGCGCGCAGCAGGACGGTGGTACCGGGTTCGGGCCGGGCCTCGTGGTCCAGCTCGCGGACGGTGTACGAGCCGTCGTCCGTGGCCAGCCACTCGACGGGGCGCGCGGTGAGGTCGCGGGCGGACCGGGTGATGACGCGGATCTCGGTGGCCACGACGAAGCAGGCCAGCAGACCGATGCCGAACTGCCCGAGGAATTCCTTGCGCGCCGTCTCCAGGCCGTGTTCGCCCCCGCGCTTGGAGCTCCTGCCGATGGTGGCGAGGAGGGAATGCGCCTCGGTGGCGGTCAGTCCGATGCCGCTGTCCGAGATGCCGACCTTTCCGGGCTCGGCCCACATCCGGATTCGGACGTCCGCGTCCGGTTCGATGGCCCGGCGTGCCGTGATGGCGTCCACGGCGTTCTGCATCAGCTCGCGTACGTAGACGCGCGGGCTGGAGTAGAGGTGGTGGGAGAGGAGGTCCACGAGCCCGCGCAGGTCGACCTGGAAGCTGTTGGCGGCTGGTTCGGGCGGGGACGTCGTTGCGGACTGGGCCGTCGATGCGGACAGGCCCGTCGATTCCGGCGTGGTTCCCGGCGAGCTCGTCGATTCCGGTGGGGTCGTGGACGTCATGCAGCGTCACCTCGTCTGGTCGCGTGAGTGGTTCGGCGATCGCGAGGTGCCCCCCTCACCGATCCCGGAATTGAGGAACAGGGTAGGGGGATGATCTGACAATCTCCGCGTCAATTCCCGGACTGCCGGAAGCGCAGGAACCGCGGCGGCACCGCGTCGACCAGCCAGACACCGTTGGCGCTGACCCGGAAGACATGTCCGGCCGCGTGCATCGCGGCGGCGTCCACGGCGAGTACGACCGGCCGTCCGCGCCGGGCGCCCACCCGGGTCGCGGTCTCCCGGTCGGTGGAGAGGTGGACGTGGTGGCGGGCCATCGGCCGCAGCCCTTCGGAGCGGATCGCGTCCAGGGCGGGGGCCACGGTGCCGTGGTAGAGGTACGCGGGCGGCTCGGCCTCCGGCAGATCGAGGTCCACCGCGACCGTGTGGCCCTGGTTGGCCCTGATCCTTGTTCCCTCGACGGCGAAGCGCTGTTTGTCGTTCGTGGCGACGACGTGGTCGAGCTCGGCCCGGCCGACCGAGAAGCCGTGGGCCGCGGCCGCTTCTAGCAGTTCGTCGATCGCCACCCAACCCTGTGGGTCGAGCACCAGTCCGATCCGTTCCGGCTGATGCCGCAGGTGTTTCGAGACGTATCGGGACACCTTCACGGCGCGTCTGTCGTCCATCGTCCCAGGGTGCCGCCTGGAAGGCGGTGAGAGCAGCGATTTTTCGCCGGTCCCTTGAACTCCGACGCCCCCTATCGTGTTTCCAAGATACGGAATACATTTTCCGATTAATCGCTACCCAGGGGGGAGAATCCATGACAATCGATGCTTCGCTGCCGCGCCGTGCCGCCGCCGAGCTCATCGGCACGGCGGGACTGCTCGTGGTGGTGATCGGCTCCGGGATTCAGGCCACGGCCCTCAGCCGTGACACCGGTGTCGCGCTCATCGCCAACTCGCTCGCCTCCGCCATCGGTCTGGGTCTGATCATCACCCTCTTCGGCCCACTCTCCGGCGCCCACCTCAACCCGGTGGTCACCCTCACCTCCTGGTGGGCGTGGCGGTCCGGTGGCGAGGGGGTGGGCGGCCGGGACGCCCTCGTCTACGCCACGGCCCAGACGGCCGGGGCCATCGGCGGGGCCGTCCTCGCCGAGGTCATGTTCGGCCGCGTACCGGGAACCTTCGCCACCCAGGTCCGCGGCGGCGGGCACCTGCTGATCGGTGAGATCGTCGCCACGGCGGGACTGATCCTGGTCATCCAGGGCCTCGGACGCATCGGTCGCCCACGGCTGATCCCGGCGGCGGTCGCCGTCTACATAGCGGCGGCGATCTGGTTCACGTCCTCGGGATCCTTCGCGAACCCGGCCGGCACCGTCGGGCGTGCCTTCAGCAACTCGTTCACCGGGATCGCCCCGCAGTCGCTGCCCGGTTTCGTCGGAGCGCAGTTGCTCGGCGGGGCCCTCGGCCTCGCGCTCGCCGGGTTGCTCTACGGCGCCGAGCGCGGAAGCCGGCGCGGCGGCGCCGAAGTACCGCTCCGGGAACCCGCAGTCCACCATCCGGAGCCCGCCGTGCACCATCCGGAACTCGCCCCGAACCATCCCGGGCCCGCCCGGAACCACCCCGGCACTGTCCTCGACCCGGCGGTAGCCACTTCGGGCCCCGCAGGTACCCCTGAACCGGCCACGCCAGTGGCTGATATCCCCCACCCGAAGCCGGCGGACACGGTCTCGCTGTGAGCCCCGCACCCCGTTGCCCACAGGTACGGTCGAGTTGTCCACAGCCGGTTCGGCGGGTTTTGGCGGCAAGAGCGTGATTCGCCCTGTGGACTACCGATCGAGCACTACCGGCCGCCACCCCGGCCAGCCAGCTCGTTCATCGTCCGGGCCTGGAGTTCCCGCTCCGTGGCGGCCCGGATGAACTCCGCGACGTGCTCGGGACCCACCAGGTCCCGCACCGCCCGCACCGTCTCGGCCGGCAGCGGCACCGGCGAGGGCCCCGCGGCCTGTGCCGTTCCGGCGGCACCCAGGTGCTGCTGCAGGTGCCGGGTCGCGAAGAGCCGCATCGCCCGAGCGAGTTCGGCGTCCACCGTCTGCTGGGCCAGCGGCCGCAGCCTCCGTACCATCGTCGCCGCCTCGGCGGCATCCGCGTCCGTGGGCGGGACGGGGCCCAGGTAGCGGGCGAAGACGTGCTCGGTGGTGAACTCCAGGAACCGCGAGGCGATGTGTTCCACCTGACCGCGCAACTCCCGCAGGTGCCCCGTGATCGCCGGCAGCGGCACGCCGGCCGCGTACAGCTCGGCGGCGACGGCCAGCTCCTGCGGGGAGGGAACGAGGAACTCGTCGGGCCGCCCTGGGATCCGCTCCAGCACTCCCAGCTCGCACGCCTCCCCCACCGCGTCGTCGTCGGGCCGGCCCCCGAACCGCTCGTTGAGTTCCGCCCGGCTGATCCGCGCGGCCTCCTCGTCGGTCCACGGCCCGTGCACCTCGGCGACCAGACCGAGTACGCCGCCCAGCCCGCGCCCCGCGTCCCACGCCTCCAGCAACTCCTTGATGGAGGCCAGCGTGTAGCCGCGGTCCAGCAGGTCCGCGATCTGCCGCAGGCGCGCCAGATGCGTGTCCCGGTAGACATTGGAGCGGCCGCGCCGCTCCGGCTTCGGCAACAGCCCGCGGTCCTGGTAGGCGCGGATCGTGCGGACCGTCGCCCCGCTGTGATGCGCCAGATCCTCGATCCGGTACTCGGCCAGCGCCTGATCGGACAATCCCGGCTCCCTACGACATGGCGGCTCGGCCGGCCGCGCCCGCCGCGGCCCGGGCGGCAGGTGGTGCCACCAGGTGCTCGACCGCCGTACGCGGCGAGCCCTCCTGCGAGGGATGGTACGACCGCCGCAGTTCGCCGGATATGGCCGTGCCGGGCTCTCTCCGGCGAGGTGGGCCGGCCCGGCTCACAACCTCGGCTCCAACCTCGCGATACGCCGCAGGGTCCGCGGTGCGAAGCGGGACATCCACAGCGCGCCCTTGGACTCCGGGGTCACCGGCACCACGGCCTGGTTCCTCACCACGGCGAGCAGGATCGCGTCGGCGACCTTCTCCGGCGGGAAATTGCGCAGTCCGTACAGCCGCGAGGACCGCTCCTGGCGGCGCTTCTCCTCGGCAGCGTCCACTCCGGCGAACCGCGAGGTGGCGGTGATGTTGGTGTTCACGATGCCTGGGCAGATCGCCGAGACGCCGATCGACTTCGACGCCAGCTCGGCGCGCAGGCACTCGCTCAGCATCAGGACCGCCGCCTTCGACGTGCTGTAGGCGGGCAGCGTCTTGGAGGGCAGATAGGCGGCGGCCGAAGCGGTGTTGACGATATGACCGCCCTGGCCTCGTTCGGCCATCTGCTTCCCGAAGATCCGGCAGCCGTGGATGACGCCCCACAGATTGACGTCGAGGACCTTCTTCCAGTCCTCCGCGCTGGTGTCGAGGAAGGGGCCGGAGAGCCCGATCCCCGCGTTGTTGACCAGGACGTCCACGATCCCGTACTCGGCGGCCGTCTTCGCCGCCAGCTTCTCCATCGCCTGCCCGTCGCTGACGTCGACGCACTCGCCCCAGGCTTCCGGAGCACCGACCAGGCGGGCCATTTCGGCGGTGCGCGCCGCACCCTCGCCGTCCCGGTCCACGCACACCACCCGCGCCCCTGCCTCGGCGAACGCGAAGGCGGTGGCCCGCCCGATGCCGCTGGCGGCGCCGGTGACCAGTACCAACTGCCCGCCGAACCGGTCGGCGTACGCGCCCGGTGCCTTCCGCTCCGGCGCCCGTGTCGCTGGCTCCTCCGTGGCGGTGACGAATTCGCCGATCCAGGCGGCGAGCTGGTCGGGACGGGTCCGGGGCACCCAGTGCTTCGCGGGCAGCGTCCGCCGCACGAGGTCGGGGGCCCACCGTTCCAGCTCGTCGTAGAGCCGCTCCGAGAGGAACACGTCCCCGGTCGGGGTGATCAATTGGACCGGTACGTGGGCGTACGCGTCGACGCGCGGACGGCGCAGACGCGACCGTACGTTGTCGCGGTAGAGCCAGGCCCCGTGCGCCGCGTCCGAGGTCAGGGAGGGGGTCGGGTAGTCGTCCGTCGGGACGTCCTCGACGCGCCGGAGGATCCCGGGCCACCGCTTGCCGAGCGGTCCGCGCCAGGCGAGCTCCGGCAGCACGGGGGTGTGCAGCATGTACACGTACCAGGACTTGCGGCCCTGGTTCAACAGTTGGGCGACTCGGCGCGGGGTGGGGCGGGTCGTCCGCTTCTTGATCCAGTGTCCGAAGTGGTCGAGGGAGGGCCCCGACATGGACGTGAAGGAGGCGATCCGACCTTCGGTCCGGGCGACCGTCGCGAACTCCCAGCCCTGGACCGAGCCCCAGTCGTGTCCCACCAGGTGCACCGGCCGGTCCGGGCTGACCGCGTCCGCCACGGCCAGGAAGTCGTCCGTCAGCTTCTCCAGGGTGAAACCGCCACGCAGCGGGACGGGGGCCGAGGAGCGCCCGTGGCCCCGTACGTCGTACAGCACCACGTGGAAGCGCGTGGCCAGCCGTTCGGCGACCTGCGACCAGACCTCCTTGCTGTCCGGGTAGCCGTGGACGAGCACCACCGTGGGCCGGTCCGTCTCGCCCAACTCGACGACGCAGAGCTCGATACCGCCGGTGCGTACCCGGCGCTCGCGTGCGCCCGCGAGACCCGCTGCGCTCATGCCGCTCATGCCGCTTTCTCCTCAGCCCAGCGCCGCACGTGCGGCAGATCGTCGTCCAGCCAGAAGGCGCTCTCCCCGGGGTCCCGGGAGTCGGTGACGACCAGGATCTCCTCGAATTTCGCGCCGGTGCCCCGGAAGCCCAGATGCGGCTCCACCGCCCACAGTCCGGGTCGCGGTGGGTGGTCGGAGAAGTGGTACGGGCTCCACAGTGGCGACCAGCCCTCCCGGTGCCCGTGCAGGACGTCGCTCGCCAGACCCTTGAGGGACTGGGTGCCGAACCCGAAGGCGGTGGGGGACCAGCGCCGCTCCTTGACCCGGTCTATCTTGTGCGCGATGACGCCGAAGGGGTAGGCGCGGTGCCGGTTGGCGTAGCCCTGGCGGGTCATGAGGCGCTCGACGTTCTCGTAGATCTCGCGCAGCGGGCGTCGCTCGCGCACTTGTTGCAAGATCAGCTCGCGGTGGGGTCGCAGATCGGACATCAATCGGTCCTGGACGGGGTTGAGCCCGAGGCTGCCCGAGTAGCCGATGTCGGCCGCGTACCCCCGGTAGACGGGGGCCATGTCGAGGATGAACGGCATCCCCGGCTCCAGCCGCCGGTTCGTCGGGAAGAACTGGAGGGGGATCTTGAAGTTCACGAAGGCGGTGCGGTCCCCGAACCACGCGAACGGCAGGTGGAACCAGTCCCGCACCCCTCGCTCGCGCAGCCACTCCCGCTGCATGCGCGCCGCCTCGCGCTCGGTCACCCCCGCGCGCAGTTGCGCGGCGACCGTCTCGGCGCACTCGTAGGCGAGGCGCTGGACCTCCCGGAACCCGCGCAGTTCGGCGGAAGGCGTGAGCGACGAGCGTGCGGTGCGTGTGGTGCCTTGACCCGTGCGTTGCGTGGTGTCCCCAGCCATGCCAGCCGTCCGTCCGTATAGCCGTACGCGCCCGTAACTTGACACTGATGAATGTGACAATGACCGGAGGTCACGTCAAGGGCCGCGCAAAGACCTGTGGATAAAGTTCGCCGGTCGCGCGGCGGGCCGCGCCGGCGGCTCTCGACGGCGTAAGCCTTCTGTCAGGGTCCGTAGTCCTCAAGGCGGAGACGGGATCCCGCTCCAGGTCTGACGATCGACGGGTCGGGCGCCACTAACGTCGAAGCCGTGACTGTCATCGCGACCGAAAGCCTGAGCAAGCGGTACCCCCGAGTGACCGCTCTCGACCGGCTCTCCCTGGACATCGGGCCCGGCGTTACCGGCCTGGTGGGCGCCAACGGAGCCGGCAAGTCCACGCTGATCAAAATTCTGCTGGGACTGTCCCCCGCCACCGAGGGCCGCGCCGCCGTACTCGGACTGAACGTCGCCACGCACGGCAGCGCCATCCGTGAACGCGTCGGCTACATGCCCGAACACGACTGCCTACCCCCCGACGTCTCGGCCACCGAGTTCGTGGTGCACATGGCACGCATGTCCGGGCTGCCGCCGACCGCCGCGCGGGAGCGGACCGCCGACACGCTGCGCCACGTGGGTCTGTACGAGGAGCGCTACCGCCCCATCGGCGGCTACTCCACGGGCATGAAGCAGCGGGTCAAGCTAGCCCAAGCGCTCGTCCACGACCCCCAACTGGTCCTCTTGGACGAGCCCACCAACGGCCTCGACCCCGTCGGCCGCGACGAGATGCTCGGCCTGATCCGCCGGGTCCACACCGACTTCGGCATCTCGGTCCTCGTCACCTCCCACCTCCTCGGGGAACTGGAGCGGACCTGCGACCACGTCGTCGTGGTCGACGGGGGCAAGCTGCTGCGCTCCAGCTCCACCAGCGACTTCACACAGAGCACCGCGACGCTGGCGGTGGAGGTCACCGACTCCGACGCCCACCCCGACGGCAGCGCCGCGCTGCGCAAGGCACTCACCGAGGCAGGCCTGACCCTGCACGCGGCCGACGAGCAGGGCCTGCCGGGAGCGGGTCACATCCTCCTCGTGGAGGCGACGGGCGAGGAGACGTACGACCAGGTCCGCGACACCGTCGCCGACCTCGGTATCGGCCTGGTCCGCATGGAGCAGCGCCGCCACCACATCGCGGAGGTCTTCCGCGACAACGGCCAGAGCGACACCCCCCAGCGGAAGGGAGCCGGTTCCGATGGCGCCTGACACCTCGACCCAGATCCACAACATCGGCTACCGGTCCTACGACGGGGCCCGACTCGGCCGCGCCTACGCCCGCACGTCGCTGTTCTCGCAGTCCCTTCGCGGCGCCTACGGGCTCGGCCGGTCGGCCAAGTCCAAGGTGCTGCCGATGATCCTCTTCGCGGTGATGTGCGTTCCCGCGCTGATCCTCGTCGCCGTCGCCATCGCGGTGCCCGGCTCCACCGACCTTCCGGTCAAGTACACGACGTACGCCCTGACCACACAGGTGGTGATCGGCCTCTACCTCGCCTCCCAGGCGCCGCAGTCGGTCTCCCGGGACCTGCGCTTCAAGACGGTGCCGCTCTACTTCTCGCGGCCCATCGAGCGCGTCGACTACGTCGTTGCCAAGTACGCGGCCATGGCCTCGGCGCTGTTCATCCTCACCGCCACCCCGCTGTTGCTCATGTACATCGGCTCGCTGCTGGCGAAGTTCGACTTCGGGGACCAGACCAAGGGATTCGGGCAGGGACTGGTGTCCGTACTGCTGCTGTCGCTCCTGTTCGCCGGTGTGGGCCTGGTCATGGCCGCTCTCACCCCGCGCCGCGGGTTCGGTGTCGCCGCGATCATCGCCGTGCTCCTGATCCCGTACGGCGCGGTGACCGCCGTACAGGGCATCGCCTACAACACCGGCTCCGCCGGCGCCATCGAGTGGATGGGCCTGTTCTCCCCGATCACCCTGATCGACGGCTTCCAGACGGCCTTCCTCGGCGCGACGTCCGCCTTCCCCGGCGGTGAGGGCCCTTCCGCCGGAGTCGGCGCCGTCTACCTGCTCGTCATCCTCGCCCTCATCGCCGGCTCCTACGCCGCCCTGATGGCCCGCTACCGGAAGGCCGGGCTGTGACCATCATCGACATCGACCACACCTCCCGCTGGTTCGGGAACGTCGTCGCCGTCAACGACGTGACCATGCGCATCGGTCCGGGTGTCACCGGACTGCTCGGCCCCAACGGCGCCGGGAAGTCCACCCTCATCAACATTATGGGCGGCTTCCTCGCCCCCTCCACGGGCAGCGTCACCCTCGACGGCACGCCAATCTGGCGCAACGAGCAGGTCTACAAGCAGGTCGGTGTCGTGCCGGAGCGCGAAGCCATGTACGACTTCCTCACCGGCCGCGAGTTCGTCGTCGCCAACGCGGAACTGCACGGGCTCGACGACGCGGCCGCCCGGCGGGCACTCGCCACCGTCGAGATGGAGTACGCGCAGGACCGCAAGATCTCCACGTATTCCAAGGGCATGCGCCAGCGCGTGAAGATGGCGTCCGCCCTCGTCCACGAACCGTCCGTGCTGCTCCTCGACGAGCCGTTCAACGGGATGGACCCGCGTCAGCGCATGCAGCTGATGGAGTTGCTGCGGCGTATGGGAGACGAAGGCCGCACGGTGTTGTTCTCCTCCCACATCCTGGAGGAGGTCGAGCAGCTCGCCTCGCACATCGAGGTCGTCGTCGCCGGCCGGCACGCCGCCTCCGGTGACTTCCGCAAGATCCGTCGCCTCATGACGGACCGCCCGCACCGCTACCTCATCCGCTCCTCCGACGACCGGGCGCTCGCAGCCGCCCTCATCGCCGATCCGTCCACCGCCGGCATCGAGGTCGACCTCAAGGAAGGCGCCCTGCGCATCCAGGCCGTCGACTTCGGCCGTTTCACCGAACTGTTGCCGCGGGTCGCCCGCGCGCACGGCATCCGGCTGCTGACGGTCTCCCCCTCCGACGAGTCCCTCGAGTCGGTCTTCTCCTACCTCGTCACGGCCTGAGGAGCTGGCTTCCATGTACAACCCCACCGTTGCCCGGCTCACCTACCGGTCTTTGCTAGGCAAGCGGCGCGCGCTGATCCTCTTCGCGCTGCCCGCCCTGTTGATCGTCATCTCCGTCGCCGTCCGCGCGCTCACCGGCGTTGACGACAAGGTCGCGGCGGACCTGCTGGGCGGCTTCGCCCTCGCGACGATGGTCCCGCTGATCGGCGTCATCGCCGGAACCGGTGCCATCGGACCCGAGATCGACGACGGTTCGATCGTCTACCTGCTCTCCAAGCCGGTGAAGCGACCCACGATCATCATGACCAAGCTGATCGTGGCGATCGCCGTCACCATGGCGTTCTCCGCTATCCCCACGCTGATCGCCGGATTCATCCTCAACGGCAACGGCCAGCAGATCGCCGTCGCCTACACCGTCGCCGCCCTGGTCGCCTCGATCGCCTACAGCGCGCTGTTCCTGCTCCTGGGCACGGTCAGCCGCCACGCGGTCGTCTTCGGCTTGGTCTACGCCCTGATCTGGGAGTCGCTCTTCGGCAGCCTCGTCTCGGGTGCGAAGACGCTGAGCGTGCAGCAGTGGTCCCTGTCGCTGGCGGAGAAGATCGCCGGAGAAGGGTACGTCGACGCCACCGTGGCCCTGCCGACCGCCGCCGTTCTGCTCGTCGTGGTCACCGTGGGAGCCACCTTCTACGCGGGCCAGAAGCTGCGCCGGCTGACTTTGGCGGGCGAGGAGTAACCGTCGCCCACTCCCCCACTCGTGCCTCGCCCGGCCCACCGGCCGGGCGGGGCACAAGCATGCCGGGCATCATCGGGACATGACGCCCCACCCCGAGGCCGAGCCGTCCAGGCCCGTGTGGTCCTGGATACGCTCCGCACCCGGTACGCACATCTGGCTGCTGATCATCGCCATCACCAGCGTCATCGTCGTGGTCGCGCCCGAACGCCTGGAGCACGTCCTGCTCCACCGCAACAGCAGCAACATCCACGAGCTCACCCGGCACCCGGTGCGGGCCCTGGTTTCCAGTGCCTTCTGGATCGAGAACCCCGCCTCGCTCGCCCAGTACGCCGTGCTCTTCGAGGTCTTCCATGCCTCCGTCGAGCGCTGGCTGGGCACGCTGCGCTGGCTGGTGATCGTGGCGACCGCCCACATCACGGCCACCCTGATCAGCCAGAAGGTGGTCCTCATGGCCATCCAGGACCATCGGGCCCCTCGCAGCATGGTCCATGTCGTCGACATCGGCGTGAGCTACGGGCTCGCGGCTGCCGCCGGGGTCCTCACGTATCGGCTGCCCGGCCCCTGGAGATGGCTCTACCTCGCGGGAACCGTCGCGTTCTTCGGGATCCCACTCATCACGGGGGGCACCTTCACCGACCTGGGACACGCGATCTCGCTCGCCGTGGGCCTTCTCGCCTGGCCGTTGACCCGCCATCCGCAGGGGAGGGCACAACGTCCCGCCCTGCATGTTTCACGTGAAACATGAGCCGGGCCCGCTGCGGAAAACCACTGGTACGAGGCATGCGGGAGCGGCAGAGTGAGGGGTGCGGGGAGTAACAAAAGGTCCGGAACGGCCACTTCGAGCGCGTCTCGGGACGCGGGCCGTTCCGGACCTTCCCAGTTTGGGCGGGACCGTGGGGGAGCGCCGTCAGGCAGTGCCCAGGAGGCGTTCCAAGACCACGGCGATCCCGTCTTCCTCGTGGGACGTCGTCACCTCGTCGGCCACTGCCTTCAGCTCCGAATGGGCGTTGGCCATCGCGACCCCGTGGGCCGCCCATGCGAACATCGGGATGTCGTTGGGCATGTCCCCGAAAGCAATGGTCTCCGCGGCCTTCACCCCCAGCCGGCGTGCGGCCAGCGAGAGGCCGGTGGCCTTCGTCAGCCCCAGGGGCAGGATCTCCACTATCCCGGGTCCGGCCATCACGACGTCCACCAGGCTGCCGACGGTCTCCCTGGCCACCTTGACGAGGGTGTCGTCGTCCATCCCCGGGTGCTGGATGTACAGCTTGTTCAGCGGCGCGCTCCACACGGCGGAGGTGTCCTCCAGGTACAGCGCGGGCAGGCCCTCCTGCACCTGGTAGCCGGGACCGAACAGCACGTCACCGTCCACTCCGTCCCGGCTGGCCGCGAGGGCCAGCGGGCCCACCTCCGCCTCGATCTTGGACAGGGCCAGCCCCGCCAGTTGCCGGTCGAGCGTCACCGAGGTCAGCAGGCGGTGCGCACCGGCGTCGTAGACCTGGGCGCCCTGCCCGCACACGGCGATCCCCGTGTAGCCGAGATCGTCCAGTACCGTCCGGGTCCAGGGAACGGCCCGACCGGTGACGATGATGTGCGCAGCGCCCGCCGCGGTGACCGCGGCGAGCGCTTCGCGGGTGCGTTCCGAGACGGTGTCGTCGCCGCGGAGCAGAGTGCCGTCGAGGTCCGTCGCGACGAGCTTGTACGGGAACGGGACCGGGCTCACTTGGTGATCGGCTCCAGGACTTCACGACCGCCCAGGTAGGGGCGGAGCACCGGGGGCACCCGCACGGAGCCGTCGGCCTGCTGGTGGTTCTCCAGGATGGCCACGATCGTGCGCGGGACCGCGCACAGCGTGCCGTTGAGCGTGGAAAGAGGCTGGGTCTTCTTGCCGTCGCGGTAGCGGATCGACAGGCGGCGGGCCTGGAATCCGTCACAGTTCGAGGCGGAGGTCAGCTCGCGGTACTTGCCCTGGGTCGGGATCCACGCCTCGCAGTCGAACTTGCGGGAGGCCGAGGCGCCCAGGTCTCCGGTGGCCACGTCGATCACCTGGAAGGGGAGTTCCAGGCTGGTCAGCCACTGCTTCTCCCATTCCAGGAGCCGCTTGTGCTCGGCCTCGGCCTCCTCCGGCGCGACGTAGGAGAACATCTCGACCTTGTCGAACTGGTGGACGCGGAAGATGCCGCGGGTGTCCTTGCCGTATGTGCCGGCCTCGCGGCGGAAGCACGGCGAGAAGCCGGCGTAGCGCAGCGGCAGCTTGTCCGCGTCGATGATCTCGTCCATGTGGTACGCGGCGAGCGGTACCTCGGAGGTGCCGACCAGGTAGTAGTCGTCCTTCTCCAGGTGGTAGACGTTCTCCGCGGCCTGGCCGAGGAAGCCGGTGCCCTCCATGGCGCGCGGGCGGACCAGCGCGGGGGTCAGCATCGGGATGAAGCCGGCCTCGGTGGCCTGGGCGATCGCCGCGTTGACCAGGGCCAGCTCCAGCAGGGCGCCGACGCCGGTGAGGTAGTAGAAGCGGGAGCCCGACACCTTCGCGCCGCGCTCGACGTCGATGGCGCCGAGCGACTCGCCGAGTTCGAGGTGGTCCTTGGGCTCGAAGCCCTCGGCTCCGAAATCACGGATGGTGCCGTGCGTCTCCAGGACGGTGAAGTCCTCTTCGCCGCCGACCGGCACATCGCTGTGGACGATGTTGCCGAGCTGGAGGAGGAGCTGCTTGGCCGCCTCGTCCGCCTCGTTCTGCTCGGCCTCGGCCGCCTTGACGTCCGCCTTGAGCTGCTCGGCCTTCTTCAGCAGCTCGGCCCGCTCTTCGGCGGATGCCTTCGGGATCAGCTTGCCGAGCGACTTCTGCTCGTTGCGCAGTTCGTCGAAGCGCATGCCGGAGGACCTGCGGCGCTCATCGGCGGAGAGCAGCGCGTCGACGAGGCCGACGTCCTCTCCACGGGCGCGCTGCGAGGCGCGGACACGGTCAGGGTCTTCACGGAGCAGCCGGAGGTCAATCACCCCTCCAGGCTACCGGGCTGGGGTTCCGGGGATCACATCGATATCACGCTGCGTGTCGCTATGTCCCAATTGAGGCGAATGCAAAACTGTTGTCCTTCTGTCGCGGAGGGTTCCGCCCTTGCGCTTCCGGGCCGCTCGTAAAAGCGGGGCCTTTCCCGAAAAGCGGTCACCGCCTCGGTTGGGAGTGGGGCCTGAGCAGGGCGGAGGGTCTTCCTTGTCCACAGGAATTGGCCCGGGAGCCGTCTTATCCACAGGCTGTGTGCCTGATCTGTGGACACGGGAATAGATCATTCCCGGCCGGTTGGCGCTCCACGGTAAACAGGGTTCAAACCGCCCTCACACACTCATTCGGGTGGGAATGGCTCGCCCCAAAGAGTTGATCGGCGATACGCGGGTGACGTCGTTCACCTTGCGCCCCCTTGCGGGAAGCCTGAGAGGCTCGGCCGATATGTCGACCTTGTCGCGCCGAACTGTCGACTTGTCCCCAGGCTCGCCTCTCGACCTGTGGATAACTCTGTGGACAGTGGAAGAACGCTACGGCCGGCCGTCGAGACAGCGGGCCAACCAGTCCGACGCATCGGTGAAGTCGCCGTCGGTGGTTCCCGGCCGCGCGACGCGTACGTCACTCACCGCAACGCCGGCACGCGGGTAGGAACCAAGGAAGCGGACCTGGGGACAAGTGCGCTTGAGACCCATCAGCGCCTCACTGACCCGACGGTCGGAGATGTGCCCCTCGGCGTCGACCGCGAAGCAGTAGTTGCCGATGCCCGCGCCCGTCGGCCGTGACTGGATCAGCATGAGGTTGACCCCGCGTACGGCGAACTCCTGCAGCAGTTCCAGCAGCGCACCCGGGTGGTCGTCCCCGAGCCACAGCATGACCGAGGTCTTGTCCGCACCTGTCGGAGCGGCCGGCCGGGCCGGACGACCCACGAGCACGAACCGGGTCTCGGCGTTCTCCGCGTCGTGGATCTCGGTGACCAGCGGTTCGAGCCCGTACGTGACGGCGGCGAACTCACCGGCGAAAGCCGCGTCGAAGCGGCCCTCCTGGACCAGCCGGGCACCGTCGGCGTTCGAGGCGGCCGACTCCCACACCGCGTCGGGCAAGTGGGCGCGCAACCAATTGCGGACCTGTGGCTGCGCCACCGGGTGCCCGGTCACGGTCTTGACGTCCGAGAGCTTGGTCCCGGGCCGGGCGAGCAGGGCGAACGCGATGGGCAGCAGCACCTCGCGGTAGATCATCAGCGGCTCACCGGACGCCAGCTCGTCCAGGGTGGCGGTCACCCCGCCCTCCACCGAGTTCTCGATCGGCACCAGCGCGGCGGCGGCTTCGCCGTTGCGCACGGCGTCCAGGGCGGCCGGGACCGACACCATCGGGACGAGCTCCCTGGTGGCGGCTTCCGGCAGCGTGCGCAGGGCGGCTTCGGTGAAGGTGCCCTCGGGACCGAGATAAGTGAAGCGGGTGGCCGACATGCGATCAGCCTAATGCCGGGACGAACGCGCCCGGCGGCATGTTCACCCTTCGAGCAACCGTTGTCCGACGTACTCACCGGGCCGCGGGCCGGGCGGGACGGCGTACAGCCCACTGGACTCGTGCCGGATGAACTCGGACAGCGCGTCGCCCCGGTCGAGCTTGCGCTGGACGGGCACGAAGCCGCGCAGCGGATCCGCCTGCCAGCAGATGAACAGCAGCCCGGCATCGGGAGAGCCGTCGGGTGCGATGCCGTCGTGGAAGGAGAAGGGCCGCCGGAGCATGGCCGCCCCACCGTTCTGCTCCGGAGCAGAGATCCGTGCGTGCGCGTTCGCCGGGATCACCGGCTTGCCGTCCGCGCCGAGCTTCGCCAGATCCAACTTCGTGGTCTCGCTGCCGCCGGTCAAAGGCGCGCCCGTGGCCTTCGTGCGGCCGATGACCTGCTCCTGCTGGGCGAGGGACTGCTTGTCCCAGTCGTCGAGCAGCATGCGGATCCGGCGCACGACTGCGTACGAGCCCCCCGCCATCCACGCGTGCTCGGCCGGTCCGGGACCCGCGGCCGGCACGAAGATCCGCTTGTCGAAGTCGGGATCCGCCGGCTTCGGGTTGCCGGTGCCGTCCACCTGGCCCATCAGATTCCGTGCGGTCATAGGGGCGCCCGTGGCTCCGGGGGACCGGTTGAAGCCGTTCATCTGCCAGCGGACGCGGGCGGCTTCCCCGGCGTCCTTTTGTAGGGCCCGTAGCGCGTGGAAGGCGACGAGGCCGTCGTTCGCGCCGATCTGGATCCATAGATCACCGTTGCTGCGCTGGAGATCGAGTCGGTCGGACGAGAAGTCGGGGAGTGGGTCGAGGGCGGACGGGCGGCGCGAGGCCAGCCCGGTGCGCTCGAAGAAGGAGTGCCCGAACCCGAAGGTGACCGTCAGGGAAGAGGGCCCCGCGTCCAAGGCGATCCCGGTGTCGGCGGTCGGGGCGGTCTCGCCGGCCATCAGTCGCCGCGCCGTGTCGGACCAGCGGCGCAGCAGGGCGGCGGCTTCCGTACGCCCGGCACCCGGCGCGAGGTCGAACGCCAGGACGTGGCCCTTGGCCTGGAGCGGGGTGGTGATGCCGGCCTGGTGGTCCCCGTGGAAGGCGACCGCGGTGGAACCGAGCGAGGCGAGGGTTCCGGCGTCGCCCCTCGTCGTGGGCTGCGGGGATTCGGCGAGCGCGGAGTGCGCCAGGGCACCACCCGTCGCGCCGAGTGCCAGGCCGGCGGCGCCCGCGGCGCCCACCGTGCCCAGCAGACGGCGCCGCGAGATCTCGATGTCAGGGTTGCTCTCGGTGCTGTCGGTCACGCTGGTCAGCCGATCTTCACGTTCTTCTGGACGGTCGTCTGGTCGATGTCGGAGGTCCGTACGGTGATGTCGATGCGCCATTCGCCCGCGAGCGGCAGTTGTACGCCGTCCGCGCTCCAGTGCCCGGCAGCCGCACGCTCCGGAAGGACCGGCAGGGGGCCGATCTCCTTGGCCGGGAGGGTGAAGGAAACCTTCACCTCGGGAAGTTCGAGGGGCTGCCCGTCGGCATTCTCCGCCCACAGGTGCAGGCCGTTGGCGCCGACCCGCCCCGGTGCGAGTTCCAGCCGGACGGTGCCCTTGCCCTGAGGGCCGCCCGTGTCGAAGGGCAGGGTGATCTTGACGGGTCGGTTGGGGACGGCGGTACTCGCCGCCGACCCGCGACCGGTCTCCAGTTCCGCGGTGCGCCCCGGCTCGGTGCTGGTCAGGACCGTGGTGACGGCCAGCAGTGCGACCGCGACCGCGGCCTCGGCGAGGACGGACCGCCGCAGTCCGGCCCGTCCGGGGTCGGCGTCCCGAACCTGCTTGGATCGGGCGTTGTCCGTGGCGGCACGCTGCCGGGCCAACTGGGCGGCGCGCTTGGGGTCGGCCGGTACCGTCACCAGCACCGCTCCCTCAGGCACCACCTCACGCTCGGATGTTTCACGTGAAACGTCCGCTGTTTCACGTGAAACGGCGTCCTCTGTTTCACGTGAAACATCCGCCTGTGCCGGCTCCGCCAGGCTGTCGGAGAGTCGGGCGGTCCATGACCGGGAGAGGTAGGCGATGCCGATGAGGACGGCCACGAGGGCGACCTTGATCAGCAGGAGTCGTCCGTAACTGGTGCCGGTCAGGGCGGACCAACTGCCCAGCTGACGCCAGGACTGGTAGACACCGGTGACGACCAGCACCAGGACGCTGATGAACGCGACCTTCGAGAAGCGCCGGACGGCCTCGCGCTCGATCCCGGGAACCTTGTAGAGGGCGACCAGCAGCGCGGCCAGACCGCCGAGCCAGGTGGCGACGGCGAGCAGGTGCAGAATGTCGACCGGCATCGCGATCGTGGGCTGGATACCGGTGGAGGCATGCTCGGAAAGGGCCCAGGTGGCGGCGATGCCGGCCGCCACGACGGCCCCTCCGACACCGAGCCCGAAGGCGAGATCACTCGTGTCCTTGCGTTCGGCCACCACATCGTCGGCCGTGTCAGCTCCGTCGACATCGAGCGGCCCTGCGGCCCCGTCGAGGCCAAAGGGGCCGGGGCGCCCGTCGTCAGCCCCGGCACCCTGCTGCCGGCGCGCGTAGGCGCCGAAGAGCACGGCCACGAAGAGCGCCGCCGCCCCGAGGAGCAGCAGCCTGGACACGAGCGAGGCACCGGCCTTGTTGTCCAGGACGGCCTTGAGCCCGCCGAGGTCCAAGACGTCGGCGAATTTGCCCGACCCGGTGTACGGACCGCGGAGCACGAGCATCGCCAGGGTGGAGCCGGTCAGCAACACCCACCCGCGCAGCACCAGCTTCTGCAGCGGTCGCTCGGTCGCGCCCCGGCGCCAGCACAGCAGGATGAAGGCCGCGCCGCCCACGAGGACGGTGAAGCCGATGTAGGCGGCGTACCGGGCGATGCCGTAGGCGACGCCGACGGGCCCACCCCCGGCCTTCTGTGTGGGAAGGGTGACCTGCGTGGCCGAGGGGGCGCCGACGGAGAAGGTGAAGGCTCCGGAGACCGGGTGGCTGTCGGCGGAGACGGCTTGCCAGGCCACCGTGTAGGTGCCGTTGGGCAGCCCGGAGTGCAGGGCGGTGCCGTACCGGATGGTGGATCCGCTGCACATGTCGCGCAGTTCACCGGTGTCGACGCGCTTGCCTTTGGGGTCCATCACGCGGATGGAGTCGTCACCCATGGCGACCTGCTCCGAGAAGGAGAGGGTGACCTGCGCCGGCGCCGTGGCGACCACCGCCCCGTCCTTCGGGTCGCTCGCGGTGAGTGCGGCGTGCGCCGCGGCCGGTCCGGCCGCGGTGAACAGGGTTGCCAGCAGGGCTGCGAGGACCAGCGTGAGCCGCGGCAGGAGTGCCGTGGCTCGGGCGCGGGCCGGGGTGGGGGCGGTGGCCGTCATGGCGTGTCAGTTCCTCGGTCCGTCAGTGGGCGCTGGAGCTCTGCCCGGTGTACGTACGGTCCTTCACGTCCAGCTCGATCGTGATGGGGTCGGCCTTCTCGAACTTGAGCTCGACCTTGACCTTGTCGCCGACCTTCGGCTTGCTCTTGAGCCCCATGAACATGACGTGACTGCCGCCGCGCTCCAGGCTGAGCCGGCCGTTCGCGGGCACGTCCAGCGAGGAGACCTGCCGCATCTTCTGGTCCTTGGTCTCGTGGATCTGGAGATCGTCCGAGAGCGGGCTGGTCAGGCCGGTGAGCTTGTCCGGCGTCTTCGAGTCGTTGGTGACGACCATGAAGGCGCCGGCCATCTTGTCGTCGACGGGCTCGGGCATGAACGCCCCGCTGACCGTCAGCGTCGGCTTGGCGGAGTCCGAGGTCGCGCCCCCCGACTCCGAGGAGCAGCCGGATATCGCGAGCGCCGCCGTCAGGGAAAGCGTGGCGGCGAGAGCGCGGGTGGTGCGGGCGTTCACGGGTTCTCTCCCTTGACGATCTTCGGCAGGTCCTTGGTGTAGTCATCGACGGTCGTGCTCTCGCCGTAGAGGAGGTAGCCCTCGTCGGTCTTGGGAGAGAACGCGATGACCTGGGCGCCGTGCATGGAGACGACGCTGCCGTCGGCCTCCTTCTTGGCGGCCTCGATACCGATGCCGAGAGACCGGGCGGCGGCCTGGATGGTGGCGAAGTCCCCGGTCAGTCCGATGAAGGACGGGTCCTGGGCCTTGAGCCACGTGCCGAGGGATTCGGGGGTGTCCCGTTCGGGGTCGGTGGTGACGAAGACGACCTGGAGCTTGTCCTGGTCCTCCTTGGGCAGTGCCTTCCTGGCGACCGCGATGTTGCTCATGGTCAGGGGGCACACGTCGGGGCAGTTGGTGTAGCCGAAGTAGATGAGCGTCGGCCGGCCCTTGGTCTGCTCGCGCAGGTTCCACGGTTTGCCGGAGGTGTCCGTGAGGACGAGGTCCGGCTTCTGGAAGGGGCGGTCGAGGACGGTCGCCGATCCGGCCTTGGTGGTACCGGTGATCTGGGTGACCGAACCGCTGGACTTGGCCGGCTCACCGCCGCAGGCGGTGAGGGCGAGTGCGGCCGCCGCGACGAAGGCGGCGACCGTCACGCGTGTGGTGCGCATGGGGTGGAATCCCTGGGGATCGGGGTTTCGGATGGTCTCAATGACAGGGCCCGTGGGGCCCGACGGTCAGGAGGCGCGGCGGCGCGAGACGAAGCCGAACGCGACGCCACCGAGACCCAGCACGATGCCGGCGATGCCGAGGGCGCGGGCGGTGGTGTCGGAGCCGCTCGCGGCGGCCTTGTCGTGGCCGTCCGCGTGGCCCTTGGCGTCGTCGGCCTTCGTGGCGTCGTCGTCATCGTGCTGGTCGGCGGAGGTCGCCGCCGCGGTCAGCTTGAGGACGGGCGCCGGGTTCTGCGGCTCCGGGGCGCCGGCCTTGGTCTCTTCGATCCAACGCACGACCTCGTTGTTGTCGTAGGTCTGGATCGCCTTGAAGACCATCTGGTCCGCGTTGTCGGGCAGCTTGCCGATGGAGAGCGGGAACTGCTGGAAGTGGCCGGGCTCGATCTTGCCGCCGCTCCACGTCACCTTGGTGACGGCTTCGTTGACCTGCTTGCCGTGCACGGTGAGCGGCTTGTCGAGCTTGCTCTTCTCGACGCTCACGGTCCAGCCGGGGATGTCCTGCGGCATGACGGAGGTGAGCGGCTGGTCGATGGGGAAGTTGACCTCGAGCTGCGTGGTCGAGGCGTTGTCACGCTCGTTCGGGACCTTGAAGTTGATCACCGCGTAGCCGCCCTTGGCGGCCTCACCCGGCTGGACGCCGACGTGGGCGAAGGCGGGACCGGAGAGAACGAGGACGGCGCCGGCGGCGACAGCGGCGGCGAAGGAGACGCGAGAGATCTTCATGGCAGGAACACTCCACGGGAAACAGTGATGGCATGGCCCCGCGTGCGGGCGCGCGCGAGGTTCACGGCACCGGTGTCCCGTGATGTCCCGGGGTGGAGGTGCCGTGTCAGGCTGCGAGGGTGAGGGCCGCCGTCGGCGGCCCGCGCCTGATCACTGTGTGTTGGAGCGCTCCACGACCGGTGGAGACGTCCGGGGCAGCCACTCCCCGAGGAGTCCGTGTCAGGCGTCCCGGCGCGCCCGGCAGACCGGAGACGAGGGCTCGTACCAGGGCCAGGGCGGTACGCAGTGGACGTACCGGGTCGGCCTCGGCGGACAGCCGGGACAACTCGACGAGCCGGAACAGTGCGGCGTCGCCGCGCCCGAGCAACCAGCCCGCGGCGAGCGCGGCCAACAGGTGGCCGATCAGCATGGCGGGGCTGAACAGGGCGGTCTGCGGGGCGTGGGCCATGTGCGCGTGCGCCATGTGCCCATGCGCGGCCATGACGGCCGGATCCAGTCCGGCGGTCTCCAGGATCAGCCGGGCGTCTTGCGGGCTGAGCGGTACGGAGTTGCCCCCGCAGACCAACTGCGCGGCGAGCGCGGCCAAAGAGGAATCCGAGGCGCCGGCGGCGGTCGGCGCCACGACGCCGTGCTGACCGAGGCCGAACACCGCGTGCAGTGTCACCTGGCCGACGGCGAGCCCGGCGGCGATGCCGGGCAGTGAACGCCTGCGACCCGCGAGCGGGGCGGCGATCACGAAGAGGGCGAGGAAGCCCAGTGCGAGGGTCCACCACGGCACGGTGGCGCAGGACGCCACGGCGTGTCCGATCGCGGACAACACGACGCAGACCGCGGTGAACACCGCGGCCCGTATCATCCGGAGGCCCGCTCCGGCCCGCGTCGCGTGGGGGGCAGTCATGGCCGGGCCATCATCGCACTGCCCCCGGGACCGCCATACGGCAGGTCCGGAAGATCCCATGCGTCCCCACGGGCGCCCGAGCGGGGTTCAAGCGGTCGACCCGCGGACGTCCCGCGTTCGGCCCGTCGCCCCGACCGCCTGTCGCTCCCTCACGACCTCATACACCGGCGGTCGGGAGAGCCGCATCGGCCGAATGAGGGCTCCGACGGCCGCCGGGGGCTTACGGGTGACGGAGGACGGCAATAGGTAACCGTATGAGCATCTGGTGGTCTCTCCACTTGAGGCGCGAAGCCGCGAGCGTGCCGCTCGCCAGGCGACTTCTGCTCGGGACGATGGAGACCGCGGGGGTGGACCCGGACATCTGCTTCGACCTGTCGGTGGCGCTGAGCGAGGCGTGTGCGAACGCGGTCGAACACGGCGGCCCGGCCGCCGACACGCCACGCGTCGGAATGCCGGACCCGGCGGTCTGCGCCGAGTACCGGGTGACGGCCTATCTGGACGGCGACCGTTGCCGCATCGAGGTGACCGACTCGGGTCCGGGCTTCCCGCCCTCGACGGTCGCCGGGCACAGACCCCGGCCCGCCGGGCCGTCCGAGAAGGAACACGGCCGGGGCCTGGGGCTGATCGCGGAGCTCTCCGACCACGTACGCCTGCGCAACCGCCCGGGCCGGGGCGCGGTGGTCAGTTTCGACAAGGTCCTCAAGTGGCGCGAGGGCGCGCTGCTCAAGGTTTCCTAGACGCCGGTGGGCGGGCCCCCGAGGGGGACCCGCCCAGGCGAGCTTGCGACCTACGCGCAGGAGGTACGCCGGCCGATCGGCCGATCAGCCCTTGAGGCGCGCCATCCACGCCTCGACCTCGTCCGAGGCGCGGGGCAGGCCGGCCGACATGTTCCGGTTGCCGTCCTCGGTGACGAGGATGTCGTCCTCGATCCGCACGCCGATGCCGCGGTACTCCTCCGGCACGGTCAGGTCGTCGGCCTGGAAGTACAGACCGGGCTCGACGGTCAGGCACATGCCGGGCTCCAGAGTGCCGTCGACGTACGCCTCGGTGCGCGCGGCGGCGCAGTCGTGGACGTCCATGCCGAGCATGTGGCCCGTGCCGTGCAGCGTCCAACGCCGCTGGAGACCGAGTTCCAGCACCCGCTCGACCGGGCCCTCCACCAGGCCCCACTCGACGAGCTTCTCCGCCAGCACGCGCTGCGAGGCGTCGTGGAAGTCGCGGAACTTGGCGCCCGGCTTCACCGCGGCGATGCCGGCTTCCTGGGACTCGTAGACCGCGTCGTAGATCTTGCGCTGGATGTCGGTGTACGTGCCGTTGATCGGCAGGGTGCGCGTGACATCGGCGGTGTAGAGGGAGTGCGTCTCCACGCCGGCGTCGAGCAGCAGCAGGTCGCCGGAGCGGACGTCGCCGTCGTTGCGGACCCAGTGCAGGGTGCAGGCGTGCGGACCGGCGGCGCAGATGGAGCCGTAGCCGACGTCGTTGCCCTCGACGCGGGCGCGCAGGAAGAAGGTGCCCTCGATGTAGCGCTCGGAGGTCGCCTCCGCCTCGTCGAGGACCTTCACCACGTCCTCGAAACCGCGGACGGTGGAGTCGACGGCCTTCTGCAGCTCGCCGATCTCGAACTCGTCCTTCACGGCGCGGGCCTCGGACAGGTAGACGCGCAGCTCTTCGTCGCGCTCGGCGGTGACCTTGTCGGTCAGTGCCTTCTCGATGACGGCGTCGTGGCCGCGCAGGAAGCGGACCGGGCCGGTGGCCTCGGCGAGGGCCTCGGGCAGCTCGCGGACGTCCTTCGCCGGGAGGCCCAGGAGCTGCTCGGCCTCGGCGAGGGAGTGGCGGCGGCCGACCCACAGCTCGCCCTGGCCGGACAGCCAGAACTCGCCGTTCTCGCGGTCGGAGCGGGGCAGCAGGTAGACGGTCGCGGTGTGGCCGGTCTCGCCCGTGGGCTCCAGCACCAGGACGCCGTTCTCGGCCTGGTCGCCCGTGAGGTACGCGTACTCGGTCGACGCCCGGAAGGGGTACTCGGTGTCGTTCGAGCGGGTCTTCAACCGGCCCGCGGGCACGACCAGCCGCTCGCCGGGGAAGCGTGCGGACAGGGCGGCACGGCGCGCGGCGGTGTGGGCTGCCTGGGCGATCGGCTCCAGCCCGCGCAGCTCCGTGTCGGCCCAGCCTGTGCGCATGTTCTCCGCGAGTTCCTCGCTGACGCCCGGGTACAGCGCGTTCTTGCGCTGCTTGTGCTTCTTCTGGGGCTGCTCTTCTTCCGGGGTCTCCGGGGTGAGCTCGTCAGCCACGTCTTCTCCTCAGCTACGACAGAACGGACCGGGTGTGGACCTCATCCATCGTATGGGTGAGCGGAAGACCCCTGCCGGGCCATGTGACAAATCAGTCAAACCGGGCCGCGAGCAGGACGATGTCCTCGGCCGGGTCGCCACCGCCCGCACCGCCCGCACCGCCCGCACCGGCCGCGCCGCCCGGGTAGACGCCTTCCCTCTCGACGCCGTCCGCCTGCGGGAAGACCGTGCGCAGGATGTGGTCGCAGATGGCCGCCGGGTCGTCCCGGGCGCTGCGCGGAACCCCCGCGGCCGCTGCGTGCAGCCGTGCGTACGCCCGGTCCATGGGGTCGCCGGTACGTCGAAGCAGCCCGTCGGTGTACAGCAGCACCGTTTCTCCGGGCGCGGGTTCGATCTCCACGCTCGGCGCCTCCCAGCAGGCCAACATGCCGAGTGGCGCCGACAGCGAGGTCTCCACGTACTCCGTGCGCCGCTCACCGATGAGCAGCGGCGGGGCATGGCCCGCCCCGGCCAGGATCATCTTGCGGGAAGCCGGCTCGCAGTAGGCGAAGAGGGCGGTCGCCGAGCGCGCGGGCTCGGTCAGCCGCAGCAGCAGTTCGAGGTCGGACAGCACGGCGACCGGGTCCTCGCCCTCCATGACCGCGTACGCGCGCAGCGAGGCCCGCATGCGCCCCATCGCCGCGACCGCGCTCGGCCCCGAGCCGCTGACGGAGCCAACGGCCAGCCCCATCGCGCCCTCGGGCAGCGGCAGCGCGTCATACCAGTCACCCCCGCCGCGCGGTCCGGTGTGGTGCCGGGCCGCGAGCTGCACCCCGGCGATCCGGGGCAGTCGGCTGGGCAACAACTCCTCGGCGACGGTGGCCAGCCGGGAGCGGGAGCGCTCGACCTCCATCATCCGGGCCAGGTGCTCGGCGGCGTGCCGGACATAGAGCCCGACGAGGTCGCGTTGGCGTTCGCTCGGTTCGGCCTGCTCGTCGTAGAGCCAGACGGCCGCGCCGAGCCGGCCGGTGGCTTCGGCGGCCAGCGGCAGGGCGTAGCTGGCGGCGTAGCCCAGTCGGGCGGCGACCTCGCGGTGGCGGGGGTCGACGGCAGTGGCGAACGCGCCCGTCCCCGGTGCGACGCCGGGTTCCGGCAGCACGTCGGAGCCGCCCAACGCGTCCGGCAGCCCGTCGAGGATGCGGCCGTAGGAGGTGGCGCTGCGCGGCACGGTTTCGATGTGGCCGAGGTCCGCGCGGCCGAGTCCGAGACCGATGGTGGTGCTGGGCCCGAGCCCGTCGGACGGCTCCAGGACGACCAGGCCGCGGCGGGCCCCGACGAGTGCCGCGCCGGCCCGCACGAATTCGCGCAGGGAGGCGTCGAGATCGACGGCCCGCGCGAGGCGTTCGGTCAGCTCGTGGAGGGTGGTCAGGTCGGAGACCATGCCCGCCAGCCGGTCCTGGATGACGGTGCTCGCGGCGGGCGGCACGGTCGGGGCGGGGGCGGTGGTGCGTGTGGATGCGGCCGCGGTGGGCGCCGCAGTGTGCGGTGACGCGGTAACTGCCGGATCGATTCCAGCCACTTTCGGCAGATGCGAGGCGCTCATGGCGTCCGCCTTTCCACCTGGTGCGATTCGCCATATAGCATCGCAAACCCCCAGATCGTGCTGCGCCGCCATCAATGGCTCCACATCTACACGCACACGAGGATCGATGTCCAGCATTGCCCAGCTGGGAATCCTGGTGTCCGCAAGTTCACAACTCGCTGTCCGGCCAAGGTCAAAACTTGGCCGGAAAAAGCGGGAAGCAGACGGTTTTTGCGATCGACTGAGCGGGCGTCCCAGCGGGTCCGGGTACGTAAACGGTGGTGCCCGGGGTCAGTTGACGCCCCCCGGCATCCGCCGGGAACCGCTCGGCGCCCGCCGTCGTCCTTAGCGGCGGCGGCCGGTCTCCTCACCGGTGGCGGCCGGTCCCGATATCGGTGGCAGCCGGTTTCGGTTACCGGTGGGGGTCGCGCTCGGCCCCGCCGTACGTTGGATGGACCCGTAAGAAAACTGCACGAACCGTGTGAACCTGCTTCCGACGGACAGTGGCGCTAAACGTGTACGTGTGGTGAAACACCGCTTACGTGGTGTGATGTGGCCCTCGGCGTTCAACGGAAAGGAACGAGCGCTCATGCGCGAGATCCTCGGAAGGCGTCTCCAGCGGCTCCGCGATCGCTTGACATCCCGATTCCCGACCTCTCCCGCCGCCCGGAACCCGGACGGCGGCGCCGCTTCCCTGCTCGACGCGGCGCTGACCTGCGCGACCGTACGGCGGTGGCCCGTGCTGCCCGGTGTGGGACGGGCCGGTGCCGACAGCGCCCGGTGCGCCTGCCCCGACCCCGACTGCGTGGTGCCCGGCGCGCACCCCTTCGACCCCGGGCTGCTCGCGGCGACCACCGACCCCAAGATGGTGGCCTGGTGGTGGTCCCGGCGGCCGGCCGCCCCGGTCCTCATGGCCACCGGCGGCGCGGCGCCGTGCGCGGTCAGCCTCCCGGCCGGCGCGGCCGCGCGTGCCGTCGTACGGCTGGACGCGCAGGGCATGCGACTGGGCCCGATCGTCGCGACGCCCACCCGGTGGTCGCTCCTGGTGGCTCCGTATTCGCTGGAGCGGCTCGGCGAACTCCTCTACGCCAAGGACCACGTGCCCTCCTCGCTCCGCTTCCACGGCGAGGGCGGCTACCTGCTCCTGCCGCCCTCCCCCGCCTCCGGTGGCGGAGAGGTCCGCTGGGAGCGCGAGCCGTCCACCGGGTCGCAGGGCCTGTGGCTGCCGGAGGTCGAGGAGCTCGTGCACGCGTTGGTGGAGGCGAGCAGCGGAGCGCCGGGCGGCGGGAGCCGGCTCGCGTACTGACACGGCCCCTTACTGCTGCCGCGCGCCCGCCGGATCACTCTTACGGGTGTTGGCGGGGCCGGTTTGCAGGGGAATTGGGCGCGGGGATCTCCGTGCCCCATTCCCGCATCGCTATCTTCGGCGAATGAATCTCCGCCTGATCGGTATCGGTGCCGGTGTGCTGCTCATCTTGTCGCTTCCCCTTGCGGGAGCGATCGCCGGGCCGGATTTCGCCGGTCAGGGCGACGGAAAGGCGGGCGGGTTGCTCTCCTCGCTCGGCCTTTCCGACCCTTCGCGTACGTCGGACACGGCGCGGGGCGTCGCCCGCCACGCCCAGCCGGGGCCGCCGGAGCAACCCCGTACGGACTCGCGGTGCGGCCCCGAACTCACTTCGCCGCAGGGCCTGGAGGCCCAGACCTGCGTCCTGGTGAGCGAGGGCAGCACCTGGGGTCGCAGCTACTACCGCAACACCAGCGGCCGCCCCCTGGACGCCGTGCTGACGGTGATGGGGCCGGCGGGGCGCACGGTGCAGATCCGCTGCGCAGTGGGAGCGGGGGACGAGCCGGGATTGTGCGAGACGCCGAGGGAGGCGTCGGCGGGTGCCGTGAGCGGTTACTCGGCCGTAGCGGAGTTTGCAGTTCCGGATGATGAAGGTGCACTGCTGCTGCGGTCCGGGAGCAACGCACCGGCACCGAAGGGTGGTTGAGCACCACCGGAAATGGAAGGGCCCGGTCGCTGGCGACGGGGGATGCACCAGCGACCGGGCTACAAGAACCGTAACAAGAGATCGCCTGTTCGCAAATTCGATCTCTGATATTCAGACAGCGATTTGCAGGCGGCGAGCGGGAGTTGTGACTCCGGTCACCGGGCCCCTCGGGGGCGCGGCGAGGTCAGCTGAGGGTCACCTGACGGTTGGTGAGCCCCCCGCGCGCCCGGCGCTCCTCGGGGGTCAGCGGGGCATCCGTCGCCAGGGCCGCTGCCAGGCGCTCCGCGAGCTCTGCGGCGGGCTTCTCCACGTCGTCCGCCGAGACGCCGGTGGGCAGGTCCCACACGGGGACCATCAAGCCGTGGGCGCGGAACGACCCGACGAGCTTGGTGCCTTCGCCCAGCGAGGAGGTGCCGGCCGCGTGCAGCCGCGCCAGGGCGTCCAGCAGCTTCTCCTCGGGGTGCGGCATGACCCATCGCAGGTGGTTCTTCTCGGGGGTCTCGCACCAGTAGGCGGCGTCCACGCCGGTCAGCTTGACCGTCGGGATGGCCGCGGCGTTGGCCCGTTCCAGCGAGGCGGCGACCTCCGCGGAGGCGTTCTGAGCGCTCTCCGCGTCCGGAATCCAGAATTCGAAGCCACTGTGCACAACCGGCTCGAAAACGCCGTCGGCGTCCAGGAGATCCTGAAGTCGGGGACCCTCGGCCGGTACGCGTCGCGCCGGAACCGGAGACCCCGGCTCGGCCGTCAGAGCGCGCTCCAGCGTGTCCGCCATGTCCCGGGCGAGGTCCCCGGTGGTCGAGTCGTTCTGGAGGCCGAGCAGGACGGAACCGTCCTCGCGGCGCAGGGCCGGCCACGCCATCGGCAGGACGGTGACCAGCGTGACGGAGGGGACGCCCTCGGGCAGGCCGCCCTTGAGGGTCAGCGGCACGGTGGCCGCGGGGACGAGCTCGCGCAGCGCCACCCAGTCGCACTCGCCCGGCAGGCCCTCGAAGGGGCGCCGCACGTGCTCGGTGACGGCGTGCGCGGCCGCGGCGCCGTGGCATGCCTTGTAGCGGCGCCCGGATCCGCAGGGACAGGGCTCCCGCGCGCCCACCACCGGGATTTCCCCGTTGTCGAGCTGCGGCTTCGCGGTCTTCGCGGCGGGGCGCTTCTTTGCCATCGTGGGTGTCTCCCGGTTGCGGCGGTACGGCGGTTCTGGGCGCGAGCCTAGCCGTTGGTACCGCCGGAACCGGTGGGATGCGGCCGGGAGCACGGTCGGCGTGCGCTCCCGGACGGCCGCCCTCCGCCGTCCGTCGGGATTCCGCGAACGGGCCCCGAACGGGCCTTGGCGACGGCCGGATGAATGGGCTCCTCGAGGGCCCCCGCGAACTCCTCAGGTATCGAGGTCGTCGAAGGCCGTACCGAAGTCGATCGCCGGGGACGCGACGCGCGTAGCGAAATCCTCGTGCCGGGTCCCACAGGCGACGATCACCCACACCGTGACCTCACCCGCCGCTCCGTCCCGAACACCCCAGTCCTGGGCCAGGGCGCTGATGATGTTCAGCCCACGACCGCCCCGTGCGGTCACCGAAGGAGTGGCCGGGACCGGACGGGTGGGCCCGCCGCCGTCCGTGACCTCGACTGTCAGTCGTCCCGCCTTGTCGACGCCCCATGCGGCGCGTATCTCCCCGTCGCCGACCTCCCGCGCGCCCAGTGGCCGGCCGTGTCGGCAAGCGTTGCTGAGCAGTTCGGAAAGGATCAGAACGGCGTCGTCCACGACCGATTCGGACACCCCGCTGATACGCAACTCTTCGCGCATCCGGTGCCTCGCCTCGCCCACGCCCGCAGGACCATGGCGTACGCCCATGCACGACGACGTGGGCACTTCCTGTGCCATCACCAACGCCACCCCCGGAACCTCCTTAGCCCCACGCCATGGTCTGGATGCCCCCTTGGCCTGGACCGGAAACCGCCACGGAGGAGGCCGCTGACGCATTCACCACGGACGAATGCGGAGCGGATGCGCCGGTGCACACCCTGTTACGGGAGGGGCGGGGGCGGCGGGTGGGCAAAACGGGACGTCAGCGGCCCAGCTGTGACAGAACCTGGCGCGGTCTGTTCGTGATGATCGCTTCTACGCCCAAATCAGCGCAGAGCTGAACGTCCTCGGGCTCGTTTACGGTCCATACGTGTACGGGATGACCCGCTGCCTGGAGCCTGCGGACATAGCCGGGGTGGTTGCGCACGATCCGCAGTCCCGGCCCGGCGATGCTCACCCCGGCCGGCAGTCGCCCATCCCGCATGCGCGGCGAAATGAACTGCATCAGGTAGACGGTCGGAATCGTCGGGGCGGCCGCACGCACCCGGTGCAGGGAACGGGGGGAGAAGCTCATGACCCGGACGGGGTGCGGGCCCTCGGTGGCCGGTGCGTCGAGCCCGAAACGCTTGAGGAGGAAGAGGAGGCGTTCTTCCACCTGTCCGGCCCAGCGGGTGGGGTGTTTCGTCTCGATCGCCAGTTGCACCGGGCGGCCGGCGTCGGAGACCAGCTCCAGCAGCCGCTCCAGGGTGAGCACGGAGGTGCGTTCGGGGTCGGCGTCCCAGTCGGGCGACTCCTCGCGGTCCTTCCACGACCCGAAGTCGAGGGCGGCGAGGTCGGCCAGTTCCAGGGCGGAGACGGCGCCGCGGCCGTTGGAGGTGCGGTTGACCCGACGGTCGTGGACGAGCACGAGGTGGCCGTCGGCGGTGAGCCGGACATCGCATTCGAGGCCGTCGGCGCCGTCTTCGATGGCTTTCCGGTATGCGGCCAGGGTGTGCTCGGGGGCGTCCTCCGAGGCGCCGCGGTGGGCGACGACCTGAATGGGGTGCGGCGTTGCATGGGTCACCGGGTCATGGTGCCACCGAGGGGGCCTCACGCGTCGGGGTGAGTACTACTGGTGTGTGTGAAATGTCGGATATAAAGAATGGACGGAGATGCACAGGTCCGGCTTACAGTGCTCTGACGGGTCATGGGAAAGGCTCTGTACTGGAACTTGTGCGGCACGTCGAACGTTCAGTCGGACCGGTATCACCAGATATCCAGCACCAGAAGCCGTGTGTGTGAACAAGGAGAGAGCGCTGTGAGCACCGAGAACGAGGGCACCGCGGCCCCGACGCCCCCCGCGGCCCCGTCCGCACCCCCTGTGCCCGTGGCCGCTTCGTCCACCAGCGAGTCCTCCTCGGCCGCCGAGACGGGTGCCGCGCCCTCCGACAGGACCTCGGTGCAGCATCCGGCGCACCCGACCGGCACCGAGCCGACCCAGCAGATCCCGGCGCGTGCGCCGGCGCCTCCGCCCGCCGCCCCCGGCTACGGCCAGACGCCCCCGGGCGCGCAGAACCCGTACGGGCAGGCGCCTCAGGGCCAGGTACCGCACGAGCACGCTCCCGCCCCTGCGGCGCACGGCGCCGAGGGGTGGCCTCCGCCGCCGCCCACCGTCCCGGCGTACGGCGGTGACGGCGCACACGGTGGTGGCGCCTGGGGAGCACCGCCGACCGCGCACGGCGCTGCGAGTCCCAAGCCCAAGGGCCGGGGCGGCCTGATCGCGGCCGTGCTCGTCTCGGCGCTCCTCGCCGGCGGTGTCGGCGGTGGCGTCGGCTACTGGGCGGCGGAGCGCGGCAACGACGGTTCCGTCTCGACCACGATCACCGCCAGCACGCCGAAGGATCTCAAGCGCGAGCCCGGCTCGGTCGCGGGCCTGGCGGCCGGATCACTCCCCAGCGTGGTCACCATCGAGGCGTCGGCCGGGGACGGCGAAGGCGGCACGGGCACCGGCTTCGTCTACGACGAAGAGGGTCACATCCTCACCAACAACCACGTCGTCGCCTCTGCCGCCAACGGCGGCAAGCTGACCGCGACCTTCTCCAACGGCAAGAAGTACGACGCCGAGGTGGTCGGGCGGGCACAGGGCTACGACGTGGCCGTGATCAAGCTCAAGAACGCGCCGGCCGGACTCAAGCCGCTTCCGCTGGGCGACTCCGACAAGGTCGCCGTCGGCGATTCGACGATCGCCATCGGTGCCCCGTTCGGCCTGTCCAACACGGTCACCACCGGCATCATCAGCGCCAAGAACCGCCCGGTGGCCTCCGGTGACGGCTCCGGGGGCAAGAACTCGTACATGAGCGCGCTGCAGACCGATGCCTCGATCAACCCGGGCAACTCGGGCGGCCCGCTCCTCGACGGTCGCGGCGCGGTCATCGGCATCAACTCGGCGATCCAGTCCGCCGGCAACGGCGGGTTCGGTGGAGGCCAGGCCGGCTCTATCGGCCTCGGTTTCGCCATCCCGATCAACCAGGCCAAGAACGTCGCCCAGTCGCTGATCAAGACCGGCAAGCCGGTCTACCCGATCATCTCGGTGTCGGTGGACCTCCAGGCCAAGGTCGAAGGGGCCAAGATCTCCGAGCAGGGTGCGTCCGCCAACGAGCTGGTCGACCCCAACGGTCCGGCCGGCAAGGCGGGCCTCAAGCCCGGCGACATCATCACCCAGTTCGGCGGCAAGCCGATTGACAGCGGCCCGACCCTGATCAGCGAGATCTGGACGTACAAGCCGGGCGACACGGTGAAGCTCACCTACCTGCGCGACGGCAAGCCGAACACGGTGGACATCACGCTCGGTTCTCGGGTGGGCGACAAGCCCTGACCGGAGGCACGGCACCGGCGGGCGCTCAACGCACGCTGGTCAATGGCTTGATGGAGAGGGGCCGTGGGCGGGATTCCGCCTACGGCCCCTCCCAACGTCCACTTATGCTTCCCTCGTGTTCGATTCTCGGCACATACGGACATTCCACGAAGTGGTCGCCTCCGGGTCCTACTCGGCGGCCGCGCGAGCCTTGGGCTACACCCAGCCCGCGATCACCCAACAGATGAAGGCGCTGGAACGCGCCGTCGGAACCCCGCTCTTCACCCGGGTCGGCCGGACGATGCAGCTCACCGAGGCCGGGAAGTCCCTGGCTCGGCACGCCGAATCCATCCTCGGCAGCCTCTCGGCGGCCGAAGCACAGCTGAAGGCGTACGCACGGCTGCGCACCGGGCGGGTCCGCCTCTGCGGGTTCCCCAGCGCGAACGTCACCCTCGTGCCCGAGGCGCTCAGCGGCCTGGCGAAGGAGCACCCGGGCATTCAGGTCGAGCTGCTGGAGGGGGAACCGCCGGAGTCGCTGCGGCGGCTGCAACGCGGGGAGTGCGACATCACGCTGACCTTCACCTATCCCGGGCTGCACGAGGATGTCCCGGAGGAGGTCGCGGAGGTCAAGCTGCTGGAGGACCAGCTGACGGTGCTCCTGCCGACCGGACACCCCTTGGCAAGGCGCCGGGCCGTCCACCTCGCCGACCTGGCCGAGGAACGATGGATCGCGGGCTGCCCGCGCTGCCGGGCCAACCTGCTCCACGAGTGCGCGGAGCTCGGCTTCGTGCCCGACATCCGGTTCGCCACCGACGACAACCTCGTGGTGCAGAGTCTCGTCGCACAGGGTTTGGGCGTGGCGATGATGCCCGCCTTGGTGCTTCCCTCGCTTTCGCTGACCAAAGTCTGCGGCCGGCCGTTCCAGCCGGCCGCGCGCCGCCACATCGCCGCGTACGTGTACCGGGACCACCTGAGGATCCCGGCGACGGCGGTGGTCCTGGAGGAGCTGAGACGGGTCGCGGAGAACCGCGTCGGCTGCTGACGCAGGGGCGCCGCGACCCGCCGATCCATAAACACAGCTTGGGATTTCGGGTCGAAACTGTCGTTGGACGTGATGGGCGGGTTGCCCGGACGCTCCCTGTATGACCACCACCACACCGGCCCGCACGACCACGAGCATGGCCGCCCTCGTCAGTGAGATCCGCGCCGTCGTGGAGCGTGGCCTCGTACCCGATCTGACCGCCCACCTCGTCGGTGAGCGGCTCGCCCCGTACCTGCACAGGGATGATCTCCTCACACCCGAGCAGCGGGAGGGGCACGCGGATCGATACCGCCAGCACGTGCTGCACGCCGAGCCGGACGGCAGCTTCTCGGTGGTGGCACTGGTGTGGCTACCGGGCCAGGAGACCGCGATCCATGACCACGTCGCGTGGTGCGTGTCGGGCGTCTACGAAGGCGCCGAGAGCGAACTCCGCTACCGGCTGGCCCCGGCCACGGCGACGACGGGCGCCCGCCTGGTTGTGACTGAGGAAGTGGTCAACGGACCCGGTGACGTCTGTGGCTTCGCCCCGCCCGGCGACATCCACAAGGTCCGCAACTCCTGTCGTACGACGGCGATATCCCTCCACGTGTACGGCGCCGACGTCGTCCGCCTGGGCAGCAGCGTCCGCCGCGTCTACGCGATCCCGGCCGGCTGATGGCCCTGCTGAACCGGCCCACCCACTATCCGCTGTGGGACCGGCTGCGCCATGTTTCACGTGAAACATCCCCAGCTGCTCGTGTTTCACGTGAAACATTCCCTCCCTCTTGGCCCGGACTGGCGCTCGCCGCCTCCGGCGCCCTCCTGGCGTGGTGCGTGCATCTGGTGGTGCCGGCCGTGCCGATGTTGACCGCGTCGGTGGTCTTGGGCATCTCAGTCGCCCACCTTCCGGCCACTCGGACGGTTGTACGAGGACCCGCGCGCCCGGGACTGTCCCTGGCCGGTCGGAGGTTGATGCGGATCGGCATCGTCCTGCTCGGGTTGGGCTTGGGCCTGGACCAAGTGCTCCGGCTGGGCTGGTCGACGGTGGTGATGGTCGGCGGGGTGGTCGCGGCCACCTTCTTCGGCACTCTGTGGCTGGGCCGTCGCCTGGGGCTGCCGGGGGACCAGCCGTTGTTGATCGCCACCGGTTACTCGATCTGCGGGGCCTCCGCGATCGGCGCGGTGAGCGAGGTCTCCGGAAGTGACGAGGAGGATGTGGCCTCGTCGGTCGCCCTGGTGACTCTGTGTGGAACGTTGGCCATTGCTGTACTCCCGCTCCTCCAAGGCCCCTTGGGCCTGTCTGACCTGGGATTCGGCCGGTGGGTGGGCGCGAGCGTCCACGATGTCGGCCAAGTGGTGGCCACCGCGCAGACGGCAGGACCCGGCGCCCTCGGCGAGGCGGTGCTCGTCAAGCTCATGCGGGTGGCGCTCCTGGCCCCGCTCGTCGGGGCCGTGGCGTTCTCGGTACGGGCCCGGCGACGCGGAGTGCGTACCGCCTCGGGACGACGCCCCGCCCCGGTGCCCCTCTTCGTGGTCGGCTTCCTGCTGGCGGCCGCGCTGCGCGCCACCGGGTTCCTGCCCCACGCGGCCCTGGGCTGGGCGCACACCGCCCAGGAGGCACTTCTGGCCGCAGCCCTGTTCGGTCTGGGGACCGCCGTCCACCTCCCTACCCTGGCCCGCACCGGTGGCCGGGCGGCAGTGCTGGGCCTCGGTGCCTGGGTGGTGGTCGCCGGAGTGTCCTACGGGGGCGTCCTGCTCACCGTATGAGGCCGGGGCGATGCCTACGACCAGCCCCCATTCCGCCTGACCCGGCCCCCACCCACCCTCACCGCCCGGTACGCTGTACCGGCCAGGTGGGTTGCCCGAGCGGCCTAAGGGAACGGTCTTGAAAACCGTCGTGGCGCGAGTCACCGTGGGTTCAAATCCCACACCCACCGCAGGTGAACGGCCCCTGACCAAGAGACTTGGTCAGGGGCCGTTCTGCGGCCCGGAAGCCCGTGCTTCTTCACCGGTTGGTTCTTATGGGTGGTGTTTGTCGGAAGATCGGCGCGCGTGGTGGGGTTCGTCCGGTTGCGGAAACATCATGGCGAATGTATTCAGATCCGCCCTTCGGAACATCGCGAAATGAGGGACCCGTCATGGCTCTCCGCAGCACCGTCTCGTCGTTCTGGACCGTCGTCCTCGCCGCGGTCGTGGCACTGTTCGCCGCGCTCGGCTTTGGGGCGAAGGCCGCTGCTGCCGCCCCCTCCGACGAGACCGCTCCCGCGACCACGGCGGTTCGGCGCCGGCCGGCCCCGGTGGCGCGGCGGACGTGGCGGGCGATGATGCGCGGAGGGTCGCTGCCGCCCACGATCAAGCAGCGGATCCGGGCCGAGGCGCACGGCAAGACCCCCTCTGTCCGGCGTTCGACCACGGCCCTCGCCGCGGGTGGTTCCGCGGGAGCCGTCGGGCAGCCGACCGTGTCGCCCCTCACCGGTGGAACCGCCCCGCAGGCCGCGGCCGTCGTCGCTGGTGGGCACGCCCGGGTCGGTGTGCGGCAGTGGGGGCTCGCCGCGTAGGCGTGGGCCGGGCACGGCACGACGGAGGAGAACAGCGGGCGCTGGAGCCCGGCCGGTCACGGCCGCGGATCGCGTCCAAGGCGCCCCCCGGCGGGGCGCGAGGGAATGAGCCCCGGCGGCGCCGGGGCGCACAGGGGGCGCGACACGACATCGCAGGGTCGCAGGCCCGGGAGACAGTGGGATTCCCGGAGGACGCGGCCCTTTTTGGCATGTCCGGACTGGTGGGATTGGAGAAACGATTCTCTTCGGTTGGGGCAGGAGTGTCGGGCGATTCAGGGGTGCTCAGGTGGGGCCAGGGGGGCGCGAAGCGGGTTTATCCAATGTTGCTCATGTTTGCTGGGGAATCGGGCGCTCCGGGGTGGTCCGCCCGGGATTCGGTGGGCAACTCTGTCTCGCGACGTCGTCACCACCCACAACGACCGAGGCGGTCGGCCAACTGCCTTGGTAGACCCCCCCACTTACTGATCGTTTCAAAATGAGGTTCGCAGGCGGCGGAGGCATATGAGGCTGCAGGCCAGTTCGAGCAGTCCCTGGTGGAGATCGGCGCGTCGTTCGTAGCGGGTGCGGAGCCGTTTGAACTGGTGCAGCCAGGCGAAGGCACGCTCGACCACCCAACGGATCTGCCCAGTCCGGAACCGTGGGCGACGCCGCGTCGCGCGATCACGGGTTTGATGCCGCGCTTCCACAGCAGGCGGCGGTACTTGTCGAAGTCGTAG
>NZ_JBEYZH010000007.1:0-190878 GCF_040645975.1 Streptomyces sp. NPDC046557
CAGATGTGGAAGCCCGGTAACGGGTGGAGCTGACTGGTACTAATAGGCCGAGGGCTTGTCCTCAGTTGCTCGCGTCCACTGTGTTAGTTCTGAAGTAACGAACTGTGTCCATGCCCGGTTGGTTAACTTCATAGTGTTTCGGTGGTCATAGCGTTAGGGAAACGCCCGGTTACATTCCGAACCCGGAAGCTAAGCCTTTCAGCGCCGATGGTACTGCAGGGGGGACCCTGTGGGAGAGTAGGACGCCGCCGAACAATCATTGCGGAAGCCCCGCACCAGCCCTTTACCGGGTTCGGTGCGGGGCTTTTCTGCGTTTCCGGGGCAATCCACCCTCCACCGGTAAAAGTCCTACGGATGCCCGGCATGGGATGACGGGGCTGCCGAGCTGTTGACTCGTAGGGTGTTCGTATGGGCTATGACCTCGTCATCTTCGACAACGACGGCGTGCTGGTGGACAGCGAGCCGCTCGCCAACACGATCCTCGCCGGCTACCTCAGTGAGCTCGGTCATCCGACCTCGTACGACGAGTCGCTCCGCGACTACATGGGGGGCGCCGTGCATCGGGTGCACGATCTGGTGCTGGAGCGGACCGGGCAGCGGTTGCCCGAGGACTTCGACGAGAAGCTCCACTCCCGGACGTTCGAGGCGTTCGCGCGGGAGTTGCGGCCCGTCCCCGGCGTGGAGGAAGTGCTCGGGGCGCTGACCGCGCACGGGATCGCCTACTGCCTCGCGTCCTCCGGGAGTCACGAGCGCATCAGGGTCGGGCATCGGGCCGCCGGGATCGACGGGTGGTTCGAGGAGGAGTGGATCTTCAGCTCGCAGGATGTGGGCCGGGGCAAGCCGGCTCCCGATCTGTTCCTGCACGCCGCGGACCGGATGGGCGTCGAGCCGGCGCGGTGCGTGGTCGTCGAGGACAGCCCGCTCGGAGTGGAGGCGGCCGTGGCCGCCGGGATGGACGTGTACGGGTTCACCGGGATGATGCCCGCCGACCGGCTGGCCGGTGCGAAGGCGTGCTTCGGGGAGATGAAGGACCTGATCCGGCTGCTCGGCATCGAGGAGTGACTCCCCACGAGCCACCGTCGATTGGTGTGTGATCGCTCTACCCACCGGTAGCCCGGAGCCCTACGCTGAGCCGCCATGACAGATGACGTGCGGCTGCGCCGTGGCCGGTTGTCCCTCGGGTTCAGTTTCTTCGTGCAGGGCGTGACCTTCGCCCTGCTCGTGACGCGGATCCCCGCCATCCAAAACCAGTACGGGATATCCGACGGCCTGCTGCCCGCCTTCCTGGCCGCCGTCCCGATCCTCGCCGGCGCCGCCAGCGTGGCGACCGAGCACCTGGTGAAGCGGGTCGCGCCCAGCCTGGTCCTCAGGTGGGCCCAGCCGCTCGTGCTGCTCGCGCTCCTCGGGGTCGGGGCCGGCGGGCAGTTGTGGCACGTGGCCTTGGCGCTGGGGGCGTTCGGACTGTCGGTCGGGGCGCTCGACGCCTCCATGAACATGCTCGGCGTGAGCCTCCAGCGGACGTACGGCCGCAGCATCATGCTCGGGTTCCACGCCTCGTACAGCCTGGGCGGGATCGTCGGGGCCTCCGCCGCGTGGGCGGGGGCCCATTGGCATCTGGGGCTCTTCACGAGTTACCTGCCGGCCGTCGTCCTGTTGTTGCCGGCGGCCTTGGCGGGCAGCCGGTTCTACGTGGACCAGCGCGGCCCGGGGCCGGGCGAGGAAGCGGGGAAGGGACTGGGGCCCGGCGGGTTCGGGCTGTTGCTGCCTCTGTGCCTGGTGATGGCGTGCGCGTACATCGGGGACTCGACCGTCTCGAACTGGAGCGCCAAGTACCTCCAGGCCGTGCTGGGGAGTTCGGAGCAACTCGCGACGGTCCCGTACAACGTGTACATGGTGACCACGCTGCTCGGGCGGGCCGTCGGGGACCTGGGCGTACGCCGCTTCGGGCCGGTCGCGGTGGTACGGGCGGGGACGGTGGTCGCGGCGGGCGGCTTCGCGGTGGTGGCCGCCGCGCCCGGGGCGTGGGCGGGGATGCTCGGGTTCACGTTGCTGGGGATCGGGCTGTGTGTGATCGTGCCGCAGACCTTCGCGGCCGCCGGGCGACTCGCCGTCGAGAAGTTCGGCCCCGGGGCGTCGGACACGGCCGTCGCCCGGCTGAACGTCTTCAACTACGTGGGGTTCCTGGTTGGTTCGCCGCTGGTCGGTGGGATAGGGGACGCCTGGAGCTACCGGGGCGCGATGCTGGTGCCGATGGTGCTGGTGTTGGTGACGCTGTTCTATGCCCGTTCCTTCGGCGTCGGCGGGGCCCGATACGGTGTCGGGCATGAGCGGCCGCGGGTTGTTGATGTGGGACGAGGCGGTAACGAGGTATGACTTCGGGCCGGGCCATCCGATGGACCCGGTGCGCCTGGCGCTGACCATGGGCCTGGTGCGGGCCTTCGGGCTGGACCGGGCCATGGAGGTGCGGGCGGCCCGCGCGGCGGGGGATTCGACGCTGCGGCTCGTGCACCGGGAGGACTACGTCGCCGCGGTGCGGGAGGTGTCGGCCGACCCCGGGGTGGCCGACGGTTCGTACGGGCTCGGGACCGTCGACGATCCGGCGTTCCGCGGGATGCACGAGGCGTCGGCGTTGATCGCCGGGCAGTCGGTGGCGGCGGCCGAGGCGATCTGGCGCGGGGAGGCCGGGCACGCGGTCAACTTCGCGGGCGGGCTGCACCACGCGATGCCGGGCGGCGCGGCCGGGTTCTGCGTCTACAACGACGCGGCGCTGGCGGTCGCCCGGCTGCTGGAGCTGGGCGCCGAGCGCGTCGCGTACGTGGATGTGGACGTGCACCACGGCGACGGGGTGCAGGCGGCGTTCTGGGACGACCCCCGGGTGCTGACGGTGTCCCTGCACGAACATCCGCGGACGCTGTTCCCGCAGACCGGGTGGCCGCAGGAGACGGGCGGCCCGGCCGCCGAGGGCTCGGCGGTCAACGTGGCGCTGCCGGCGGGGACCGGTGACGAGGGGTGGCTGCGCGCCTTCCACGCGGTGGTGCCGGAGCTCCTCGCGGACTTCCGGCCGCAGGTGTTGGTGTCCCAGCACGGGGCCGACACGCACTTCGAGGATCCGCTGGCCCATCTGGCGGTGTCGTTGGACGCGCAGCGGGCCGTCCAGGAGGCGTGTCACCGGCTGGCGCACGAGTACGCGGACGGTCGCTGGCTCGCCCTGGGCGGGGGTGGCTACGCGGTGGTGGACGTCGTACCGCGGTCGTGGACCCATCTGGTGGGGATCGCGGCGCACCGGCCGGTCGATCCGGCCGCGGAGGTGCCGCAGGAGTGGCGGAGCGAGGTGTACGCGCGGACCCGGCAGCCGGGGCCGGCGCGGATGACGGACGGCCGGACGGTCGGATGGCGGGACTGGGAGGCGGGATACGACCCGGCGGACAGCACGGATCAGGCCGTCCTGGCGACGCGGAGGGCGGCGTTCCCGCTGCGCGGGATGCTCGTGTAGGGGGCGGTCGTGGCGAAGCATCGTTACGCCAACGGTGGGGCTGTTCGGTGGAATTGATGAGGTGCCGGGTTCGGTGCGGCAGCATCGGAGGGTGTTGAGCACCGGCGCGTTACGTGCGCATCTGCTGGCTTCCCGGTTGGCCGGGCCCGTCGCCACCTCGCGTGAGGAGAGCCTGCGCAGTTACAGGCTGTTCGCGGCGGGCGATCCGCGGGTGCTGTTGGGGCTGGAGCCGCAGTGGCGTTGGGCCGAGGGTGATCTGCTGCGGCTGATGGCCGACCGGTGTGGGGTGTCGGCGGACCCGTCGCAGGTCAGCGGGCCGGACGTGATCGATCCGGAGCGGACTTTGGCCGGGTTGGAGGCTTTCGCGGCGCGGCTGCGGGAGGCGGCGCGGCTGCGGTCGCCCGTGTTGTTCGGGACGGGGCATCCGCACCGCCTCCTGGGGTTCTACGCCAGTTTGGCGCGGGCCCTGTCGGCGGCGGGCTGTGTTGTCCTCACCCCGGCGCAGGGGGTCCGTGTCGACATGGCGACCCGGTTCGGCGTACGCGCGCACCGGATCGATTACGTACGGGGGGTCGCACTGGTGCGGGAACCCGGCGCGCGGCCACCCGCGAGTGTCACCGGCGCGCACACCCATTCGCCGCTGCCGGTTCGGGTCGCGCTGGGGGCGTTGGCGGACGCCGGCGGGCCGTTGCCGGAATTGGTGGTGGGGGACCACGGGTGGGTCTGCGGTGCAGGTCAGTTGGGTGTGGAGGTGATCGGGTTGGCGGATACGGATGATCCGGCACTGTTCGTCGGGGAGGCCGAGGGGCGGGTCGCGGTGACGGTTCCGCTTGATGACGGGGTGGCCGCGGACTTCTACAGACCGCTCACGCGCTACCTGCTCGACCGGGCGGGTCTGCCGTGGCGTCAGGAGTGGCCGTAGCTCCTCTTCCCCACTCGTATCACACGCCCCTACTCTGGGAGTGAGCGTGCGACGACGGGGCGTAACCGGAGGGGAAGCCGGTGCCCGTCATGCGCGGAAGGTCAAGGTGTGTCATGGCTGCTGGCGAGAGGCCTCTCAGTGAGGTTCAGTTCCTGACCGTGGCGGAGGTCGCCTCGGTGATGCGAGTGTCGAAGATGACCGTGTACCGCCTGGTGCACAACGGTCATCTGCCCGCCATCCGGGTGGGCCGGTCCTTCCGGGTCCCCGAGAACGCGGTGCACGAGTACCTCCGGGAGTCTTATGTGGGGGTGGAGTCGGCTTGAGATGACTCTCGGGTTGGGCTCGGATTACAAGCTCAGAGCTCGGGCGGGTAGGCTAGGCCGACGTAGGTCGTGTGGGCCCAGACGCCCCGCACCGATCCCCGCTGGCGCGGGGATGTTCCGAGAAGTGAGCGAGGGTAGTCGTGGGCTCTGTTATCAAGAAGCGGCGTAAGCGGATGGCCAAGAAGAAGCACCGCAAGCTGCTCAAGCGCACCCGCGTCCAGCGCCGTAACAAGAAGTAAACGGCAGCTGTACGTGTTCTCCGCAGCCCCTCCACCATCCTGGTGGAGGGGCTGCGGTGTAGCCGGGGGACTTCTTCGAGGGAGGCGCTGAACTCGTGGGCAAGGTCGTTCTCGTCACTGGTGCTGCCCGGCAGCTGGGGAGCCGCTTCGTGCGCCGCATCCAGCGCGAGCCGGATGTCGATCGGGTGATCGCGGTGGATTCGGTGAGTCCCGCGCACCGGCTCGGTGCGGCGGAGTTCGTGCGTACGGACATCAGACGGTCCGCCATCGCCCGGGTGCTGGCCGAGCACGCCGTCGACACGGTGGTGCACCTCGCCGTGACGGGAGGCAGCGCGGGCAGTGGCGGCGCGCGCAGCGCCGTGAAGGAAACGAACGTCATCGGGACGATGCAGCTGCTCGGGGCCTGCCAGAAGTCCCCGACGGTGCGGCGGCTCGTGGTGAAGTCCAGTACCAGCGTGTACGGGGGCACCTCGCGGGATCCGGCCGTCTTCACCGAGACCACGCAGCCGAAGTCGCTGCCGGCGGCCGGCTTCGCGAAGGACGCGGTGGAGGTCGAGGGGTACGTACGGGGCTTCGCGCGCAGGCGGCCGGACGTGGCGGTGTGCGTGCTGAGGTTCGCGAACATCCTGGGGCCGTACGCGGATTCGGCGTTGGCCGAGTACTTCTCGATCCCGGTGATGCCGACCGTGCTGGGGTACGACCCGCGGCTGCAGTTCGTCCACGAGGACGACGTGATGGAGGTGCTGCGGCTGGCGGCCGGGGAGCCCGAGCGGGGGACGCTGAACAGCGGTACCTTCAACATCGCGGGCGACGGGGTGTTGCTGCTGTCGCAGTGCGCGCGGCGGCTGGGGCGGCCGACGGTGCCGCTGGTGATGCCCGCGGTGACGTGGGTGGGGTCGGCGCTGCGGGCGGTCGGGGTGACCGATTTCTCGCCCGAACAGATCCGACTGCTGACGCACGGGCGGGTCGTGGAGACCACGCAGATGCGGTCCACCCTAGGGTTCGAGCCGATGTACACGACCGCCGAGACGTTCGCGGACTTCGCGCGGAGTCGGGGAAGCGGGCCGCTGCCGCCGGAGCGGGTGGGACGGGCCGTGGACCGGGTGGCCGGGATGCTGAACGCGGATCTGTCGGGTGTCGGGCCGGCGGCTGAGGGAGCGGAGCGATAGTGGCGGACGCGAAGGTCATCCCGTTCGACGAGGAGCGGCCACGACGGCGGCCGGCGCGACGGGTGCGGGTGGCTCCGCAGGCGGGGGAGCCGGTGGTGCAGCCCGTACCGGAGCCGGCCGCGGAGGCCGCGCGGGCGGTGGAGACCGCCGGGCCCGGGGCGCGGTCGGGTGACTGGGACCGGCGGATCGCCGGCGGGCTGGCGTTCCTGCGCAGGCGGATCACCGGGGAGTACGAGGTCGACGACTTCGGCTATGACAAGGAGCTGACGGACCAGGTCCTGATGTCCATGCTGCGGCCGCTGTTCGACAAGTACTTCCGGGTCGAGGTCAAGGGCATCGAGAACATCCCGAAGGAGGGCGGCGCGCTGATCGTGGCGAACCACTCCGGGACGTTGCCGTTGGACGGGCTGATGCTCCAGGTGGCGGTGCACGATCACCATCCGGCGGAGCGGCACCTGCGGCTGCTGGCCGCGGACCTGGTGTTCATGCTGCCGGTGGTGAACGAGCTGGCACGCAAGGCGGGTCACACGCTGGCCTGTGCGGAGGACGCCCAGCGGCTGCTGGAGGCCGGGGAGCTCGTCGGGGTGATGCCGGAGGGCTTCAAGGGGATCGGGAAGCCCTTCGGGGAGCGGTACAAGCTCCAGCGGTTCGGGCGGGGCGGGTTCGTGTCGACGGCGCTGCTGGCGCGGACGCCGATCGTGCCCTGTTCGATCGTGGGGGCGGAGGAGATCTACCCGATGGTCGGCAACGCGAAGACGCTGGCGCGGTTGCTGGGCGTGCCGTACTTCCCGGTGACTCCGACGTTCCCGTGGCTGGGGCCGCTCGGGATGGTGCCGTTGCCGACGAAGTGGACGATCCAGTTCGGGGAGCCGATCTCCACGGACGGGTATCCGGCGGAGGCGGCGGAGGATCCGATGCTGATGTTCAACCTGACGGACCAGGTGCGGGAGCAGATACAACACACCCTGTACCGGTTGCTGGTGCAGCGGCGGTCGGTCTTCTTCTGACGGCGGCTCTTGCGGCGGCGGGCGCCGGCCCCGGGGCGAGAGCCCGGGACGGGACACGACAAGGCGGTGCCCGGCGGGATGGTCCGCCGGGCACCGCTTCGCGCTATTCGGTGTCCTCCGCCTTGAGGCCCAGGCCCGGGAGCAGGCCGGGCAGGAGCGGCGGGAGGGTGATGTCCGGCCGGGGGTGGTCCGGGGCCGCTCCCGAGGGGGGCGGCGCGGAGTGGCCGTCGGCCGGCGGGTGGAGCAGATCACCGGTTCCGCCCAGGAGCCCGCCGGGGGCCGGGGGCTTGGAGGCCGCTGACGGGGGCGCGCTCGGGGGGGACGCCGCCGGTTGGCCTGCGGGGGCCTCGGACTGCTGCTTGCCGGGGGAGGCGCTGGGCTTCGCCTGGCCGCCCGTGGCGCCGCGGGACTGCTCCGGGGGCTTGGGCAGCAGGTTCTGGATGGGCGCCACGTCTTCGTCTATGGCCTGGAAGACCGACTCGACCTGGCCCCCGACGTCGGTGAGCTGAGCCGGGAGCTTTTCCCGGAGCTTGCCCCACGCGTCGCGGTGAGAGCGGGAGAACGAGGACAGCATCTGCATCGGGCCGAGCGATCCGTCCCGCTCGTACGCGGCCTGGAGCAGCCGGTGGCCCTCCGCCGCGTCGTGGCTCATGCCCGCCAGGGCCCGGCGGATCGCGCCCAGGGACTCGTGGTCCAGGACGCCGGTCCGGCCGCGCTCCATGAGTCTGCGGGCCTCGAACAGCCGGTTCGAAGCCTGGTCGAGGTAGAGCTCGCCCCGGTCCGAGTCCTCGTCGGCCATGCCCAGCTTGATGTCCTCCATGCCCCGCTTGACGGGGTAGAGGGAGTCACCGGGCAGGGCGTCGGTGCTGGCAGCGGCCACTCCGCCGAAGGCCCCCGCGGCCACACCCACGGTGAGGCCGCCCGCTGCGATGCCCTTGGACCAGCGGGAGCGGGGCCGCAATTTCCGGAGCGAGGTCGCCCGGTGGGCGCCGCGGCCGGTCCGCTGTTCGGGCACCAGAGGGTCGGGAGCGGCACCGCCCCCGGCCCTCTCTTCCATTACCAGGGCCTCCATGGCGGCGACGAGCTGTGCTCGTTGCACCACTTTGACCTCGGGGTCCAGCACCGGGCGCGGCATTCTCTCGCCGAGCGCGTTCGCCAGGGCCAACAACCGGTCGTGGTCGGCAGATTCGGCAGGTGCCTCGGACTGCTCGGCCGCCGGGTCCGGTTCCGAAAGGTCGGACGGGGTCCGATCCTCCAGGGCCTGGGCGAAGGCGTTCGCCCGCCGGTGCGGAGTCACGTTCGCGATCACTGGCGGCACCTCCTCTCGTCATGACGATCGACTCCCCCAGGTGTCCGGAAGGTTGCCTTCCTTGAGCACATCCACACTTTCGAGTGAGCGGCTTCGGGCAGGGCGTGTCCACAGGGAGCCTGCATTCCGCACAACGAGCGGCGCGGCACTTGGGTTACGGACGAAGGATGATCGGACCACAGCGGCATCGGAGTCATCAAGGGGATCGGCGTCGGGAGGCGGTCAGCGGGCGTCGTCAGGGAGGAGACGGGCCAGGGTGCGGACCGCCCGGTACTGGAGCGTTTTGATCGCGCCCTCGTTCTTGCCCATCACCCGGGCCGTCTCGGCGACCGAGAGGCCCTGTAGGAAGCGCAGGGTCACGCACTCCTGCTGCTGCGGGTTGAGTTTTCGTACGGCCTCCAGCAGGGCCGCGTTGGAGAGGGACTCCAGGACGGAGTCCTCGGGGGAGCGTTCCACCTCGTTGGCGTCCAGCATCTCGCCCGTGGTCACTTCCAGGCGGAAGCGGCTGGACTTGAAGTGGTCGGCGACCAGGTTGCGCGCGATCGTCACCAGCCAGGCCCCGAAGTCGCGGCCCTGCCAGGTGAAGGTGGAGATGCGGCGCAGCGCGCGCAGAAAGGTCTCGCTGGTGAGATCCTCCGCGGTCGCCTTGCCGCCGACGCGGTAGTAGATGTAGCGGTACACCGTGTCGCTGTACTGGTCGTAGAGCCGGCCGAACGCCTCGGCCTCGCCGGCCTGCGCGCGTTCGACCAGGTCCATCATGCGGGCCTGGTCGCTGTCCGCGGTGGGGCGGCGGGCGGCGGGCGCGCTCGTGCCGGTGGCGGTGCCCGCACCGCCCGCGCGACCGCGTCTGCCCACCGTCGCCCCACCGTCGGTCAGGGCGTAGCAAGGACCGGCCGGGCCGAGCCCGGCAGGGACCGCGGCGGCGAGGGCGGGGACGGCGTACGCGGTGGGGACGAAGCCGCGCAGGTGGTCGAGGACCGTCGCGCGCAGCGTAGCCAGGCCCGAGGCGTCAACCCCGACAGGTGGGTACACGGGACTCCCAGAGGCAGAGCTTCCATCACGTGCAGTGCGGGACCGTTCACCCGTCGTGGCGACAGATGGTCGGTGGCATGCGTTTGAGGAGAATAACGCTTCGTACAGGCAGCGCTACACCCAGTTGCTCAAATCACCGGTTACGACACTTCTGTTGCGTACCGAGGGCATATTCAGTCGCAGTTGGTGATCGGTTCTTGATCGGTTGGGTACGCGGAATGGGCGCTTCCGGGGTGTGGCGCGACCGAGTCGGGCAGGCCGGAGTGCCGCGCCGACGGCGCGGGTAGAGGTGCGGGGTTGCCCGCCCGGGATCGCGGGCGGGCGGCGGGTGGGGCGCCGGCTACTTGCGGCGGCGGTGCAGGGCGATCGCCGCGGCCGCGCCGCCTGCGATCGCGCCGACTCCGGCGGCGGCCGGGACGCCGACCTTCACGGCCTTGCGGCCGGTCCGATAGTCGCGCAGGCGCCAGTCGTGTGCCTGGGCATGCTTGCGCAGTTTTGTATCGGGATTGATCGCGTACGGATGTCCGACCAGCGACAGCATCGGAATGTCGTTGTGCGAATCGCTGTAGGCGGCGCAGCGTTCGAGATCGAGTCCCTCGGCGGCGGCCAGGGCCCGTACCGCCTCCGCCTTGGCGGGGCCGTGCAGCGGCTCGCCGACCAGGCGGCCCGTGTAGACGCCGTCGACGGACTCGGCGACGGTGCCCAGGGCGCCGGTCAGGCCGAGGCGGCGGGCGATGATCGTGGCGGTCTCGACGGGGGCGGCCGTGACCAGCCACACCTTCTGGCCGGCGTCGAGGTGGGCCTGGGCCAGGGCGCGGGTGCCCGGCCAGATCCGCTCGGCCATGTACTCGTCGTAGATCTCCTCGCCGATCGCCATGAGTTCGCAGACCTTGTGGCCCTTGACGATGGACAGCGCGCTGTCACGGGCGTCCTGCATGTGCTCGGGGTCCTCGACCCCGGCGAGCCGGAACCACGCCTGCTGCCAGGCGAAGCGGGCCAGTTCGCGGCGGCGGAAGAACTCGCGCTTGTAGAGGCCGCGGCCGAAGTGGAAGATCGCGGCGCCCTGCATGACGGTGTTGTCGAGGTCGAAGAAGGCGGCGGCGAGATCGTCGCCCCGGACCGGGAACTCTGGTTCGGCGGGCTTCTCGGCGGGCTTCTCCGCAGGCTTCCGGGCCGACTCGCGCGGAGCCGCCTCCGGCGCTCCGGGCAGAGGTGGCGCCTCCTCCTGCGCGCTCTTGCGGGCGGCCTCGGCCGAAGCCTCGCCTGCCAGCACGCTCCGCGCGGTGGCGGAGCGCCTACGGTGGGTGAGCCATCCCAGAGCGGCCATGACGCGAGCATAGCCATTGTGTTCGGGAGTTCCCGAACCGAGGAGGAACGCGGGCGTGAACTCTTCGGAACGGCCGCTTCCCCGCTGCTTCCCCGTCGCTTCCCGTCCCCCTCCGCGGCCCTTTGCCGGCCGTCGGCCCGGCGGTCGGCGGGCCGGCTGCGCGGTCCCCGCGGCGCGGGACAATGAGGACATGAGTCCTCTGTTGCGCCGCAAGGAGAAGAAGCGCCCCGAGGAGCGGCTGGTCACGCTCATCGGGAAGCCGGGATGCCATCTGTGTGACGACGCGCAGGAGGTGGTCGAGAAGATCTGCGCCGAGACCGGGGCGCGGTGGGAGAAGAAGGACATCTCGCAGGACGAGGAGCTGTACCGGTTGCACTGGGAGCAGATCCCGGTGGTGCTGGTGGACGGCGAACAGCACACCTTCTGGAGGGTGAACCCGGAGCGACTGCGCCGGGCGTTGGAGGGCTGACCGTCAGGCCGGTTACCATCATGGGCGATTTGTGGGGGCTCGGGCGCGTATCGATGAGGAGTGTGTACCGCTTTGCCCCCCACCGGATTTGAACGGGTTCGGCCCGCCCCCGGCTCCGCCCCCCGACGACCGGACCGCGTGACCCCGGTCACTTTGGGCGGACAAAGCGGACACAATCTTTGTGCACGCGTTCACAAAGACATAGCCTGCTTCCGACGGGGCGGTCTTGGGACAAGTGACCGCCTGCAGCCCCGCTCATCCCGCAGGAGCATCGTGGCAACTGGCCGAACTCACCGACCGGCGACCCGCAGCCGAGGTATTCCCGAGGCCACTGTCGCCAGGCTTCCGCTGTACTTGCGTGCCCTCACCGCGCTCTCCGAGCGATCGGTGCCCACGGTGTCCTCCGAAGAGCTCGCGGCCGCAGCCGGGGTCAACTCCGCCAAACTCCGCAAGGACTTCTCCTACCTCGGCTCGTACGGGACGCGCGGGGTCGGCTACGACGTCGAATACCTCGTCTACCAGATCTCCCGCGAACTCGGGCTGACCCAGGACTGGCCGGTCGTCATCGTCGGCATCGGCAACCTCGGCGCGGCCCTGGCCAACTACGGCGGCTTCGCCTCGCGCGGGTTCCGCGTGGCGGCGCTGATCGACGCGGACCCGGCGATGGCGGGGAAGCCGGTGGCCGGCATGCCCGTGCAGCACACCGATGAGCTGGAGAAGATCATCGAGGAGAACGGCGTCTCCATCGGGGTCATCGCCACCCCGGCGGGCGCGGCGCAGCAGGTGAGCGAGCGGCTCATCGCCGCCGGTGTCACCTCGATCCTGAACTTCGCGCCGACCGTGTTGTCCGTGCCGGACGGTGTGGACGTGCGCAAGGTGGACCTGTCGATCGAGCTCCAGATCCTGGCCTTCCACGAGCAGCGCAAGGCCGGTGAGGAAGCGGCCGCCGCCGCGGACTCCGCGACCGGCGCCGCCGCGAACCCGGTGACCGCCGCCGCGGCTGCCGCTGCCGCAACCGCAACCGCAACCGCCACCTCTCCCGCCACCGCCACCGCGTCCGCCGTCCGCAAGGGCGGCCCCGAGGGTGACGTCCCGGCGGTGATGCCGGCATGAGTCTCCTGGTCGTAGGGCTGAGCCACCGCAGCGCGCCGGTGAGCGTGCTGGAGCGGGCCTCGCTGTCCGCCGACGCCAAGGTCAAGCTGCTGCACGACACCCTCGCCGCCGAGCCGGCGACGGAGGCGACGGTGCTCGCCACCTGCAACCGCATCGAGCTGTACGCGGACGTGGACAAGTTCCACGCCGGTGTGGCCGAGCTGTCGACGTTGCTGGCGCAGCACAGCGGGGTGGCCCTGGAGGAGCTCACCCCCTATCTCTACGTGCACTACGAGGACCGGGCGGTGCACCACCTGTTCTCGGTGGCGTGCGGGCTGGACTCGATGGTGGTCGGCGAGGGCCAGATCCTCGGGCAGATCAAGGACACCCTGGCGCTCGGGCAGGAGCAGCACACGGCGGGTCGGCTGATCAACGACCTGTTCCAGCAGGCGCTGCGCGTCGGCAAGCGGGCGCACTCGGAGACCGGGATCGACCGGGCCGGGCAGTCGCTGGTGACGTTCGGGCTGGAACAGCTGTCCATGGGCGCCGAGGTCCCCGCGTGGGCGGCGGGCAAGCGGGCGCTGGTGATCGGCGCCGGCTCGATGTCGTCGCTGGCGGCGGCCACCCTGGCCCGGGTCGGCGTCGCCGAGATCGTCGTGGCGAACCGGACCGCGGAGCGGGCGGAGCGTTTGGCCGGGATTCTGGTTGCCTCGGGCACCGGGGTGACGGCGCGGGCCGTTCCGATGGCCTCGGTCGCGGACGAGCTGACGCGGGCCGACGTGGTGGTCTCCTGCACCGGGGCGACCGGGCTGGTGCTGACCGCCGACGACGTGCTCGCCGCCGTCTCCCGCGACACCGCACCCGCACCCGAACCCGAACCCGTACCCCACACCCCCGCGGCTCCCGCCGCGCCGGACGTGGCCGGGCTGGACCGGGACGTACTCGCCCGGCTGGTCGCCGCCGCCGAAGGCGGCCGACGGCTCGCCGACGCCGGAGCGGCGCGGACCATCACCAGCGCTCCCGCCGAGACCGACGGGTGCCCCGTGGGCCCCGACGGGCGCTCCGCGCTCACCGGTGTCGACGCCAACTCCCTGGAGCTGCACGGCACCTGGGCCGACCAGGGCGAGGCCGCCGCGCACCGGCAGCCCCGCAAGGGCGCCCGGAGCCAGGTCGACGTCCGGCCGGTCCGGCTCGCGCTGCTCGACCTGGCCATGCCGCGCGACATCGACGCGGCCGCCCACCGGATCCCCGGCGTGCGGCTCGTGGACATCGAGTCGCTCGCCGAGGTCTCGGCGGACGCCCCGATGGCGGCCGACGTCGACGCGGTGCGCGCGATCGTCGCCGAGGAAGTGGCGGCCTTCGGCGCGGCGCAGCGGGCCGCGCACATCACGCCCACCGTCGTCGCGCTGCGCGCCATGGCCGCCGAGGTGGTGGCCATGGAGGTGGCCCGGCTCGACGGACGCCTGCCGGATCTGGACGAGCGCCAGCGGGCCGAGGTGACGCAGACCGTGCGGCGCGTCGTAGACAAGCTCCTCCACGCGCCGACCGTGCGCGTCAAGCAGCTCGCGAGCGAGCCCGGCGGCGCCGGGTACGCGGAGGCGCTGCGTGAACTCTTCGACCTCGACCCTCAGACGGTGGCCTCCGTCAGCCGGGCGGACGCGGCCGATCCGAAGAACGACGACCCAGGACGGGCATCATGAACACACGTCCCGACCAGCCCCTCCGGCTTGGCACGCGACGCAGCAAGTTGGCCATGTCCCAGTCCGGGCACGTCGCCGAGGCGGTACGGGCGGTCACCGGCCGGCCCGTCGAGCTCGTGGAGATCACGACCTACGGTGACGTGTCCCGCGAGCACCTCGCGCAGATCGGGGGCACCGGCGTTTTCGTCACCGCCCTGCGGGACGCGCTGGCCCGGGGTGAGGTGGACTTCGCCGTCCACTCGCTCAAGGACCTGCCGACCACGCAGCCCGGGGAACTGGTGATCGCGGCCATGCCGAAGCGGGAGGACGCGCGGGACGCGCTCGTCGCCCGTGACGGCCTGACCTTCGAGCGGCTGCCCGACGGCGCGCGGATCGGTACCGGTTCGCCGCGCCGCACGGCGCAGCTGCACGCGTACGCCAAGAGCCTGGGCAAGGTCATCGAGACCGTGCCGATCCGCGGGAACGTCGACACCCGGATCGGGTACGTGCGCGCTGGTGAGCTCGACGCCGTCGTCCTGGCCGCCGCCGGCCTGAACCGGATCGGGCGCGGCGACGAGGCCACCGACCTGCTGTCCGTGGACAACGTGCTGCCCGCACCCGGCCAGGGAGCCCTGGCCGTGGAGTGCCTCGCGTCGGACACGGCCCTGATCGCCGCCCTCGCCGAACTCGACGACCCGTTCACCCGGGCCGCCGTGACCGCCGAGCGGTCCCTCCTCGCCGCCCTGGAGGCCGGATGCAGCGCCCCCGTGGGCGCGCTCGCCGACCTTCTGGCCGACGGGCGGATTGTCAATGAGATGCGCCTGCGCGGAGTCGTCGGAACCCTCGACGGCTCGACGCTGGTGCAGCTGTCCACCACCGGTCCCGTGCCCCAGTCTTACGACGAGGCCATGGCGCTCGGCCGCGAACTCGCGGACGAGATGCTGGCCAAGGGCGCGGCCGGTCTGATGGGGGAGCGATCGCTTTGAACCCCTCACGTCCCACCCCCTCCGCTTTCGCGGCGGTCGCCGCCCACGGGCACGTCACCTTCCTGGGCGCGGGCCCCGGTGACCCCGGCCTGCTGACGCTGCGCGCCGTCGAGGCGCTCGCCTCGGCGGACGTGCTGATCGCCGAGCCCGAGGTGCTGGAGGTCGTCCGTACCCACGCGCGCGCGGGTGTCGACACGCCGCAGCTGACGGTAGCTGACGAAATGTCAGCAGCCGCCGGGGTGCCGGTGATCCGCGACGCCACCAATCTTGTCATGGAGGCCGCGCGGGCCGGCAGGCGGGTCGTGCGAGCCGTCACCGGCGACCCCGGACTCGACGGCAACGCGGCCGAGGAGATGCTCGTCTGCGCCACCGAGGGGATTCCCTTCGAGGTGGTGCCCGGCGTCGCGACCGCCGTCGGCGTGCCCGCGTACGCCGGTGTGCCGCTGCGCGGCCGGGGGGGCGCCGACGTGCGCTTCCTGGACGCCCGTACCGCCTCCGCGCGCTGCTGGAGCGAGGTCGGCGCCAGCGACGGCGTCCTCGTCGTCTCCGCGACGCTGGAGACGGTGTCGGCCGCCGCCGCCGAGCTGGTGGGCGCCGGGCGCAAGCCCGACACCCCGCTCACGGTGACCGTGGCCGGTACGACGACCCGACAGCGGACCTGGAGCGCGACGCTGGGTTCCGTCGCGCAGGTCTTCAAGCAGGGCAAGGTGCTCCCCTCGCCCGAGGGCTCGCGGCCCGTCATAGCCGTGGTCGGCGAGCACGGCGCCACCGCGCGCCGCGAGGACCTGGCCTGGTTCGAGTCGAAGCCGCTGTTCGGCTGGCGGGTGCTCGTGCCGCGCACCAAGGAGCAGGCCGCCTCGCTCTCCGACCAACTGCGTTCGTACGGTGCGGTGCCGCACGAGGTGCCGACCATCGCCGTGGAGCCGCCGCGCACCCCGCAGCAGATGGAGCGGGCCGTCAAGGGCCTGGTCACCGGCCGCTACGAGTGGATCGCGTTCACCTCCGTCAACGCGGTGAAGGCGGTGCGGGAGAAGTTCGAGGAGTACGGGCTCGACGCACGCGCCTTCGCGGGCATCAAGGTCGCCGCGGTGGGTGAGCAGACCGCCGCCGCGCTGGTCGAGTTCGGTGTGAAGCCGGACCTGGTGCCGAGCGGCGAGCAGTCGGCCGCCGGGCTGCTGGAGGACTGGCCGCCGTACGACCCGGTCTTCGACCCGATCGACCGCGTCTTCCTGCCGCGCGCGGACATAGCGACCGAGACGCTGGTCGCGGGCCTGATAGAGCTCGGGTGGGAGGTCGACGACGTCACCGCCTACCGGACGGTGCGCGCGTCGCCGCCGCCGGCGGACACCCGTGAGGCGATCAAGGGCGGCGGCTTCGACGCCGTGCTCTTCACCTCGTCCTCGACGGTGCGCAACCTCGTCGGGATCGCCGGCAAGCCGCACAACGTGACCGTGATCGCCTGCATCGGCCCGGCGACGGCCAAGACGGCGGAGGAGCACGGCCTGCGGGTCGACGTGCTGTCGCCCGAGCCGTCGGTGTCGAAGCTGGCCGAGGCGCTGGCCGAGTACGGGGCCGCGCGCCGCGAGGCGGCCAAGGAGGCGGGCGAGTCGGTGTACCGGCCGAGTGAGCGCCGCCCGGGCGCGCGCCGCCGCCGCACCACCTGAGGGCGGCAAGGCCGGCCGTACGGCCGTGGGGCGGGGCCCGGACGCGAAGGCGTCCGGGCCCCGCGCCGTACCGGGGGCGTCCGGGGCGTGGTGCGGCGCGGGGGCGCGGGCGGCCACGGCCTACGCTGGTTCCCGACTGTTCTCGACGCTCGAAGAGGCGACTAGAAGATGAGCACGTACGGATCCTTCCCCGGCTCGCGCCCCCGCCGGCTGCGCACCACCCCGGCGATGCGACGGATGGTCGCGGAGACCCGCCTGCACCCCTCGGACCTGATCCTCCCCGCCTTCGTGCGCGAGGGCATCAGCGAACCCCTGCCGATCTCGGCGATGCCGGGCGTGGTCCAGCACACCCGCGACACCCTGCGGAAGGCCGCCGTGGAGGCCGTCTCGGCGGGCGTCGCGGGGATCATGCTCTTCGGTGTCCCGGCGGACGAGAACAAGGACGCGCTGGGCACGGCGGGCACGGAGCCGGACGGCATCCTCCAGGTCGCGATCCGCGACGTGAAGGCGGAGGTGGGGGACGATCTGGTGATCATGTCCGACCTCTGCCTGGACGAGTACACCGACCACGGCCACTGCGGGGTGCTCGACGAGCACGGCCGGGTCGACAACGACGCGACGCTGGAGCGCTACGCCGAGATGGCGCAGGTCCAGGCCGACGCAGGCGTCCACGTCGTGGGCCCCAGCGGCATGATGGACGGCCAGGTCGGGGTCATCCGCGACGCGCTGGACGAGACGGGGCACGAGGATGTGTCGATCCTCGCCTACACCGCCAAGTACTCCTCCGCCTTCTACGGTCCCTTCCGCGAGGCCGTCGCCTCCTCCCTCCAGGGTGACCGCAAGACCTACCAGCAGGACCCGGCAAACGCCCGCGAGTCCCTGCGGGAGCTGGCGCTGGACCTGGAGGAGGGCGCCGACATGGTCATGGTCAAGCCCGCGGGCCCCTACCTGGACATCCTGTACCGGGTCGCGCAGGCGGTGGACGTGCCGGTGGCCGCGTACCAGATCAGCGGCGAGTACGCGATGGTCGAGGCGGCCGCCGAGAAGGGCTGGATCGACCGCGACCGCGCCGTCATGGAGACGCTGCTCGGCATCAAGCGGGCGGGCGCGGACACGATCCTCACGTACTGGGCGACCGAGGTCGCGCAGTGGCTGGGCCGGGAGCGCTGAGGGGGTTCCGGCGGTGAGGGGCGGCGGCCTGGGTAGCCCGGCCCGCGTCGGTGAGTACGGGCACTCATGCGCCGGGGGCCGTGTGGTGGCTTGATGGGGGCATGACGCAGAACGCCGCCGCCATCACCACCGGCACCGCCCGTGACCGCCGCGCCTTCGTCGCGCCGCTGGTGACGACCCTGATCACGCTGCCGCTCGGGCTGGTGGCGTTGTTCTTCGCCGGGATCAGCCCGATGGCCTGTGACTCCTGCAACGGCGACGAGGCCCGCGCCTTCGACGACAGCTTCGCCGCCGCCTTCACCGTGTTCCAGGCCGGCCTGGCCGTGGCGCTCGTCCTGCTGGTCACCGCCTGGGCGCTGCCGTGGCAGCGGCGCCACGCCGCGAAGCGCGTGGTCCTCGCCGCGCTCGCGCCCTCGGCCGTCGTTCTGGCCTGGGTCCTCTTCTACGGGATGGTCGACTGGCCGTAGGCCGGTGGCCGGGCGCACCCTGGGAGGGAAGAGGTCGACCTCCGGAGGTGATCCCCTATGGCCACGCTCGCCGGGTGGCATGTGGAGCTCGAATTCACCGAGGAGGGCCACCGCACCAGCGCGGCAGCCCTGCTCAGGCTCATGGACGGCACAGAACTGCGGGCGCACGGATACGCCATGCGCCATCCGTCCGACACGGACCAGCTCCGGGTCGGTGAGGAGATCGCGGGCGCGCGGGCGCTCATGGATCTCGCGTCGCAGCTACTGGACAAGGCCCACACCGAGATCGACGCGGAGTCGGGCCGGCACTCCTACCCGCTGACCCAGTGAGCGAGGCGGGTCCAGGTAGCGGGTGAAAGGGTGAGGACGGGACCGTGCGGGACCTTCGAGTCCCGCACGTGTACCTGGTCGGTGGGGCAGGTGGCCATCTCGACGCACGCACCGCCCTCGCTGCCGCTGTAGCTCGACTTGCGCCAGGCGACGGCCACTTCGAGGCACTGGCCGCCTTCGCTGCCGCTGTAGCTGGACTTGAACCACACGAGTTCGGTGCTCATCGCTCTCCTAGCAGCCGGTCCAACAGGTCCTTCGTCTCATCGAAGTTGAGGGCCTGTGACCGCAGCATCGCATACTTCTGAGTGAGGATGCTGACCTCGTTCGGGTCCCTGACGAGCATGCTGCCGCGCTGGGTTTCCGAGTAGGCGAGGTGCTGGTGCTCGGGGGTCTCCAGCAGGGTGAACGGGCCGTCGAGACCCGCGTGGGCGGTGATGCCGAGCGGCAGCATCTGGAGGGCGATCGCCGGGCGGTCGGCGCAGGCGCGCAGGTGGCGGAGCTGCTCCCGGTAGACCTCGTCGCCGCCGATCCGGTCGCGCAGGGCCGCCTCCCAGATGACGAAGCTGAGGGTCGGAGGGGTGGGGCGGCGCAGTATTTCCTGGCGCTTGGTCCGTAGGGCGGTCTGGAGCTCGATCCAGTCCTCGCCCGCGTAGGGGACGCGGCAGCCGAGCACCGCGCGGGCGTACGCCTCGGTCTGGAGCAGCCCCGGCACGGTCATGGTGTCGTACCAGGACAGCGCCAGGGCCTCCCGCTCGCGCTCCATGTACTCCTCGGCCCAGGCCGGGATGGTGTCGACCTCCGGCAGCCGGTTCGCGGCGACCGTCAGCAGCCCGGGGAGGCCGAGGATCCGGTCCATCCGCTCGGCGACGTCCGGCATCAGGACGCGTCTGCCCTGCTCGATGGAGGCCAGCGTTTCGACGTCGATGACGACCAGTTCGGCCAGGGCGCGCTGGGTCAGTCCTTTTGCTACGCGGGCGACAGCGACCAGCTCGCCGACCATCTTGATGGCCGTCGCGTTCGGGCGGACCCTTTTCCTTGGTGGCATGAAAGTGAACTCCCCACCTGAGCACGAGTGATAGCCGTGCCAACCCGTACTCAGTGAGGAGTACGGGTCGGTCGCCTCTATGACGCTAGTCACACGCCGCGACGCTCGTCAGGTGAACGTGACGAATGAACCCGCCCTCGTGCGGGACCGGTTCTATCCGCGCAGCCGTCAGACCGTGAGCGCTGCCAGGGAGTTCGCGGCGCAGACGCTCGACGCGTGGGGCGCCGGGGCCCGCCTGGACGACGTGTTGCTCTGCGTGAGCGAGCTGGCCACCAACGCCCTGCTGCACGGCGTGCCCCCCGGCCGGGGCTACCGCCTGCGGCTGTTCCGCTTCGACGGGGTCGTCCGGGTCGAGGTGCACGACAGCGGCGGCGGCCGGCCGCGCATCGCGGACCGGGACGCCGCCGCCGAACGGGGCCGGGGGCTGCTGCTCGTCGCGGCCGTCGCCGACCGGTGGGGCGTCGGGCTGCGCAGCCCCGGCAAGACGGTGTGGTGCGAGCTGGACACCTCGGCGACCTGAGATGGGACAATGCCGGCAAATTTGTCCCCTTTTTGCTCTTGTTGCGTGGTGGACGAAACCATGGAAACTGGGTGATAGATCAGCGGCCGGCCTTGCGCGGCGTCGGCAGATCGGACCCTTCTGCAACGCGTGCGGCCCGTGCCTTTCCCCTCTGCGCGAGGAGAGTCACCATGCCCAGTCCCAAAGCAGCCGCCCTCACCGCAGGTGTCATCGCCGTGGTGGCGATGTCGCCGGTCACCGCTCTCGCGGCTACCAGCCCCTCGCAGCAAGACCTGACCTGGACGAAGACATCCGCTGCCGGGGACCTGTTCGAGATTCAGGGCGGCGAGATGGCCCAAACCCACGCGCAAAGCGCCGTCGTCAAGCAATTGGGCGCACGGCTCGCATCCGACCACACCAAGTCCTCGCAGGACGTCAAGAAGCTCGCCGCACAGCTGAAGGTCACACTCCCCACCACTCCCGACAGCAAGCAGCGGGCAGAGCTGGCCCAACTGGCCAAGCTGCACGGCGCCGCCTTCGACAAGCAGTATGTGAAGACCGAGATCGACGACCACAAGATGGACATCTCCGACGCCAAGAAGCAGATAGCGACTGGCAGCAACCAGCAGGTCATCGACGAGGCACGCAAGGACCTGCCGGTCCTCCAGGCCCACCTGAAGCTCGCCGAACAGGCACAGGCCAAGGTCGGTAGCTAGCCGCGCCCCGGCCGGTTCGCCGGCCGTGCCCCGGGGGTGGCCCGGGGCACGGCTGGGGGGCCGGGACCCGTATGCCGCCGGTCAGGGCCACGCGGGTGCCGCCGCCCGGTTCCGGGGCCGCCGCCATGCCGATGATCAGGAAGCGGCTCTGGAGCCTGCGTCAGCGGGGCGCAGGACTCCCGGGAAGCAGCACCCGTTCGCCGACCGGCGCACCAGGACGGCGGCGGCGCCGGAGAGGGTGAGCGCGGCGAGCGGCAGGACGACGGGCGGGGCGAAGGAGACCTCGGTGCCGAGGACGGCGAGGGACAGCTCGTGCGCGTCGGGGGCGGGCCAGGTGCGCCCCGTGGCCCAGTACAGGTGGACGAGGCCGTCCACGGCCAGCAGGGCCGCGAGCGCCGTGCCCAGGCTGCGGCGGGTGGTGTCGTTCATGTGCTCCCCCTCGGTATCGGGTACCAACACCCCGAAGAGGAGCCGCCCGTGCGGAACGTTCCCTGTGGGCCTCGTCACACGGCCGCAACCGGCGGGCCGGCGTCGGCCGGGAAGCAGTGCTAGCAGAATGCTTGCGGTGCCACTACTCTTGTCGCATGGCTACCTTGTACGTACGCGACCTGTCCGACGAGGCCCTCGCCGAGCTGAAGATACGAGCCGCACGCAGCCGTCAGTCCCTCCAGGCATACGCCCGGGCGCTGCTGGAGGAAGAGGTTGCGACACCGTCGATCGAGGACGTCGTCGCGCGGATCCGTTCCCGGGTGTCGGCCGAGCTGAGCGTGGACGAGGTCCTGGGGGACCTCGACGCCGGACGGCGGCGCGAATGATCGTGATCGACGCGAGCGCGGTCGTCCTGCTGGTCGCCGACGCGGGGCCGACGGGCGAGGCGGTTCGTGAGCGGGTGCTCGGCGAACGGCTTGCCGCGCCCCACTTGCTCGACGTGGAAGTCGCTCATGCGCTGCTCGGCCGTCACCGGGGCGGAAAGCTTTCCGACCGGCAGTTGGACGCCGCGTTCGACGACTTCGGGTCTCTTCCTCTGCGACGGATGGAGCACCTTCCGGTGCTCGCCCGGGTCCGCGAGTTGTACGCCAATCTCTCTGCCTACGACGCCACGTACGTCGCCCTCGCGGAAGGGCTCCAGGTCCCGCTCGTCACGTGCGACGCGCGGATCGCGCGGTCCGGAAGCGCCCGGTGCAAGATCGAGGTCTTCGGCTCGGCGTAGGAAGGGCGCGGCCCCGCCCCCTGGGTACGTACACCGGGGGGCGGGGCCGCGTATCGGCCCGTCAGAGGCGCTCGGGGGTGCGGATGCCGAGGAGCGCCATGCCCTTGGAGAGGGTGCGGGCGGTCAGGTCGCAGAGGAAGAGGCGGTTCTCCATCTGCTCGGCGGTGTCGGCCTTCAGGACCGGGCACTGGTCGAAGAAGGTCGAGTAGAGCGTCGCCAACTGGAAGAGGAACGCCGCGACCTTGTGCGGGGCGTACTCGGCGGCCGCGTCCGCGATGACCTCGCCGAACTGGTCGATGTGCAGGCCCAGCGCGCGCTCGGCCGGGGCCAGCGCCAGCTCCGGGTGCGCGACAGGCTTGGTCTCGCCCGCCTTGCGCAGGATCGAGCGGTTACGGGCGTACGCGTACTGGAGGTACACGGAGGTGTCACCGGTCAGCGAGACCATCTGGTCGAGGTCGAACTTGTAGTCGCGGCCGGCGGAGGTGGACAGGTCCGCGTACTTGACCGCGCCGATGCCGACGTACCGGCCGTTGGAGACGATCTCCTCCTCGGTCAGGCCGATCTTCTCGCTCTTCTCGCGCACGACGGCCGTCGCCCGCTCGACGGCCTCGTCCAGCAGGTCCACCAGGCGGACGGTCTCGCCCTCACGGGTCTTGAACGGCTTGCCGTCCTTGCCCAGGACGGTGCCGAAGGCCAGCTGGACGGCCTTGACGCCGTCGTTCAGCCAGCCGGCGCGGCGGGCCGTCTCGAAGACCATCTTGAAGTGGAGGGACTGGCGGGCGTCCACCACGTAGATGAGGGTGTCGGCCTTGAGCTCGCCCACGCGGTTGCGGATCGCGGAGAGGTCGGTCGCGGCGTAGCCGAAGCCGCCGTCCGACTTCTGGACGATGAGGGGCGTCGGGTTGCCGTCAGGGCCCTTGTACTCGTCGAAGAAGACGCACAGCGCGCCGTTGGAGCGGACGGCGACGCCCGAGTCCTCCAGCAGCTTGCAGGTCTCGGCGAGCATGTCGTTGTAGCCGGACTCGCCGACGACGTCCGGGTCCTGGATGTCCATGTCCAGCTTGTGGAAGACGGAGTAGAAGTAGATCTTCGACTCGTCCACGAACCGCTGCCACAGCGAGAGGGTCTGCGGGTCCCCGGCCTGGAGGTCCACGACCCGGGCACGGGCCCGCGTCTTGAACTCCTCGTCGGAGTCGAAGAGGGCGCGCGACGCCTTGTAGAGGCGGTTCAGGTTGGACATGGCCTCCTCGCCGGAGACCTCGACGTCCTCGGCGGCGCCTTCGGCCTTGTGGTCCAGCTCGTGCGGGTGCTCCAGGAGGTACTGGATGAGCATGCCGAACTGGGTGCCCCAGTCGCCGATGTGGTGGCGACGGACCACCTTCTCGCCCGTGAACTCCAGGATCTGGACCATCGCGGCGCCGATCACGGCGGAGCGCAGGTGGCCGACGTGCATCTCCTTGGCGACGTTCGGCTGCGCGTAGTCGATCACCGTGGTGCCGGCGTTCGCGGCGTACGGCACGCCGAGGCGGTCGTCGGCGGCGCGGGCGGCCAGGGTCTCGACGATCGCCCGGTCGGTGATGGTGATGTTGAGGAAGCCGGGTCCGGAGACCTCGATCTCCTGGATCAGGTCACCGGTGGGGATCGCGCCGACCACGTCCGCCGCCAGCTCGCGCGGGTTGGCCTTGGCCTTCTTCGCGAGCGCCAGGATGCCGTTGGCCTGGAAGTCGGCCCGGTCGCTACGTCGCAGCAGCGGGTCCGCGGCACCGGCCTCCGGCAGCGCGGAGGCGAGGGCGTCCGCGACGCGCTGGTTGACGGACGAAGCGAGGGAAGGGACCGAGGCCATGAGCTGCCGTTCCTGTGAGGTCGCACCCGGGGGCACGCTGGGAGGTGAACTTGGTTGTTCCGACAAAGCCCGAGTATCCCACGGGAGGCCCTGCGGTTTCCCGGGAGAAAAGCAACCCCGGAGCGGCCTCTTCCGTCTGGGAGAATGGCGTAAGCCAGCATTCGAGATAGAAGGACGTGTCGTGGCTCAGAGCAGCACCGAGACCGACTGGGTCTCCCGTTTCGCGGACGAGGTCATCGCCGAGGCGGAGCGCCGAGCACCCGGCAAACCTGTCGTCGTCGCGTCCGGACTCTCCCCCTCCGGACCGATCCACCTGGGCAACCTGCGCGAGGTCATGACCCCGCACCTGGTCGCCGACGAGATCCGCCGCCGGGGCATCGAGGTCCGGCACGTCCTGTCCTGGGACGACTACGACCGCTACCGCAAGGTGCCTGCGGGCGTCGAGGGCGTGGACGAGAGCTGGGCGCAGCACATCGGCAAGCCGCTGACCGCCGTCCCGGCCCCGGCCGGGTCCGCGTACGGCAGCTGGGCCGAGCACTTCAAGGCAGCCATGGTCGAGTCGCTGGCCGAGCTGGGCGTCGAGTACGACCCGATCAGCCAGACCGAGCAGTACACGACCGGCGTCTACCGCGAGCAGGTGCTGTTCGCGATGAAGCACCGCGCGGACATCGACGCCGTACTCGACCAGTACCGCACGAAGCAGAAGCCGGGCGGCAAGAAGCCGCAGCAGAAGCAGGTGGACGAGGCCGAGCTGGAGGCCGCCGAGGGTTCGGGCGCCGCCGCCGAGGACGACGGCAGCGCCGAGGGCGCGGAGTACTTCCCGTACAAGCCGTACTGCGGACAGTGCGGCAAGGACTTCACCAAGGTCACCTCGTACGACGACGCGACCACGGAGCTGACCTACATCTGCACCGAGGACGGGTTCACCGAGACGGTCGCGCTCAGCGAGTTCAACCGCGGCAAGCTGGTCTGGAAGGTCGACTGGCCCATGCGCTGGGCCTATGAGGGCGTCATCTTCGAGCCCTCCGGCGTCGACCACTCCTCGCCCGGCTCGTCGTTCCAGGTCGGCGGACAGATCGTGCACATCTTCGGCGGTGAGCAGCCGATCGGACCGATGTACGCGTTCGTAGGCATCAGCGGCATGGCCAAGATGTCGTCCAGCAAGGGCGGGGTCCCGACCCCGGCCGACGCGCTCAAGATCATGGAGCCGCAGCTGCTGCGCTGGCTGTACGCGCGCCGCCGCCCCAACCAGTCCTTCAAGATCGCCTTCGACCAGGAGATCCAGCGGCTGTACGACGAGTGGGACAAGCTGGAGGCCAAGGTCGCCGACGGCTCCGTCCTGCCGGCCGACGCCGCCGCGCACACGCGCGCCGTGCGGACCGCCGCGGGCGAGCTGCCGCGCACCCCGCGCCCCCTGCCGTACCGCACGCTCGCCTCGGTGGTCGACATCACCGCCGGGCACGACGAGCAGACGCTGCGCATCCTGTCCGACCTGGAGCCGGAGCGGCCGCTGGCCTCGCTGGACGAGGTACGGCCGCGGCTGGACCGCGCCGAGAACTGGATCACCACCCAGGTCCCGGCCGACCAGCGCACCCTGGTGCGCGAGGAGCCCGACACCGAGCTGCTCGCCTCGCTGGACGACGAGGGGCGGGAGTCGCTGCGGCTGCTCCTGGAGGGGCTGGACTCGCACTGGTCGCTCGACGGGCTGACCACGCTGGTCTACGGCGTGCCGAAGGTGATGGCCGGGCTGGAGCCCGACGCCAAGCCGACGCCGGAGCTCAAGGTCGCGCAGCGCACGTTCTTCGCGCTGCTGTACCGGCTGCTGGTGACCCGGGAGACCGGGCCGCGCCTGCCCACGCTGCTGCTGGCGGTGGGGGCGGACCGGGTGCGCAAGCTGCTGGCCGCCTGAGCCCTCGTAGGACCGGTCCCTCGGGCTCTCGCGAAGGACACGAGAAGGGCCCGCACCCCCGGAAATCGCCGGGGGGCGGGCCCTTCCGCCGTGTTCGGCGCGGTTACGCGATGTGCTCGTTCTCCAGATCACGCTGGTAGCGGAGCTTGAGCTCCGGCATCAGGCGGCGGATCATCGAGGCGCTGCGCGGGTGCACGATCCCATGGCGGTCCGAGAGGTGTATGTCCACCTGCTCCGGGGTCGGGAACTGCGAGTGCTCGTCGAGGAAGGCGCGGAAGACCTCGTAGGCGGCCTCCGCGAACTTCACCTCGTCGATGTCCGGGTCCGGTCCGTACTCCGGTCCGGCCGTGTGCTCCGGCGCCGGCGCGGCGGCCTGCTCCTGCTGGTCCGGACCGGCCGGGGCCATCACCGGGGTCGGCTCCAGGCCCTCGACGTACTGGGGGTTGTAGCCGCCCTCGTACGCCGCCTGCGGGGCCAGGGGCGCGGCGAACCAGGCACTGTTGTGGGCCGCGGGCATGGCGGTCGGCTCCACCGCGAAGGGGAGCTGCGCGGGGAGGGGCCCCGGGACCACCGGCTGGGGGGCGGCCTGCGGCTCGGTACCCGCGGGCTGGGCGGCGGCGGGGGCGGCGTGCTGCGCTTGAGCGGCCTGGGCCTGGGCGGTGGCCGGGGTGCCCGGCGACGCTTCGAGGGCGGGGGCGCCGGCCGCGGGCTCCGCTCCCACCTCGGCCGGGGGCAGCAGCAGCGGTTCGATGCCGGCCGCGGCCAGACCCGTAGGGGCGGTCTGGGCGAGCGGCACGCCGATACGGGCCAGGCGCAGCGGCATCAGCGCCTCCACGGGGGCCTTGCGGCGCCAGGCGCGCCCGTAGCGGGCCTGGAGGCGGGCCTGGTAGATCAGCCGGTCCTGCTCCATGCCGACCGCCTGCTCGTAGGAGCGCAGTTCCCACAACTTCATCCGGCGCCACAGTTTGAAGGTGGGGACGGGGGAGAGCAGCCAGCGGGTGATCCGGACGCCCTCCATGTGCCGGTCGGCGGTGATGTCCGCGATCCGGCCGACCGCGTGCCTGGCCGCCTCGACGGTGACCACGAACAGGATCGGGATCACGGCGTGCATGCCGACACCGAGCGGATCCGGCCACGCCGCCGCGCCGTTGAACGCGATCGTCGCGATCGTCAGCAGCCACGCCGTCTGGCGCAGCAGCGGGAACGGTATCCGGATCCAGGTCAGCAGCAGGTCGAGCGCCAGCAGCACGCAGATGCCGGCGTCGATGCCGATGGGGAACACCAGAGAGAAGTTGCCGAAGCCTTTCTTCAAGGCCAGCGCGCGCACCGCGGAGTACGACCCCGCGAAACCGATGCCCGCGATGACCACGGCTCCGGCGACCACGACACCGATGAGTATCCGGTGCGTACGAGTCAGCTGCATCGCGGCCACCCGAGATCCCCTCCCCTTCGACGTGCTACGAGCTGCTGCCGGGAGCTGTGACGAGCCCGGGCAGGCACAGAGTACGGGTGACTGGATGTCAGCCCTACCTCTGCCCCCGCTCCTGCCGTTCCCCGGCGTTGTGGGCCGCCGGCTGCCCACAGCCCACCGGCGCCCACCGCTGTCCCGCGCCGGCTACTGCATCGACTACTGGCCCGGGGACTTCGAGGGCTCCGGGGACTTGGACTCCTGCGCCGACTGCGACGGCTGCGGGGACTGCGACGCGCCCTGCGAGGCACCCTGTCCGGGGGCCGGCTGGTTGGGGGCCGGCTGTCCGGTGCCCGCGGCCTCCACCGAGGCGGCCGTCTCCTTGGCCGCGGCGATGGCGTCCTGGAGCAGCTTGCCCTGGTCGGGGGCGCCGGCGCCTTCGTAGGCGGCACCGTTGTAGTCCAGGGTGATCACGACGTTCTTGTCGCGGACGACGATGGTGGTGTTGAAGAAGTCGACGTCCTTCTTCACGCCGTAGACGACCGAGGTGCCCTGGTCGCCGATCCCGCCAGCCTGCTCCACCTTGACGTCGTGGGCGCCGTCGACCTTCTTCGCCGTCTCGACCTGCTTGTTGTACTGGTCCTCGGCGCGCTTGTCACCGCTGCCGAGGGTGGCGTGGGAGTCGTAGCGGACCAGCGAGATCGACAGCCAGTGGTACTGCGAGCCCTTGAGGCCGTCCGCGTCGAGGCCGTTCCAGGAGCAGCTCGCGCGGCTGGAGAGGTCGTTCGACTTCGTCGCCGTGCCGTTCTTGTCCTTCGCCTCGGGCACGAGCGTGTCGATGGTCTTCGACTGCACGGCCTTGCAGGGCTCCGGCAGCGTGGTGAACGCCACCTTCTCCAGGGTGGGCGTCTTCTTCCCGCCCGGCTTGGAGGATGCGGAGGAGTCGGACTTCTTGCCGTCCGAGCCCGTACCCTTGCCGCCCGAATCGGAGGAGCATCCGGCGACGGTGAGGATCACCGGGACGGCTGCGCAGGCGAGAACGCGGGTGAGGCGCGAGGCTGATCGGTGCATGGTTCCTTCAGTCGTTGGGGCCGTCTCACGGGCCTTCTTACGGGCCTTCTTACGGGCCTTCTTACGGGCCTTCGTGCGGGCCTTGCTGCGGCCCTGGTGCGGCCCTTGGTGTCGGCGCGTTGCGGGCGCGGGACTCGAACAACGGTAGCCCGACCCGGCGCCCGGCTGCTGTGCGCGCCGTCACGCGGGCCGCGCGCGCCCCCTTCCGGCGCGTACGGTCATTCGTTGAAACGCTCGACGAGCGCCTGCGCCAACTGCCGTACCTGACCCTGGGTTTCCACGCTGGAGGGCACGACACCCGGCTGGGCGGGCTGGACGCTGTACTCGATGGTGACGATGACGTTCGAGGTGCGGAACACAGTGCGCACGGTGCGCGACTGGGGGGCGGTGGTGCCGGCCGGGCTCAGCTTGTCCTCGATGTACCCCTCGTTACCGAGCCCCTCCAGCACGCGGGAGCCGAGCTCGGGCGGAGCGGTGGGGGTGGGACTGGCGCCGCCACTGGTACTGGCACCGGGGCTGCCGCCCTGGCTCGGGGGCGCGCTCGGGGCGGCGGCGGAGGCGGTCGGGGCGGTCGGGGCGGTCGTCGAAGCCGAGGAGGGCGTCGCCGAAGCGCCGGGGAACGGCAGGTGCGCGTCGGTGAGGCGGCGCACGTACACCTGGCGCGCCTTGTCGTCGTCGCTCGCGGTGGCCCGGTCGTACGAGACCACGCGCTCGAAGCCGATGGACAGCAGCCGGGTCTCGGAGGGCGTCTGCGCGGTCCAACGGCAGCCGACGCGCCGGTCGGCGTCGTACGAGGCGTCCGCGGTGCCGGTGTATAGCTGCTCGCGCTGTCCCGTGGTGAGGCTCTCGTCGGCCGGGAGCATGGCCCGCAGCCGCTTGGCGTCGGCGGCCTTGCAGGGAGCGGGGAGGTAGCGGTACTTCCCCGGCTGGGCCGGGACGGCGGTGCTTCCGCCGGCCTTCGCGTCGGTGGTGGTCCCGGGGCCGCTCGTCTCGGTGCACCCGGTGAGGCCGGTGACCCCGGCCACGAGCGCGGTGAGCATCGCGACTCCTGGCAGGGCCCGCCGTCGTACCGCCTTGCGCTGCACGTCCCATGGCTCCCTTCGGCCGGCCGGCTGCCCGGCGGTCAGGAAATTGCTTTGCCGTGGCTGGGGCACGGCTGGACACAATGTCTATCGCACACGCTGGTGCCGGCGCCGGTTCCTTGTCCGCTTTGGAGCCATGAGCGAGGCTTTTTGCGTATTCCGACTTTCCTGTGGGTAACGGGGTTTTGAGGCTGTTATGTCGTATGTAGAGGTGCCCGGGGCGAAGGTCCCGATCCGGATGTGGGCCGATCCCGCGTCGGTCGAGGACCACGCGATGCGGCAACTGCGCAACGTCGCCACGCTCCCGTGGATCAAGGGCCTGGCCGTCATGCCGGACGTTCATTACGGCAAGGGCGCCACGGTCGGTTCGGTGATCGCGATGAAGGACGCGGTCTGCCCGGCGGCGGTGGGCGTCGACATCGGCTGCGGCATGTCGGCGGTGAAGACCTCCCTCACGGCGAACGACCTGCCGGGGGACCTGTCGGGGCTCCGGTCGAAGATCGAGCGGGCCATCCCGGTGGGCGTGGGCCTGCACAAGGAGCCGGTCGACCCGGCCCGGCTGTACGGCTTCGGGGTGGAGGAGAAGGCGTACGACGGCCTCTGGCAGCGGTTTGACTACCTCGCGGATTCGGTCAAATTCCGTCGTGAACGGGCTTCAAAGCAGGTTGGAACGCTCGGCGGCGGCAACCACTTTATCGAGTTCTGTCTTGATGAGTCAGGTTCGGTCTGGCTCATGCTGCACTCGGGTTCACGCAACATCGGCAACGAACTGGCGAACTTCCACATCGAGGTGGCGCGCGGGCTCTCGCACAACCAGGGCCTGGTCGACCGGGACCTGGCCGTCTTCCTGGCGGCGACCCCGGAGATGGAGGCGTACCGCAATGACCTCTTCTGGGCGCAGGAGTACGCGAAGTTCAACCGCGCCGTGATGATGAGCCTCTTCAAGGAGGTCATCCGCAACGAGTTCCGCAAGGCCAAGGTCTCCTTCGAGCAGGAGATCAGCTGCCACCACAACTACGTGGCGGAGGAGCGGTACGACGGGATGGACCTGCTGGTCACGCGCAAGGGCGCGATCCGCGCGGGCAGCGGTGACTACGGGATCATCCCGGGCTCGATGGGGACGGGTTCGTACATCGTGAAGGGTCTCGGCAACGAGAAGTCCTTCAACTCCGCCTCGCACGGCGCCGGCCGGAAGATGAGCCGGACGGCGGCGAAGAAGCGATTCTCCGCCCGGGACCTCGCCGAGCAGACGAAAGGCGTGGAGTGCCGCAAGGACTCGGGCGTGGTGGACGAGATCCCGGGCGCCTACAAGTCGATCGAGCAGGTCATCGACCAACAGACGGACCTGGTGGCGGTGGTCGCCAAGCTCAAGCAGGTCATCTGCGTCAAGGGCTGACGAGCACCGACGGGAGCGGAGCGTCCCGGACCGTCAACGGTCCGGGACCTTCCGCGTGTCATCGGCCCTCGTCGCCGTCGAGGAGGCGGTCCACAGGCGGTTCCACGGTGACCCCGTATCTGCGACCTGCCTGCCGGGCCCCGGCCGTGAGGAATTGACTCACGCTTTCGGCGCGTAGCCGGGTGCGCCGACATTTCGTGAGGCTTCACCCGTTCGGTGTGCCGGTGCGGTGTGCCGGTGCGGCGACCAGGGGAAGCTGCGGCGCCGGGCGAGCACCTGGACCGGTTACAGCTCGCGGTGGACCTTGGTGTTCGACGCCTGGGCGCGGGGGCGGACCACCAGCAGGTCGATGTTGACGTGACTGGGGCGGGTCACCGCCCAGGTGATGGTGTCGGCCACGTCGTCGGCGGACAGGGGATGTGCGACGCCCGCGTAGACCTTCTCGGCCTTCTCGGCGTCGCCCCGGAAGCGGGTCTTCGCGAACTCCTCCGTCTTGACCATGCCCGGCGCGATCTCGATGACACGGACCGGCTGTCCGACGATCTCCAGGCGGAGCGTCTCGGCGAGGACGCGGGCGCCGTTCTTGGCGGCGACGTAGCCGGCGCCGCCCTCGTACGTGGAGTGCCCGGCGGTGGAGGACAGGACGACCACCGTGCCGTCGCCGGAGGCGACCAGGGCGGGGAGGAGGGCCTGGGTGACGTGGAGCGTGCCGATGACGTTGACCTCGTACATCGTGCGCCAGTCGGCGGGGTCGCCGGTCGCCACGGGCTCGGCCCCGAGTGCGCCGCCGGCGTTGTTGACGAGCACGTCGCAGCGCGGGAGGGAGGCCGCGAAGGCGTCCACGGCGGCACGGTCGGTGACGTCGAGGGCGTGGGCGGTGGCCTCGTGTCCGGCGTCGGTGAGCTCGGCGGCGAGGGCCTCGATGCGGTCCTTGCGGCGGGCGGTGAGGACGACGTGGTAGCCGGCCGCCGCGAGCTGTCGGGCGGTGGCCGCGCCGATGCCGCTGCTCGCGCCGGTGACTACGGCGGTCCGGGTGGCGGGGCTCATGGGCGTGCTCCTCGTTCGTTCGTCGTGCGTCGTTCGTTCGTACGGGCGATTCCCGGCCAGCATAGGTGGATGACACGGTGGCGCCGGTTGGACATCGGTCGGCGGCTGGTCGGCTGCCGGTCGGCCGGCGTCGGCGTGGTCGGCCGTGGTCGGCCGTGGTCGGCCACGGTGGGGTGCGGGTTCCCGCCGGTTGGGTGCCGTCAGGTGCCGCGCCGCGCCCTCGTTCGTGTGATGGTCCGACCGGCGTGCGTCCGGGCGGTCTAGCGTCCGCGCGTGGAGGTGGTGACGGTGCGCCGTGGTGCCGTACGGAGTGTGGTGGTGGCGGGCTTGCTCGTGTTGGGCGGTGCGCGGGGCGCGGGCAGTGCCGGGGCGCGGACGCCCGAGCCCGAGGCGGACGTCTCGTACCACGGGCGGGTCTCGCTGGACGACGGACGGCTGCGGGTGTGGCTGGTCCCGCGCAACGAGGGGCCGAACGCGGTGGCCGACGCCACGCTGCGGGTGCGGCTGTCGGCGGACCTCGGGGACCGGCAGGAGCTGGCGGAGGGCTGCGCGCGGGCGGGACGGCGCGAGGTGGTGTGTGAGACCGGGCCGCTGCCCGCGCACGGGCAGGGCCGGCACATCGCGCTGCTGCTCGGGCTGCGGGAGCGGGTTCCGGAGGTGGTGGTGCGGGTCGACACGTGGTGGAACGGCGGCGCCGCCGACCGCAACAGCGTCAACAACGAGCAAGCGGTGCTGGCGCTGGACACCGGGGACGCGTACGCCTTCTGAGGGCTACTCCTCGAAGGGGTCGCGGGGTTCCTCCTTGTGCGGCGCGGGTCGCGACAGGAGCCAGGACGCGACGGCGGACGCGGTGGCGGTGTCGTCGGCGTGCTCGCAACTCCAGGCGACGTAGCCGTCGGGGCGTACGAGGACGGATGCTGCCGTACGCCGCCCGGTGGGCCAGTGGTGGTGGGCGAGCGGGCTGCCGGGCGGGGTGGGCCGGCCGGGAGGGGTGACGAGGACGAAGCCGCCGGTGCGCAGTGCCTCGTAGAGGCGCAGGCCCCCGGCGAGGGGCAGGTCGGGGGCGCGGCGGCCCGCGGTGGTGGGGCGGTGGGTGCCGGGCGGGGGCGGGTAGCCGATCCCGATGCCGGAGACCAGGCCGAGGGCGCGTTCCCGGGCGGGCCGGGAGCGGGCGAGGAACGCGGCGCCGAGGGCGCGGGCGGCGCGGCGGGCGGGGTCGCTGACCATGGCGGTGCGGACGAGGGCGCCGCTCGCGCGCAGGACGAGGCGGCCGATGGGGTGGCGCTCGCGGTGGTAGCTGTCGAGGAGGGCCTCGGGGTCGGGGCTGTGGCCGTGGAGGACGGCGGCGAGCTTCCAGGAGAGGTTGGCGGCGTCCTGGAGGCCGGTGTTCATGCCGAGGCCGCCGGCGGGGGAGTGGACGTGGGCGGCGTCGCCGGCGAGGAAGACGCGGCCGACGCGGTAGTGGGGGACCTGGCGTTCGTCGCTGTGGAAGCGGGACATCCAGCGGGGGTCGTGCATGCCGTGGTCGGTGCCGAGGGCGGCGCGGGTGATGGTGCGCAGCTCTTCCAGGCCGACGGGGTCGGTGTCGGCGGCGCGGCCGTGGCGGGGCCAGGCGATGGCGCGGTACCAGCCGTCGCCGAAGGGGACGACGAGAGCGAAGGCGTCGGCGCTGCCGTTGACGGCGAGGAAGTCCTCGGGGGGTTCGGTCAGCCGTACGTCGGCCAGGACCATGGAGCGGACGACGGCCCGGCCGGGGAAGGGGAGGTCGAGGGCCTGGCGGACGGTGGAGCGGACGCCGTCGGTGCCGACGACGTGGCGGGCGGTCTGCCGCACGGGGCCGGAGGGGGTGGTGATGTCGAGGGTGACGGTGTCGTCGTCCTGGTGGAGACCGGTGACTTGCCAGTCATATCGGATGACCGCCCCTGTGGACAGCGCTCGGCGCTCCAGGAGTTTCTCTGTCTCATATTGGGGGGTGATCAGTACGAACGGGTAGCGGGTGCGTAGCTGTTGGAGGGAGAGGGCCATGCCACCGAAGGGGCGTAAGCGGTCGATCCGTCGGCCGGTGGAGACGAGTTGGTCGGCGACGCCGCGCGCGTCGAGGAGTTCGAGGGTGCGGGCGTGGACGGCGAAGGCCCGGGTCAGATTGGCGGCGGTCTGGGGGCGTCGCTCGATGAGGGTGACGGAGAGGCCGGCGGCGGCGAGGTCGCCGGCGAGCAGGAGCCCGGTGGGTCCGGCGCCGACCACGGCGACGTCGACAACGGCGTTGGGGGTGTGGTCCTCAGCGGCAGTCATGCCTCGGCAGTCTGCCGCAGATCAGGCGGCGGCGTCACCGCCGCCGAACTCGGCGAGGGCTTCGGAGACGATCCGCTCCAGGCGGGCGTGGTGGGCGCCGCGCCAGTACACGCGCCCGCAGTCGGCGCACTGGGCGAACACGTCGTAGGAGCGCTGCGTGCCGTGCTGGAGACGGTCGCCGACGCTGTCCTTGTCGGCTTCGCGCAGTGGTCCGTTGCAGGCAGTGCAGCGGGTCCAGGGCGCGAGGGGCGGAGCGAAGCGGCTGAGTACGTCGCGCAGTTGCTCGTCGGGGTTGTCGCTGTAGACGTAGGCGCCGGCGAAGATCTCGCGGCGGCGCAGGAGGCCGCGGTCGCGGGAGAGCAGGATGCGGTGCTCGGCGGCGGAGCGGGTGGCGAGGGCGGGGTCCCCGATGTCCTCGTTCTCGTAGGCGGCGTCGACTCCGAGCAGGCGCAGGCGGCGGGCGAGCGTGCCGAGGTGGACGTCGAGGAGGAAACGGAGGGGGGTGGCGCCGTCGTCGCCGTTGCGCTGCGGGACGCGCTGGGGTCGGTCGACGCCGAACACCTCGACGAGCTCGCCCGCTTGGGGCACGTACGAGACCGGCACCTCGTGGCCGTCCACGAGCAGCCGACCGACCTCGGTGAGCGGGACGCCGGCGGACTCGACGACGTGCCCGAGGCTGGAGGCGCCGTCGGTCGCGGTGGGAACGCGCGCGGCGCGCCGACTGGGGGCGGCGAAGACGTGCAGTTTGGGCGCGAGGGTGAGCTGAATGCCGGGTCCGTTCACCCTGCCAGCATGCCATTTGCCTCCGGCGGCCCGGGGCGAATTTCGACGCCCGGACCACCACGGCGCCACCCGCTGATGCGGTGGGCGGACCCCGCTCCCCTGCAGGCGGCGGCGGACCCCGCCCCCACGCCGGTGGAGGTGAGGGGCTCGGGCTCGGCCCGGACCTGCGCCTCGATCTCCCCGAGCTACCGCCGGGAGGTACCCCCGCGAGGCTGAACGGCAGCGTGGAAATTCGGCCTCGCCGCGCGGCGGCGCCGCGGCCGAGGCCGTCCTACGGCCCGTCACGGGGGCCGACGAAGTGGCCCGCCTGTTGGCCGCCGGCCTGGGCCGGATCGCCGCGGCGACGCAGGTCAACGCCCACCCGGCGCTGGTACTCCACCTCGAAGGCGAGCTGGACACCGTCCTGGCGCTGCGCATCGACGACGGCCTGATCACCGGGCTGTACGCCGTGCGCAACCCGCAGAAGCCGTCGCACACGGGGAGGGAGACCGCCCTGCGCCGCTGACCCGGGCAGGAAGGGAACGCCCCGGGGGCGTACGGGAACCACCCGCCCGGGGGACCCGGCGGACGGTCCGGCGCGGCGACGGGCGGCCCGCGCCCGCTCTGGCCACGCTAAGCGCGGAGATCACCACCGCACCAACCCCCGACGGCACCACCCCGGAGGCAGAGATGACCCAGGCCGTACCGTTCACGACCGCCGAGACCCACGGGCTGCGCGACGCGCTGGACGAGATCGTCGCCGCCGGTGCCACCCCCGGCGGCGTCATCGTCTGCGGTACGGCCGCGGGGGAGCGGACCGTGATCTCCGCCGGGGTCGTTTCCCCCTACACCAACCCCAAGGCCCCCGACGAGAACACCGTCTACGACCTGGCCTCCCTCACGAAGGTCACGGCGACCTGGCCGCTCGTCGGTCGCGCCGTGGCCGATGGGCTGCTCGACCTCGACACCCCGGTGCGGGCGTACCTGCCGCCGATGGACGGCCACATGCCCAGCGGCGAAGCCACGATGCGCCAACTGCTGTCGCACACCGCGGGCCTCCAGGCCGCCACCCGCCTCGACCTCTACGACCTCACCTCCCGGCCGCTGCACGAGTTGATCTGCCACGAGTTGATGGAGGACCTCCCCGGCACCCACCGCTACATCAACCGCGGCTACATCCTGCTCGGCCTGGCCCTGGCCCACGTCGGCGGCCGGCCCCTGGACCGTCAGGCCGCCGACTTCTGGACCGGGCTGGGCATGGGCCGCACCGGCTACGGGCCGATCCCCCAGGCGCCCGATGTCGCGCCGACCGAGCACCCCGACGGCCACGACCGCCTCTGGGGCGTGGTGCACGACGAGAACGCCGCGACGATGGGCGGGGTCGCCGGCCACGCCGGGGTCTTCGCGCCGGCCTCTGACCTCGCCACGTACGCCGAGCACCTGCTGGGCGGCCACACGGGCACCGGTCACGCCCGCACCGACCCCGCGAACCCCGACCACGCCGGCGTCGACCATGGGGGCCCCGACCACGCGAGCCCGCTCGTCCAGTGGCTGCGCGAGAGCCTGGCCCCGCAGGTCGAGATCGAGCCGGGTCTCTACCGGGGCCTGGGCTGGATCCTCGCCGCCGGCGGAACCGTGGCCTACCACCACGGCTTCACCGGAACGAGCCTCTACCTCGCCCCCGCCACCGGCCGCTATGTGGTCATCGCCACAAACGCCGTCCACAACGGCGCCCCCCGCATCCCCCTGGCCCCGCTGCGCGAGCGCGCCCTCAAGACCCTCACCGGGTGAGTCGGTGCGTGGTGGGGTCGGGCGTCACGGCGTCACGGCGTCACGGCCAGACGAGGCAGTACGCCTGGTGGCCCGCCTCGTGGAGGCGGTGGGAGAAGTCCTGCCATTCGTGCAGGAGCTGGTACACGTTGAACGCGTCGCTCGGTCCCCCGCGGTCGGGGACCGTGGACCAGATGAAGGCCGCCGCGCCGACCGACTCCTCGCCGACGCCGCGCAGCGGGTCGACCACCGTCATCGGTAGCTTGACCACCGCGTAGTCGGGGTGGAGGACGACCAGTTCCAGCGGGGGCACCTTGTGCAGGGGTATGCCTTCGATGCCGGTCAGGACCATCGCCGCCATCGTCTCCGGCTTGATCTTGGTGAACAGGCCGCCCATGCCCAGCTCGTCCCCGCCGAGCTCCTCGGGCCGCATGGTGACGGGCACCCGCGCCGCCGTGGCGCCGTCCGGGGCGCCGAAGTACTTGTAGGTCACCCCCATGCCACGTCCCTTGGGCAGGTCGTCCGCCGGCCGGGCGGGTTCGGGTACCGCATCGGCGGCCTCGGTGCCGCGCCGCCGGTGCTTGCCGCGACGGCGGGCATCGCGGGCGCGCTGCGGATCCAGGCCGTCCGTACCCTCGCCCGGTCCACCACCGCGTTGCATATCTCCACCCGACTGGTATTGCCTGCCCCGGCCCCGCGGCCCCCGCCACGAAGCCTGATCATCATGGCAGTGACCTCCCCCGGGGCGGCGTGGTGAAACGCCCGTCCGCAAGTCTGTCGCGGCCTCTGAGACCATGGCTGGTGTGAGCTACCCGTATCCGTATGAAGCCCCAGTCTCGCAGAACCTGTTTACGCGCGCGTCCGTAGTGACGCCCGGCGGCGTGAACTCTCCCGTGCGCGCCTTCCGCGCCGTGGGGGGTACGCCCAGGTTCATGGTGTCTGGTACCGGTCCGTATCTGACCGATGCCGACGGCCGCGAGTACGTCGACCTGGTCTGCTCGTGGGGGCCGATGATCCTCGGCCATTCCCACCCCGCCGTGATCGAGGCGGTCCAGGCGGCCGTCGCCCGCGGCACGTCCTTCGGTACGCCGGGCGAGGGCGAGGTCGCGCTCGCCGAGGAGATCGTCGCGCGCATCGAGCCCGTCGAGCAGGTGCGTCTGGTGTCGTCCGGCACCGAGGCGACCATGTCGGCGATCCGGCTGGCCCGCGGTTTCACCGGCCGTGCCAAGGTCGTGAAGTTCGCCGGCTGCTACCACGGTCACGTGGACGCGCTGTTGGCCTCGGCCGGTTCGGGGCTGGCGACGTTCGCGCTCCCCGACACCCCGGGTGTCACGGGCGCGCAGGCCGGCGACACGATCGTGCTCCCCTACAACGACCTGGAGGCGGTCCGGGCGGCGTTCGGCGCGCACCCGGGCGAGATCGCCTGTGTGATCACGGAGGCCGCGCCCGGCAACATGGGCGTGGTCACCCCCGGCGAGGGCTTCAACCAGGGCCTGGCCGACCTGTGCCGGGAGAACGGCGCGCTCTACATCTCCGACGAGGTGATGACGGGCTTCCGTACCTCCCGCGCCGGCTGGTACGGCGTCGACGGGGTCAAGCCGGACCTGATGACCTTCGGAAAGGTCATGGGCGGCGGCTTCCCGGCCGCGGCGTTCGGCGGTCGCGCCGACGTGATGGGGCACCTGGCCCCGGCCGGCCCGGTCTACCAGGCGGGCACGCTCTCCGGTAACCCGGTCGCCACCGCGGCCGGTCTCGCGCAGTTGCGCCTGCTGGACGAGGCGGCGTACGAGAAGGTCGACGCGGTGTCGCGGCAGATCCAGGGTCTGGTCACCGAGGCGCTGACCAAGGAGGGTGTCGCGCACCGGCTGCAGACGGCCTCCAACATGTTCTCGGTGTTCTTCACCGAGGACGAGGTGCGCAACTACGACGACGCGAAGAAGCAGGACGCCTTCCGCTTCAACGGTTTCTTCCACTCGATGCTGGCGCAGGGCGTCTACCTGCCGCCGTCGGCGTTCGAGTCGTGGTTCGTGTCCACCGCCCACGACGAGCAGGCCGTCGAGCGCATCGCCGCCGCCCTGCCCGCCGCCGCCCGCGCCGCCGCGGAGGCCACCGCATGAGCGGCGACACACCGGGTGAGATCACCGTCGTCCACCTGATGCGGCACGGCGAGGTGCACAACCCGGACGGCGTGCTCTACGGCCGCCGTTCCGGTTACCACCTCTCCGAGCTGGGTCGGCAGATGGCCGAGCGGGTCGCGGAGCACCTCCGGTCGCGGGACATCACCTACGTGGTGTCCTCGCCGTTGGAGCGGGCGCAGGAGACGGCCGCGCCGGTCGCGAAGGCGCACGGGCTGGACGTGGCGAGCGACGCGCGGCTGCTGGAGGCGGAGAACGTCTTCGAGGGCAAGACGTTCGGCGTCGGGGACGGGGCGCTGCGCAAGCCGGCGAACTGGAAGCACCTGACGAACCCGTTCAAGCCGTCCTGGGGCGAGCCGTACGTCCAGCAGGTCGTGCGGATGATGAGCGCGCTGGAGGCGGCGCGGGACGCGGCGCGCGGGCACGAGGCGGTGGCGGTGAGCCACCAGCTGCCGATCTGGATCGTGCGCAGCTTCGCGGAGAAGCGGCGGCTGTGGCACGACCCGCGCCGCCGTCAGTGCACGTTGGCGTCGTTGACCTCGTTCACGTTCCAGGGCGACGCGCTGGTGTCGGTGGGGTACAGCGAGCCGGCCCGCGACCTGGTGCCGGCGCACCTGCTGGCGGGGGCGAAGCCGGTGAAGGGGAAGTCCAAGGCGTTCGGCGCGTAGTCCTGACGTTCGGCGCGTAGTCCTGGGTCGGGCGGTACGGGGCTACGGGCCCCGCCCGCCGCCGACCCGGGCTTGGCCTGGGATGTGCCAAGGATTGGCCTATTTTCGTACAAGTCGCTCCGGGGTGGCCGTGTCGCCCCTCCCGCTCCGCCTGAATGTCAGTTTGTATGACATTTCATGAGCGATGTGCGCGACTACAGCCGAAGGGTGTTGCTCGGCCTCGGACTTGGCGCCGCGGCGGCCGGCGTCGCCGGATGCGGCGGCGCCAAGTCCGGTCCGGGCGGCCGGGGCCCCGCGAAGCCCAGGGGCGGTGCCCAGGCCGACGCGCCCGTGGTCAAGCCGATCGGCGACGGTTCCACCGCCGACACCGGCCCGCAGCCCCACCAGCCGCCCGCCCCCGTGCCGCTCCAGCCGGGCGAGACCCCACCCCAGTTCGTGGTGTTCAGCTGGGACGGCGCCGGCGAGGTCGGCAACGGCCTCTTCCCGCGCTTCCTCAAGGTCGCCAAGGACCACGGCGCGGCCATGACCTTCTTCCTCTCCGGGCTCTACCTGCTGCCCGAGTCCAAGAGGGACCTCTACCGGCCGCCCGGCAACCCCGTCGGCGCCTCCGACATCGGCTACCTCAGCGACGAACACATCCGCGCCACCCTCACCCACGTGCGCCAGGCGTGGCTGGACGGGCACGAGGTCGGCACCCACTTCAACGGCCACTTCTGCGCCGGCTCCGGCTCGGTCGCCCACTGGAGCCCGGAGGACTGGCAGAGCGAGATCGACCAGGCCGTGTCGTTCGTCACCAACTGGCGGACCAACACCGGCTTCACCGACCTGGAGCCGCTGCCCTTCGACTACGGCAAGGAGCTGGTCGGCGCCCGCACCCCCTGCCTGCTCGGCCAGGACAACCTGCTGCCCACCGCCCGCAAGCTCGGCTGGCGCTACGACGCCTCCTCGCCCGGCGGCGAACAGCGGTGGCCGGGAAAGCGGGAGGGGCTCTGGGACCTGCCCCTGCAGTCGATGCCCTTCCCCGGGCACTCCTTCGAGGTGCTGTCGATGGACTACAACATCCTCGCGAACCAGTCCGTCAACACCACCCGGGGCGTTCCCGGCAACTACCCCGCCTGGCGCACCCAGGCCACCGCCGCCTACCTCGGGGGCTTCAGGCGCGCGTACGAGACCAACCGGGCACCCCTGTTCATCGGAAACCATTTCGAGGAGTGGAACGGCGGGATCTACATGGACGCCGTCGAGGAGGCCCTCAAGAGCATTTCGGACAAAAGGGATGTACGGCTCGTGTCCTTCCGGCAGTTCGTCGACTGGCTCGACGTCCAGGACCAGCGTCTCCTGGCCAAGCTGGGGGCCCTCGCCCCCGGTCAGGAGCCGGCCGGTGGCTGGCGCACGTACCTCACCCTCGGCTGACCAGCGGCTCAACACACCCCCGGGGGGCGCGGAAGATCCGCAAATCGGTCATGCGAAACTTTTCACATGAGCCTTGGCCAAGCCCCCCGCCGCCGCTCGACCAGCGGCCGCGTCAGTCTGCTGACCGCGGTGACCCTCGCGAGCGCCCTGACCCTTACGGCGTGCGGCGATTCGGGCAGCAGCAAACCCTCCGGTTCCGCCGGCGGGAACTACGTCGTCGGCGCCGGCGGCATCTCCACCGTCGCCAAGGGCGAGCGCACCCAGGCGCCCAAGCTCGACGGCGAGACGGTCGACGGCAAGACGCTCGACACGACCGACCTCAAGGGCAAGGTCGTCGTCCTCAACGTCTGGGGCTCGTGGTGCCCGCCGTGCCGCGCCGAGGCCCCGTACTTCGCCAAGGTGTCGAAGGAGCTGACCGAGGGCGGCAAGGACGTCGCCTTCGTCGGCCTGAACATCCGCGACAACAGCAAGCAGAACGCCGCCGCCTTCGAAGAGAACTTCGGGATCACCTACCCGAGCCTCTACGACCCCGACGGCCGGCTGATCCTCCGCTTCCCCAAGGGCACGCTGAACCCGCAGTCGATCCCCTCCACGGTCGTCCTCGACAAGGAAGGCAAGATCGCCGCCCGCACGCTGGTGGCGCTCAACGAGACCCAGCTGCGCTCGATGATCGACCCGCTGCTCGCGGAGAAGTGACCCCGTGGTCACCGAGGTCACCGAGCTCCACCTCCTCGCCGCCGAGGCGACCGGCGTGAACACCACCGTCCTCAACGGGGCGCTGCTGCTCGCACTGCCCCTGTCGCTGCTGGCCGGCCTGGTCTCCTTCTTCTCGCCCTGCGTGCTGCCCCTGGTCCCCGGCTACCTCTCCTACGTGACCGGGGTGGGCGGCGCCGACCTCGCAGAGGCACGGCGCGGCCGGATGTTGGCCGGGGCGACCCTGTTCGTCCTCGGTTTCACCGCCGTGTTCGTCTCGACGGGCGCGCTCTTCGGGTACTTCGGGGACACGCTCGCGGAGAACAAAAACGTCATAGCGCGCGTCCTCGGCGGCCTGGTGATCGTGCTCGGCCTGTTCTTCATGGGGGCGATCCCCGGTCTGACGATGCGCGAGTTCCGCTTCCACAAGAAGCCGGCCGCCGGACTGATCGGCGCGCCCCTGCTCGGCGTACTCTTCGGCGTCGGCTGGACCCCCTGCATGGGGCCCACCCTCGCGGCCGTCAACACGCTTTCCATCGACCAGGCGACCGCCGGCCGCGGCGCCCTGCTGACCACGGTGTTCTGCCTGGGGCTCGGGGTGCCGTTCATCCTCACGGCCCTCGCGTTCCGCAAGGCGCTCGGCGCGTTCGGCTGGGTGAAGCGGCACTACGCGTGGGTGATGCGGATCGGCGGCGGCATGCTGATCGTCACCGGACTGCTCCTCGTCACAGGTTGGTGGGGCACGCTCATCAGCGACATGCAGAGCTGGACCAACGGCTTCACGGTGGGGATCTGAGGACTACACGGACATGAGTACGACCGACAAGGCGTCCCCCGAGGCGTCCCAGCAGACCGAGACGCCGCGGACCGAGACGCCGCAGACCGACACGTCCCGGCAGACCGACGACGCCGCCGCCGGGGCGCAGCTGTCCACCGCCCCCCTGGAGGACGCCCCCGGCGCTCCCGTCGGGATCGGCGTGATCGGCTGGCTGCGCTGGTTCTGGCGTCAGCTCACCTCGATGCGGGTGGCGCTGATCCTGCTGTTCCTGCTCTCCCTGGCCTCCATCCCCGGCTCGCTCATCCCGCAGACCCAGGTCGACGCGATGAAGGTCGCCACCTGGAAGCGTGAGCACGCCTCCTGGGTGACCGTCGCCGAGAAGCTCCAGCTCTTCGACGTCTACAGCTCGGTGTGGTTCTCCGCGATCTACCTGCTGCTGTTCGTCTCGCTGATCGGCTGCATCCTGCCGCGCTCCTGGCAGTTCGTGGGCCAGCTCCGCGGCCGACCGCCCGGCGCGCCCAAGCGGCTCGACCGACTGCCCGCGTACACGACGTGGCGTACCGACAAGGCCGCCGACGAGGTCATCGCGGCGGCCGGGAAGGTGCTCGGCGGCAGCCGCTTCCGCACCGAGACGCGCGCCACCGAGGCGCGCTCCGGCTCCGTGGCCGCCGAGAAGGGCTACCTGCGCGAGGCCGGCAACCTGGCCTTCCACGTCGCGCTCATCGTCATGCTGGTGGCCTTCGCCTGGGGTCAGCTCTACAAGTCCGAAGGCGGCAAGCTCGTCCTGCGCGGCAAGGGCTTCTCCAACACCCTCACCCAGTACGACGACTTCAAGTCCGGGTCCTTCTTCACCCCCGACGACCTGCCGCCGTTCTCCTTCACCCTGGACCGGTTCGACGCCTCGTACGCGAAGACCGGCCCGCAAAAGGGCACCGCCCGCGACTTCAAGGCGTACGTCACCTTCCGCGACGGGGCGAACGGCGCACCGCACAAGCGCGAGATCGAGGTCAACAAGCCGCTGGAGGTCGACGGCTCGAAGGTCTACCTCCTCGGCCACGGGTACGCGCCGATCGTCTCGGTGACCGACCCCACCGGCAAGGTGATCTTCAAGGACGCCGTGCCGATGCTCCCGCAGGACTCCAACCTCACCTCCTCGGGTGCCATCAAGGTCACCGACGGCTACAAGGACAAGGACGGCAAGAAGGAACAGCTCGGCTTCGGCGCCATGTTCGTGCCGACCTACGCGGGCGAGGGCAAGGGGACGATGTTCTCCCAGTTCCCCGACCTGGACTTCCCGGCGCTCATGCTCAGCGCCTGGCACGGCAGCCTCGGCGTGGACTCCGGACTGCCGCAGAACGTCTACCAGCTCGACACGTCGAAGATGCAGATGTTCAAGGACGACTCCGGTCAGCTGTTCAAGCAGAAGATGCTCCCCGGGGAGACGATGACCCTGCCGGGCGGCGCGGGAACCGTGAAGTTCGAGGGCATCGAGCGCTGGGCCACCTTCTCGATCACCCACCAGCCGGGCAGCGGCCTCGCGCTCGCGGGCGCCATCGCCGCCATCGGCGGCCTGGCCGGCTCCCTGTTCATCCGGCGCCGCCGGATCTGGGTCCGGGCGGTCACGGGCGAGGACGGGGTGACCGTCGTCGAGATGGCGGGTCTCGGCCGCAGCGAGTCCACCAAGCTCCCGGAGGAGCTGGCCGCGCTCGCCGCCGCGCTCCACCAGCAGGCGCCCACGGCGCCCGACCAACCTGTCAAGGAAACCGTTGAAGGGGAGCGCGGATGACGCCGCTCGCAGCCGAGGCCAATGAGAACCTGGCCCAGATCAGCAACTACCTGGTCTATTCGTCGATGGCGGTCTACACGCTCGCCTTCCTCGCCCACATCGCCGAGTGGATCTTCGGCAGCCGCAGCAAGGTCGGCCGTACGGCCGCCGCGCTGACCGGCGCCAAGGCCGCCACGGCCGCAGACGCGCCCGCGGTGCAGGTGCGCGCGAAGGGGGGCACCGCCGTCCTCGACCGGCCGAAGGTCGTCACCCGGTCCGCCGCCGGAACCCGTGACGTCCCGGACGGCCCCGGCGCCGCGGGCGGCACCGAGCAGGGCGACCTGTACGGGCGGATCGCGGTCTCGCTGACCGCGCTCGCGTTCCTCATCGAGGCGGCCGGCGTCGTCGCGCGCGCGACGTCCGTGAAGCGGGCCCCCTGGGGCAACATGTACGAGTTCTCGCTCACCTTCTCCACGGTGGCCGTCGCCGCGTACCTGATCCTGCTGGTCCTGGGGAAGAACGTCCGCTGGATGGGTCTGATCCTGGTCACGACCGTCCTGCTGGACCTGGGCATCGCCACCACCTGGCTCTACACCGCCAGCGACCAGCTCGTCCCGGCCCTGCACTCGTACTGGCTGTGGATCCATGTCTCCACCGCGATCATCTGCGGCGCGGTCTTCTACATCGGTGCGACGGGCACGCTGCTGTACCTGTTCCGCGACGGGTACGAGGCCCGGCTGGAGCGCGGCGAGCAGCCCGGCCGCTTCGTGACCTCGGTGATGGAGCGGCTGCCCTCGGCAGCCACGCTCGACAAGTTCTCGTACCGGATCAACGCGGCGTTCTTCCCGCTGTGGACCTTCACGATCATCGCCGGCGCCATCTGGGCGGGCGACGCGTGGGGCCGGTACTGGGGCTGGGACCCCAAGGAGGTCTGGTCCTTCGTGACGTGGGTGGCGTACGCCTGCTACCTGCACGCGCGGGCCACGGCCGGCTGGAAGGGCCGCAAGGCCGCCTACCTGGCGCTGTTCGCCTTCGCCTGCTGGATCTGGAACTACTACGGCGTGAACATCCTGCTCAACGGCAAGCACTCGTACGCGGGCGTCTGACCGGCGGGAGTGGGACGCTGGTGTCATGACTCCCGTGAGCCAGGGCACCAGCGAAAGCCGCGATGGGGGCCACTTGCTGGTCCACTTCGAGCCGCACCTCCCGTACGCCTACGCGGACCTCTGGCCCGTGCTGACCACGGCGGACGGGCTGCGCGGCTGGCTGGGCGAGGCGGAGGTCCTGGAGCGGCACCTCGACGGGGCCGTCACCCTGCGCCCGCTCGACGGCGGCCCGCCGGCCTCGGGCCGGATCACGGCCTGGGACGTGGAGCGGGTCGTGGAGTACACGCTCGGCGGGCTCGGCCGGATCCGCTTCCACTTGGAGCCGGTCGGCACCGACTCGACGGTGATCCGGTTCCTGAACGAGCGCGAGGGCCCCGGGCCCGACCCCGGCGACCGGCTCGACGCGCTGGCGGACTGGCACCAGCACTTCGAACTCCTGGAAGCGGCGCCGACCGCCTCCACCGGCTGGTCGCGCGCCCGCCGCGCCGAGCTGCGCGACTCCTACGCGCGGCCCCTCACCCGACGACGGGCCTGAGCCGCCGGCCGGCCCCTGCTCAGTCCTTGTCGGTGCCCTTGTCGGTGCCCTTGTCCCCGTCCTTGTCCTTCTCGCGCTCCTCGCCCAGGGACCGCAGGAATTCCGGATTGTCGTCGGGGGCCACCCATTCGGTGCGGCGGGCCCGGCCGCCGCCGGCCGTCGTCCGGGTCCTGCCCGCGAACAGCCACACCACCGGTCCGACGATCGAGAACAGCAGGATGATCAGCACCCACACCACCTTCGGCAGGTGCTTGACCTCCTCCTCCGGCGTGTTCAGGCAGTCGATGAAGGCGTAGATGGTCAGCGCGATGATCAGCAGGAACGGCAGGTAGCGCAGCACGGTGCGGGACCGACTCCCAGGCAGTGGCGGCGGGCCCACGCGGAGCCCCGGTGACGCCCCCAGGGTAGTAGGTGACGGATACTGGACCCCATGGCTTACGACGATCTCCGCTCGCTGCTCCGGGCTCTGGAGCGGGAGGGCGACCTCAAGCGCATCAAGGCCGAAGTAGACCCCTACTTGGAGGTCGGGGAGATCGTCGACAGAGTCAACAAGGCCGGTGGGCCCGCGCTGCTCTTCGAGAACGTCAAGGGCTCGGCCATGCCGCTCGCCATGAACGTCTTCGGGACCGACCGCCGACTGCTCAAGGCCCTCGGCCTCAAGTCGTACGCGGAGATCAGCGACAAGATCGGCGGTCTGCTCAAGCCGGAGCTGCCCCAGGGCTTCATCGGCGTGCGCGAGGCGTTCGGCAAGCTCGGCTCGATGGTGCACGTGCCGCCGAAGAAGGTGAAGGGCGACTCCGCCCCCGTCCAGGAGGTCGTCCTCACCGGCGACGACGTGGACCTCGACCGCCTCCCGGCCCTTTTCACCTGGCCCAAGGACGGCGGCTCCTTCTTCAACCTCGGTCTGACGCACACGAAGCACCCGGAGACGGGCGTGCGCAACCTCGGCCTGTACCGCCTCCAGCGCCACGACAAGCGCACCATCGGGATGCACTGGCAGATCCACAAGGACAGCCGCAACCACTACGCGGTCGCCGCCGCGCGCGGCGAGCGGCTGCCCGTCGCGATCGCCTTCGGCTGCCCGCCGGCGGTGACGTACGCGTCCACGGCGCCGCTGCCCGGGGACATCGACGAGTACCTGTTCGCCGGGTTCGTCGCGGGCAAGCGCATCGAGATGGTGGACTGCAAGACGGTCCCGCTCCAGGTGCCCGCCAACGCCGAAGTGGTCATCGAGGGCTGGCTGGAGCCGGGGGAGATGCTGCCGGAGGGGCCGTTCGGCGACCACACCGGCTTCTACACCCCGCAGGAGCCCTTCCCGGCGCTGACGATCGACTGCGTGACGATGCGCAAGCGCCCGCTGCTCCAGTCGATCGTGGTCGGCCGCCCGCCGACGGAGGACGGGCCGCTGGGGCGGGCGACGGAACGCTTCTTCCTGCCCCTGCTCAAGATCATCGTCCCGGACATCGTGGACTACCACCTCCCGGAGTCGGGCGGCTTCCACAACTGCGCGATCGTCTCGATCGACAAGAAGTACCCCAAGCACGCCCAGAAGGTCATGCACGCCATCTGGGGCGCGCACATGATGTCGCTCACCAAGCTGATCATCGTGGTGGACAAGGACTGCGACGTCCACGACCTGCACGAGGTGTCCTGGCGGGCGCTGGGCAACACCGACTACAGCCGCGACCTCACCGTCGTCGAAGGGCCCGTCGACCATCTCGACCACGCCTCCTATCAGCAGTTCTGGGGCGGCAAGGCGGGCATCGACGCGACGAAGAAGCTGCCCGAGGAGGGCTACACGCGCGACGGCGGCTGGCCCGACATGGTGGAGTCCGACCCCGCGACGGCCGCCCTGGTCGACAGCCGCTGGAAGGAGTACGGCCTGTGAGCCCGATCGGTGTGAGCGGACCCGAGCTCTTCATCGGCACCGACACCGCCTACGTGGCCTTGGTGCGGCCGAGGTTGGACCCGGCCGACCCGGAGGTGCGCGAGGCCGCCGAACAAGCGGGCGTCTCGGCGGAGGAGTTCGCGGGTCCCGGCAACGTCTGGGCGCTGATGTGGGAGGACGAGACCGGTGAGGGCGGCGGTTTCGAGCTGCCGGGCCTCAGGGACGCGGAGGCCGAGGACTTCGCCGCCCGCCTGCTGGCCGAGCTGTCCTTCGAGACCGGTCCGTTCATCGTCGGGGCGGGCGAAGTGCTGCGCCTCCAGGCCTACCCCGGCGCGGGCGGCGCGGACTGCCGTTTCCTGTCCACCATCACCCCGCCGGAGGGCGAGGAGCTGTCCCCGCTCACGCTGGAGATCCCGGCCGTGGACGCCGACGCGCTGCGCGCCGATCTCGAAGACTTCCGCAGGAGCCTCGCATGATGACCACAGCCGACGGGGTCGTCGGCCCAGGTCCCGCACCGCAGGCCCCCGGCCGGGTCAAGGCGTTCCTGCGGCTCGTGATGATCGAGCACTCGGTCTTCGCGCTGCCCTTCGCCTACATCGCGGCCCTGACCGCCATGTTCCGGCTCGACGGGACGATGCACTGGCTGAAGCTGCTGCTCGTCACCGTCTGCATGGTGGGCCTGCGGACCTTCGCGATGGCCGCCAACCGGATCATCGACCGCGAGATCGACGCCCGCAATCCGCGCACCGCCGGGCGCGAACTCGTCACCGGCGCCGTGTCCGTGCGCTCCGCCTGGACGGGAGCCGGCATCGCGCTGGCCGTCTTCCTCGGCTCGGCGGCCCTGTTGAACCCGCTGTGCCTGGCGCTCGCGCCGCTCGCCGTGATCCCGATGGTGGTGTACCCGTACGGCAAGCGGTTCACGAACTTCCCGCACGCGATCCTCGGCCTGGCGCAGGCGATGGGTCCGGTCGGGGCCTGGCTGGCGATCACCGGCACCTGGTCCTGGGACGCGGTGATCCTCGGCCTCGCCGTGGGCGTGTGGATCGGCGGCTTCGACCTCATCTTCGGCTGCCAGGACGTGGCCGCCGACCGCGCGGAGGGCGTCAAGTCGGTCCCGGCCCGCTTCGGCATCCCGGCCGCGCTGTGGGGCGCGCGCGGCGCGCACGTCGTCACCACCGGTCTGCTGGCCTGGTACGCGGTGGCCACGCACGCCGGGGTGTTCTTCTGGGTGGGCCTGGTGATCGTCGTGGCCGCGTTCCTCTACGAGCACACGATCGTCACGCCGCACGACCTGTCCCGGCTGAACCGCGCCTTCTTCACGGTGAACGGTTTCATCGGGATCGCGCTCTTCGTCTGCGCCGTCCTGGACTTGGCGGTGCGGGGACTCACCCTGTGAAGTGCTTTCCCGGCTGAAGTCGGGAGGTTCCTGCTTACCTTGCGGTAGCGGGTTTGACGCGGTTGGCGCGCCTGACGACCTGCCCCGTCGCATACTCCACGGCTTCGATCAGCCACAGCAGCGCGACCCAGCCCAGCATGAGCTTCGCGGCGGCCTTGGCCCGATCGGCCCGGCTCCAGCCGTCCCCGCCCGGGCGTAGGGTCTGCCCCGCCCGCCCCTCGTACTCCACGCGCACCTGGTTCACGGCGAACGCCGCCCGTCTTTCGTGTCCACCCCTTGAACGTCCGGGCACCTTACTCCGTGTCCGCTCGCGGTGGCCGGATAGTCTCGGAGTCATGACTGACGGCAAGCGCACCCCGTGGGTGGTCGGGGTTTCCGGGGCGTCCGGGACGCCGTACGCGGCGGCGGTGCTCCGCGGGCTCCTCGCGGCGGGGGAAAGCGTCGACCTGGTGGTGAGCCGGGCGTCGCGCCTCACCCTGCTGGACGAAACCGGCATCGCTTTCCGTGACGCCCACTGGCGCGAGGACCTCGCCCAGTGGCTGGAACGCGGCGCGGACGGCAAGCCGGGGGCTTTCGCGGCGCCCGCGCTGGACGACGTGCGCCACTGGGGTGCCGGGGACCTGGCCGCCGGCCCGAGCTCGGGTTCGTACCCGGTGAAGGGGATGCTGATCGTGCCCGCGTCCACGGCGTGCGTGGCGGGGGTGGCGCTGGGACTGTCGAAGGACCTGCTCCAGCGCGTCGCGAGCGTGACGCTCAAGGAGCGGCGCCAGCTGGTGGTCGCGGTGCGGGAGACTCCGCTGAACGGGCAGACCTTGAAGCACTTGGTGGCGCTGGACGAGGCGGGCGCGGTCGTGCTGCCCGCCTCTCCGGCGTTCTACGCGGGTGCGACGCACATCCAGGATCTGGTGGACTTCGTCGCGGGGCGGGTGCTCGATGCGGCGGGTGTGCCGCACCGGCTGTACCGCAGGTGGGAGGGGGAGCTCGGAGGTTCCCGCGCTCCCAGGGAGGCGAGCGGTGCTTAGCGCTTCTTGTCGGTGCGCGGCTTGCGCATCTTGTCGACGCGGTGGGCGGCGGACGGCTGGTCGGTGCGGGATCGGTTGGCCAGCTCCTGGAGCTGTCGCATGTGCGCGTAGGCCATCTCGATCGTGTACACGGTGAACCACTCCTGAAGATCGTCTTTGATCTGTTGAAAGATTTCACAGGGCGTTGACCCCTGTGTGCCTTAGATTCTATACCTAAACTCGCAGAATCGCCGAATAATGGAAGGCTCCACGTAATGGACACGGTGGACAGGCAGCTCATCCAGGCACTCCGGGAAAACGGTCGTGCCTCGTACGCGGAGCTGGGCCGTCTCGTGGGCCTCTCCGGCCCCAGCGTCACCGACCGCATCAACCGTCTGGAGACGGCGGGCGTGATCACGGGCTACCGCGCGACCGTGGACGCGGCCTCACTCGGCCTCGGCGTCACCGCGCTGATCGGCATCTCCCTCTCCGACGCCGCGGACCACGAGGACGTGGCCCGCCGGCTGCGCGACCTCGCCGAGATCGAGGACTGCTGGTTCATCGCCGGAGACGACTCCTTCATGCTGAAGGTGCGCGCCAGCGACGTGGACGGCCTGGAGAAGATCATCCGTAGGCTCTCCGGAACCAAGGGCGTCTCGCGCACCCGCACCACCATCGTGCTCTCCACGAAGTGGGAGAACCGGGTCGGGGAACTGCCCGAGGAGGGCTGAGAGTACGGTGGGTGGCGGTTGCGGCCACCCGGACCACGGGTCGCGGGCGGCGGCAGCGCGTAGGCAGGGCACGGGCAGTGCAGGGCAGAGCAGGACAGACAGAGGAGAAGACCGGCATGGACGCTGGGCTCAAGCGTGAGCTGGAGGAGAAGGTCCGTTCCGGCGAGCGGCTGACCCGTGAGGACGGCATCGCCCTCTACGAGTCCGACGACCTGGCCTGGCTCGGCGGCCTCGCCCACGAGGTGCGCACGCGCAAGAACGGCGACGTCGTCCACTTCAACGTCAACCGCCACCTCAACATGACCAACGTGTGCACCGCGTCCTGCGCGTACTGCTCGTTCCAGCGCAAGCCGGGCGAGAAGGACGCGTACACGATGCGCATCGAGGAGGCCGTCCGCCTGGCCAAGGCCATGGAGAACGAGAACCTCACCGAGCTGCACATCGTCAACGGTCTGCACCCGACCCTGCCGTGGCGCTACTACCCGCGTTCGCTCTCCGCGCTGAAGGAGGCGCTGCCGAACGTCTCGCTGAAGGCGTTCACGGCCACCGAGATCCACCACTTCGAGACGATCTCCGGCATGTCGGCCTCCGACATCCTGGACGAGCTGATCGAGGCCGGTCTGGAGTCGCTGACCGGCGGCGGCGCCGAGATCTTCGACTGGGAGGTCCGTCAGCACATCGTGGACCACCGCACCCACTGGGAAGACTGGTCGCGCATCCACCGCCTGGCGCACTCGAAGGGTCTCAAGACCCCCTCGACCATGCTCTACGGGCACATCGAGGAGCCGCGCCACCGCGTGGACCACGTGCTGCGGCTGCGCGAGCTCCAGGACGAGACCGGCGGCTTCCAGGTCTTCATCCCGCTGCGCTACCAGCACGACTTCGTGGACATGCAGGACGGCAAGGTCCGCAACAAGCTCCAGGCGCGCACGACGATGGCGACGGGCGCCGAGGCGCTCAAGACCTTCGCGGTCTCCCGGCTCCTGTTCGACAACGTGCCGCACGTGAAGGTCTTCTGGGTGATGCACGGCGTGCAGACCGCCCAGCTCGCGCTCCAGCACGGCGCGGACGACATGGACGGCTCGGTCGTCGAGTACAAGATCACGCACGACGCCGACAACTACGGCACCCCGAACAAGCTGGGCCGTGACGACCTCTTGGAGCTCATCCGGGAAGCCGGCTTCCGGCCGGTCGAGCGCAATACGCGCTACGAGATCATCCGCGAGTACCCCGGCCCGGAAGCGGACCTGCGCGAGTCGCCGCAGGCGATGCGCCTCTGACGCGCGCGGCGCGGCGGTTGTACGGAGGCGAGCCCCGGTCCTGGTGGACCGGGGCTCGCTCCGTTCCCGGCCGTGCGAGAGGCGGCGGAAAACGGTTGCCGAGTCGCGGAGGTAATAGATACTCTCACCTTATGACCCTTACTTTCACGGTGGACCCCGTCGTCGACCCGGCCCTGCGCGACGGACTCCTCGAACTCTGGACCGAGGTCAGCAACGCGGGGGGCGCGGTCGGCTTCGTCCCGCCCGTCACCACCGAGGACGTGCGGCCGTCCCTCGTCAAGCACCTCGTGGCGATGGTCGAGGGGACCCAACGCCTGATCGTGGGCCACGACGAGGACGGCAAGGTCGTCGCCGCCGCAGTCCTCGCCCTCAACCCGCACCGCCTCATGCGGCACTGGGTCATGGCCTACACCGTGATGGTCGCCCCGCACCTCCAGGGGCGTGGCGCCGGCCGCGGCCTGATGGCGGCCGTCGCCGACGCCGCCCGCACCCTGGACGGCATCGAGGCGATCCGCCTGACCTGCCGCGGCGGTCTCGGCCTGGAGCACTTCTACGCCGCCTGCGGCTACAAGGAGGTCGGCCGCGTCCCGGACGCCATCCGCGTCGGCCCCGGCGACGACCGCGACGACATCACGATGCTGCTCCCGCTCCACTGACCTGCGGTCGCGGGGGTCGGCGACCCCGGGGAGCCGGAGGCCGGCCTCGGCGTGCTTCACTGGACGGGCACGTGCCACCGTACGAAGACGAGAGAGAAGGGGTCACCGTGTCCCTCAAGCCGAGCGCGACGATCCGCTACACCGCGATGCGCCTGGGCATCTTCGTCGGGTGCCTGGTGCTCGTCGCCGTATTCGTCCACCTGGGCTGGGTGCCCGCCGGACTGGGCGACGCGAACTTCGCCTGGATCGTGCTCCTCGCCCTCGTGCTCTCCGCGCCCCTGTCCTTCGTTCTCCTGCGCAAGCAGCGCGACGAGATGTCCCTGCAGATCTCCGGACGCGTCGCGGGCGCGAAGCAGAAGCTCGCCGAGAACCGAGGCCAGGAGGACGCGGCCGACGACGCCGCCCGCGCCGCGTAGCGCGCCGCTCCGGGCAGCTGCCCGGTTACCTTCCTCACACACCGAACCGCCCCAGCCACGGGAACACCACCCGTCTCGCTGGGGCGTTCGTGCGTTCCGGCGTGACCATGGCTCAAAGGGCGCCTTTGAGATTCTCAAAGGATAAGTGTTAGCGTGTTCAACATGTTGACCACAGTTGCGCACCAGATGACCGCGAGCGTTCCGCTCGTGGCGCGCCTGCACGTCGACCTCTGCCGCCGCGTGTCCGCGGCCTGTTGCTGTTGTCGCTGACGACACAGCAGCGGTCCCGGCCGGCCCGGCGCTTTCCGGGTGCTGCCGCACCGTGTCACCACCGCGTCGTCAACACCGCCCCGATCACCGCCGCAGGAACCTTCCGTCCGTTCCCGTGCGTCCCCGTTCGTCACGTTTTCACGCGTCGTCCCGTACGCGTCACCCCCGGAGAGTGTCCGTGTCCGCCACCCCCCAGGCCTCGGCCCCCGCCGCCAAGGCCTCGTTCAAGTTCCCGTTCTGGGCCCAGATCGTCACCGGTCTCGCCCTCGGCGTGCTGCTCGGCTGGCTCGCCAAGAGCCAGGACATCAGCTGGCTGGGCACCACGCTGGAGCAGATCGGCGACATCTTCATCCAGCTGCTCAAGCTGGCCGTCGCGCCGCTCGTCTTCTTCGCGATCCTGGTGTCGATCACCAACCTGCGGAAGGTGAACAACGCCGCGCGCCTCGCCTCCCGCACCCTGCTGTGGTTCATGATCACGTCGCTGATCGCGGTCGGCATCGGCCTCGCCATCGGCCTGCTGACCAACCCGGGCGCCGGTACCGGCCTCACCCCGCAGGACGGCAAGCTGCCCAAGCACCACGGCTCGTGGCTCGACTTCCTGACCGGCATCGTGCCGAAGGACATCGTCACGCCGTTCACCGAGCTGAACGTCCTCCAGATCGTCTTCCTGGCCGCCGTCGCCGGTATCGCCGCCCTCCAGCTCGGCAGCAAGGCGCAGCCGGTCCTCACCCTCGCCGAGTCCGTCCTGGAGCTGCTCCAGAAGGCCCTGTGGTGGGTCATCCGCCTCGCGCCCATCGGCACCGTCGGCCTCATCGGCACCGCCATCGCCACCTACGGCTGGGATTTGATCGGCAAGTACGCCACCTTCACCGCGGACGTCTACATCGGCTCCGCCCTCGTGATGTTCGGCGTGTACCCGCTGCTCCTGGCGACCGTCGCCAAGGTCAACCCGCTCCAGTTCTTCAAGGGCGCCTGGCCGGCCATCCAGCTGGCCTTCGTCTCCCGCTCCTCGGTCGGCACCATGCCGGTCACCCAGAAGGTCACCGAGCGCCTCGGCGTCCCGAAGGAGTACGCCTCCTTCGCCGTCCCGTTCGGCGCCACGACCAAGATGGACGGCTGCGCCGCGATCTACCCGGCGCTGGCGGCGATCTTCATCGCGCAGATCTTCGACGTCCAGCTCGGCATCAAGGAGTACGTGCTCATCGCCTTCGTGTCGGTGGTCGGCTCCGCCGCCACGGCGGGTCTGACGGGCGCCACGGTCATGCTGACGCTGACCCTCTCCACGCTGGGTCTGCCGCTGGAGGGCGTGGGCCTGCTGATGGCGATCGACCCGATCCTGGACATGATGCGCACCGCCACCAACGTGGCCGGCCAGGCCGTGGTCCCGGTCATCGTCTCGGCCCGCGAGGGCATCCTCGACAAGAAGGCGTACGCGGCCGCCTCGTCCTCCCCGCTGGAAGACGTGGCGCCGGAAGACCCGGCCCGTACCCCGGTGGCCGTCGCCGCCTGACGCCCCGTACGCACGCACCGCGGCCCCAGCCCCACTCCGGGCGGGGGCCGTGGTGTTTCCCGGCTCAGCGGGCGGAGGCCACGAACCCGGCCCAGGCGGCGGGGCCGAAGGCGAGGTGGGGGATGTCGGTGTCCTTGGAGTCCCGGACGAGGACGGCGGCGGGGGTGGTGGCCACCTCGACGCAGGAGTCGCCCTCGCTGCCGCTGCTGTGGCTGCTCTTGAACCAGTCCAGCTCGGGGTTGCCGATCATGTCTCTCCCAGCAGTTCCTTGATGCAGTCCCGTGACTCACGGGGCGTGAGAGCCTCAGCCCGGATGATGCCATAGCGCAGTTCAAGGATTCGGAGCCGCTTCGGATCGGAGACCGGACGCCCGTTGAACGCCCCTTCTGAGCGTCCCACGCCAGTACCGTCATCGAACTTCAGGAGTTCGATCCCGCCGTCCGGCTCCGGCATGCGCTTCACGGGTGTTCGGCATGACCTGGAGTGACACGTTGCGCAACGCACTCACCTCCAGAAGCCGTTCGAGCTGTCGGTGCCACACCATTGTGCCCCCGATGGGGCGTCGCAGCGCTGATGCCTCGTGGACGAAACTGAGCGCGGGCGCCGGTGTTCGGGCAACGACTCGACCTTGCGGACCAGGTCCTCCCCGTACCCGATCGCCACGCCCAGGTCCGAGGCCCGCATCCCCGCCTGCTCCCGCCAGGTCCGGAGCTGGCGGCCCAGCGCGGACAGGACCGCTACCCCCTGTTCGTCCTCGGGATCGACGTCCCAGCCGGCGTCTTCCGTACCGTCACTGTCCATGCCCATGCGCGCTACCTCCGACGAGCCGATGTCCTCAACGCCCACTACCCGGGGCAACGGTCCGGACGGACCGGACAGCACGGGACAACCTCCGGACAAAGCCCGCACGCAAGGGCGTCGTGCCTTCTCACGCTACGCACGCACCGCCACGCTCTGTGAGGTGAACAGTGAATTCGCCGGACCCGCGCTCGATGCCCGGCACTATGACGTCCTCCTGTCCGCCACGCCCCGCGCGGCCCGGCTCGCCCGGCTGCTCGCCATCGAGCAACTGCGCGGCTGGGGCCTTCCCTTGGACGCACCGCGCGTCATCGTGGCCGAGCTCGCCGCCAACGCCGTTACCCACGGACGGGTGCCGGGGCGGGGGTTCCGGCTGGAGTTGCTCGCGCGGCCGGGCCTGTTGCGGATCGAGGTGGCCGATACGCGCGGTGACCGGCTGCCCGTGATGCGCGCTCCGGGCGGGGCTGGTGCTGATCGACGCGTACGCCGACCGGTGGGGCGTACGGGAAGGGCCCGCGCCTGGGAAGGTGGTGTGGGCGGAGGTCTCCTGGACCGGTGCTAACGCGACGACGTACCCCAGGCGGCCATCTGCTCGCGGAACTTGGGGCAGCCGGTGATGTCCTCCTCGCCGCACTGGAGGGCGTGGACCAGGAGTTGATGGGCGTGTTCGAGGTCGATCATGCGCTGCTCGACCTCCGTGATCTTGGCGCGGATCATCGCCTGCCGGCGCGGCTGGTCCTCCTGGAGCTCGCCGATCTCCGCCAGGGTCAGCCCGGCCTGCTGGCACGTGCGCAGCACGACGATCCGTTGCGCGGCCTCCGGGGGGTAGCGGCGCTGGCCGCCCTGGCGCTCGGGCGCGGGCAGCAGGCCGTGGCGTTCCCAGAACCGGATGGCCGACGCCGGTACCCCGGTGACCTCCGCGAGCTGTCCGATGGTGATGCGCACGTAGAGGCCCCTGCCGTTTCCGCCCGGTCCGGCCGTCGGCCGCTTGACTTGAACCTTAGTTCAAGTTGAAGAGTGGGGTGTGCGAGCACGGCGGCGGCGGAAGAGCCGCCGGCAGCGGACTTCGGAGGTGCCGGAATGGCAAGCACACAGGTGGGAACCGAGCGGTCGCGGGAGCTGGTCGAAGCGGCGGAGGCACTCTTCACGGCGGGGGTGATGTCGCATTCGGGGCACGCCAACCTCAGCGCGCGGCTCGACGCCGACAGCTTCCTGCTGACGCCGGGGTTCGTCCGCGGGCTGCGGCCCGGGGACCTGGCGGCCGTCAGTCTCGACGGCGAGGTCTTGGCGGGCGAACTGCGGTCCGTCAGCGCCGAGATCATCGCCATGCACAGCGCCGTTTACCGCGCCCGCCCGCAGGTGGGGGCCATCATCCACACGCACTCGCCCTCCGCGACGGCCTTCGCCGTCGCCCACCGGCCGCTGCCGTGCCGGACCGAGCCGATGCTGCGCTTCGGGCAGCCCGAGGAGGTACCGGTGGTTCCGTGGGGGCCGCGCGGGTCCGACGTATCGGTCCGCGGGATCGCCGACGTGCTGGAGCGGTACCCGACGACCTCCGCGGCCCTGCTGGCCAACCACGGGCTGCTGGTGTTCGGCCCGGACTCGGCGGCGACCGCCCACCTGGTGGTGGCCATCGAGGAGAGCGCCGAGGCGGAGATCGCCGCGGCGGCGATCGGCGGGGCCGTGGACTTCCCCGAGGGCGCGCTGGCCGCCGTACGCGCCTCGATCGCCCGGGTCGCGTCATGACCGGGGACGCACCGACGCCCGACGCACCGACGCCCGACGCACGCACCGAGGCCGTCCGCGCCCGCTACCGCTCCACCCTCGGGGGCGTCCCGGGCGGCGTGCAGGACCGGCTGCGCCTGGCACGGGACTTCGACCGGCTCCCCACCGAAGAGGCGCTCGCGGCGCTGCGGCACATCGTGCTGACCGACAACCCGCTGGGCGCGCGCGTACAGCAACTCGTCCACTTCGGTCAGCTCCTGTCCCTGGGCCGCGAGCACCCCGCCCGGATCCACGCCCGGGGCGCCCTCCACGCCGGCGCCACCGTCGCCGACCTCATCGGCGTCGCCGAGACCGCCCTCATCACCTCGGGCGTCCCGGCGTACGCCCTGGGCGCGGAAATCGTCGTCGATCTCCTGGCAGCCGACGAAGCCTGACACCCCTCGCGCCGGGGCCGGTCAGCGCGGCTCGCGGATGCCGTCGATGACGCGGGTCCGGTTCTCGCCGCCTCGCGCGTGCGGTCGAGGGCGTCGGAGCCGAGGTTGACCGGCGTCCGGCCGGCGAGCGCTGCGATGGGCGCCGGCGAGGACGTCGTACATCGCCTGGTAGTCGGTGAGGTTGAGGAGGCCGCTCGGCGTCTGGGGGGCCGAGCGGGTGCGTCGGGGAAGGCGCCGAGGCGGTTGAGGTGGCCGAGGCCCCGCACGGCTGACCATCCCGGCGCTGTGATAGTGGCGCGGGGGTGGCGCAGAGGCATCAAGGTGCTGGCCGCGCGCTTCCCCGAAGGGGAGATCCGACTGGACGCGGCGCTGCGGGAGTTGGAGAAGTTCGGCTACGTCGAGCGGCGTGTCGTACGGCTCGACAGCGGGCGCATGGTCACCCAGACGTACTACTACGAGCAGCCGGGCGCCGAGCCGGACGATGCCGCGGAACCCCGTCCGATGCGGGTACGGCCCACCCGGGCGATGGAGCCCGAGTCCCGGCCCGTGCGGGAACCCGAGCCCGAGCCCCGCCCCGTACGGGAAGCCGAGCCCGTGCCGGTACGGGAACCCGAGCCCGAGCCCGTATGGGAACCCGACGTGCCGGACCCCGAGGGGGAAGAGCCCGTCCCGGAGGCCGAGGAGCCGGAAACCGCCGCCCCGCTCCACCCGGCCGCCCTCGACCTGCTGGCCGGCCTGCGTGCGCTCGACCCCCGACTGCTCCTGTCCGAGCGGGACATCCTCCGCCTCGCACCTGGCGCTTCCACCTGGCTGGAACGCGGGATCTCCCTCGACGCCATCGCGCGGAAACTGGTCGCGGGCCTCCCGGACCACATCCGGCACCCCGCCTCCGTCCTCGCCTACCGGCTCACCGCGATGCTGCCGCCGCCGCTGCCGGCTGCCCCGCCCGGAGAGGAGAAAGCGCCCCTCCGTGACCCGTTGCAGACCTGCGACGGCTGCGAACGCGCCTTCCGCGCACAGGAACCGGGCCGCTGCCGCGACTGCAGGGTCACCGGCGCGGCCGCGTAGCCGGCCCCGCATCCTGGCCGTCCGTGCACGTGGGTGCCCGGGCGTGACGGCGTGCGCGCCCCGTGGAGGAGTCGTGCTCGCGATGGTCGGGGCCTGTTCAGGGGCTGGCCGGCGGCGGTTACCCGTGCGTAGATTACCGGCGGTAACTCCGGAGTCGAGCCGAGGAGAGCGCCCGTGCAAGCCGAGCCGCAGCTGGTCGAGCCCGTCAAGACCCTGATCGACGGGGTGGTACGGGAGGTCGCGGTGCCCGCGCTCGTCGGGCCGCCGGTACGGGGATCGCTCGGGAACATCCCGTTCGACAACGCGGCCCAGGCGCCCGGCGAGGCCGTACTCGCGCGCAAGGAGCCGGACGGTAGCTGGCGCGACGTGAGCGCCGCCGAGTTCGCGGCGGAGGTGCTGGCCGTCGCCAAGGGGCTGATCGCCGAGGGGCTTCGGGCCGGCGACCGGCTCGCCATCATGGCCCGCACCACCTACGAGTGGACCCTGCTGGACTTCGCGGGCTGGGCGGCCGGACTGGTGACGGTGCCGATCTATCCGACCTCCTCGGCGGCCCAGGCGCGGTGGATCATCCAGGACTCGGGGGCGGCGGCCTGCGCCGTCGAGGACACCACGCAGGCCCGCATCATCAGCGCCGAACGCGTGAACCTGCCCGGCCTCGTGCACCTGTGGGAATTCGACACGGGCGCCGTCGCCCGGCTCGTCAAGGCCGGCGAGCGCATCCCGGAGGCGCTGGTGCACGAGCGCCGGCGGGTCCGTACCCCGCAGGACGTGGCGACGCTCGTCTACACCTCCGGGACCACCGGGCAGCCGAAGGGGTGCGTGCTGACGCACGGGAACTTCTTCGCCGAGGTCGACAACGCGGTGGAGCTGCTGCATCCGGTGTTCCGGTCGGTGACCAGCGAGCCGGCCTCCACCCTGCTGTTCCTCCCGCTGTCGCACGTTTTCGGGCGGATGGTGGCCGTGGGGTGCATGCGGGCGCGGGTGAAAGTGGGACACGCGCCGAGCATCCGTACGGAAGACCTGCTGGCGGACCTGGCCGGGTTCCGGCCCACGTTCCTGCTGGCCATCCCGTACGTCCTGGAGAAGGTCTACAACACCGCACGGGCGACGGCCGAGCGGATGGGCCGGGCCGCGTCCTTCGACCGGGCGGCCAGGATCGCCCGCCGGTACGGGGAGAGCGGCGGGTCCGGGTGGGGGCTGCGGGCGGCGCGGGCGCTGTACGACCCGCTCGTGTACCGGCGCATCCGGGCGGCGCTGGGCGGGCGCGTGCGCTACGTCCTGAGCGGCGGCTCGCCGCTGGGGGAGCGGCTGGCGGCGTTCTACACGGGCGCGGGCGTGGAGGTCTTCGAGGGCTACGGGCTGACGGAGACGACGGCCGCGGCGACGGTCACGCCCCCGCTCAAGCCGCGGCTCGGCACGGTGGGGTGGCCGTTGCCCGGGACGGCGGTGCGGATCGCGGACGACGGGGAGGTGCTGCTGCGCGGGCCGCACGTCTTCGCGGGGTACTGGAACGGTGGGGCGGCGGAACCCGGCGGATGGTTCCCGACCGGCGACATCGGTGAGCTGGACGCGGACGGGTACCTGACGATCACCGGCCGCAAGAAGGACATGATCATCACCTCCGGCGGCAAGAACGTCGCCCCGGCGGTCCTGGAGGACGCGCTGCGGGCGCACCCGCTGGTGGGCCAGTGCCTGGTGGTCGGCGACAACCGGCCGTACGTCGCCGCGCTGATCACCCTGGACGAGGAGGGGCTGGCGCACTGGAGGCAGATGCGCAAGAAGGTCGGCGTGCCGGTGGGGGAGCTGGTACGGGACGAGGAGCTGCGGGCGGACGTGCAGAGGGGGGTGGACGAGGCGAACGCGTTGGTGTCGCGGGCGGAGTCGATACGGCGGTTCGTGCTGTTGGAGGGGGAGTTCACGGAGGCGCGGGGACATCTGACGCCGTCGTTGAAGCTGCGGCGGGGGGTAATCGGGCGGGAGTTCGCGCGGGAGATCGACGCGATGTACCGGGGGCGGTGACCCTCCGGGGGTGACCGGTCGGGCGGGGCCGGGCTTTCGGGGCTCCGCCCCGGACCTCGTGCCTCAAACGCCGACGAGGCTGGATGTGCCCCCGGGGCTGGAAACGGCTGCGCCGGGGCCGGAAAAGGGGCCCCGACGAGCCAGGTTTGCCCCGCCGGCGAGGCTGAAACGCCGGCGAGGCTGAAAAGAGCCGGTGGGGGTGCGGTCAGCAGTCGGGGTGAGTGGGGCGGCCGGCGAAGCGGTCCGCCAGCCAGTCGCCGGCCTCCAGGGAGTGGGTGATGACGCCGCTGACGTGCTCACCGACCCAGATGGTGTCGAACTCGACGTTCGCACCCCGCGCGCACCACTCCGAGCGCAGCTCGCGGCCGACGGCGTACGGGATCAGTTCGTCGCCGAGCGCGTGGTACTGGTACACCGGCGCGGCCGGTGCGGTTCCGCCGAGCCTGCTCTGACGGAGCCGGGCCTGCCAATCGGGCTGGGCGAGCGGGTCGCGGGTGGTGAGGTCGGAGATCCGCTTGAAGGAGCCCGCGATGGCGTCGATGGCGACGCAGCCCTCGCGCAGGCCGTCGACCAGCGCCTTGCCCGCCGGGTTGAGGTAGGAGTCGAGCTTCAGCTCGGGGAAGGCGGCGTCCTGTCCGGCGGCGGCCATGAAGATCAGGCCGGAGCCGTAGGAGCCGTTGTTGAAGTCGGCGACCTTCATCAGGTCGGCCGGGACACCGCCGGTGGCCGTGCCCTTCACCTGCAACTCCGGGGCGTACGAGCCCTGGAGCTCGGCGGCCCAGCTACTGGCCTGGCCGCCCTGGGAGTAGCCCATGATGCCGATCGGGGTGTTCGTCGGCAGGCCGGCCTCGGGGAGGCGGAGGGCGGCGCGTGCGGCGTCGAGCATGGCGTGACCGGCGGAGGGGCCGACGGTGTAGGTGTGCACGCCGGGGGTCCCGAGGCCCTCGTAGTCGGTGACGACCACCGCCCAGCCGCGCAGCGTGAGCTGCTGGATGAGGTTGGCCTCCATGGCGGTGCCGTTGGGCAGGTTGTTGCTCGGAGCACAGGAGTCGCCCATGCCGACGGTGCCCACCGCGTAGGTGATCAGGGGGCGGGGGCCGGTGCGGCCGTCCTGCGGGACGATGACCGTGCCGGAGACGACGTTCGGCGCGCCGTCGGCGGTGGTGGAGCGGTAGGTGACCTTCCACGCCTTGGTGTCGGTGGGCAGGCCGGGCAGCGGATGGAAGGCGGAGGGCGCACTGGAGACGAGGTCACCGGGGCGGGCGCCGGCGGTGGCGCTCGCGGTGGCGCTCGCGGTGGCGGGAATCCAGGCCGTGAGGGCGAGGGCGGCCACGGCGGCGAGGGCGGTGCTGCGGAAACGCATGGGCGGCTCTCCCGAGGGTGCGTGTGGGGGCAGGTGAGGAGAAGGTAGTGACCGACCGGTCGGCATGTCGTTGACTGCGCAGCTCACCTTTGCTGACCCGAGTGGCCATCCGCCTCGTCCCCCGCCTCACCCCCTGTCCCCGGCGGGCCCCTCAGCCGCCCGACGCGATGCGGTAGGCACCCGGGGTCGTGCCCGTCCAGCGGCGGAACGCGCGGTGGAAGGCGGTGTCCTCCGAGAAGCCCAGGCGGGCGGCGATGTCCGCGATGGGCTCGCTGCTCTCGGCCAGCCCCGCGATCGCCGCGTCCCGCCGCACGTGGTCCTTCAACTGCTGGAAGGACGTGCCCTCCCGGTGGAGCCGGCGCCGGAGCGTCGCCGGGGACACCGCGAGCCGCGCCGCCACCTCGCCCAGCTCCGGGAGTCGCGGGGAGGTGCGCAGTCGCCGCGTCAGGGTCCGGCGCACCTGCTCCGCGACCGTGGTCCCGTACTCCGGCCGCGACAGCAGGTCGAAGGGGGCCCGGCGGAGCATCGCGTCGAGCGCGGGCTCCTCCCGTACGAGCGGCGCGGTCAGCCACTGGGCGGCGAACGCGGCGGTCGTCCGGTCGGCGCCGAAGCGGACGGGACAGTCGAAGAGCACCTCGTACTCGTCCCCGTACGGCGGCGGGGGATAGGCGAAGGCCGCGTACAGCAGCGGAATGCGGCGCCCGATCAGCCAACTGCTCAGCCGGTGCCAGATCGCCAGCACGCACTCGGAGAGGAACCGCTCCCCGTCCAGGCCACCGGCGCGGTCCCCCGCGGTGTCCCCTTCCGCGCCCCCGCCGACGTGGCCGTGCACGGTGAACCGGGCCTCGCCGTCGTCGACCTCCAAGGCCAGTCGGGGGCCGCCGGGGAACAACCCGTAGAAGGCGACGGCCCGTTCGACGGCCGTCCCCAGGTCCCGGCAGCCCAGCGAGGCGTAGCACATCATCGCGAAGGTGCCGGGCCGGCTCGGCACCGTACCGAGTCCGAGGAACTCGTCCTGCGTCGTGCGGTACAGCGCGCGGAACAGCCGGGCGAACTGCGCCGGCGTGATCCGCGCGCGGTCGTCCCCGGGCAACAGCGGTGGGATCTGCGCCTCTTGCAGCAGTGGCACGGTGTCGATGCCGGCGCGCCGCGCCCCCGCGAGCAGCGCGCGCACCTGGTGCACGGTGATCGTCCGCCTCCCCATGGGACCGACGGTAACCCCGATGAGCGCTGAGGTCAGCGGTGCTGACGCTTCCGGTCATGCCGCAGGAGTGGCCGCGGTGCCTAGCGTCGACGTACCCACCCCAGGAGGCGAAGACGATGGACGCCGCACAGGACTTGGCGCGACCGCGGACACCGGCCCTCTTCACCGAGTGAACCGGGGAACGGTACGCGCACCACAGCGCGCTCCGTTTCCGGTCGGGCAGCGGACCCCAGGACGGCTGGAGCACGCTCTCCTACGTGGGGCTGCGCGCCCGCGTCCGGCGTACCGGGCGGGCCCTGCTCGGCCTCGGCGTCGGCGCCGGCGAGCGGGTGGTGCTCCTCGCCGAGACCCGCCCGCAGTGGACGTACACGCATTTCGGGGTGCTGGCGGCGGGCGCGGTCCTGGTGCCGGTGTACCCGACGGCGGGGGAGGAGGAGTTGGCCTGGGTGCTGTCCGACTCCGCGGCGGTGGTGGCGGTCTGCGACGACGCGGCCCAGGCGGCCCGGGTCGAAGCCCTGCGCGGGCGGCTCCCGGCGCTGCGGGCGGTGGTCCTGCTGGACGCCCTGCCGGAGCTGCCCTCGGCCCCGGAGGCGGAACTGCTCGCCCGCGCGCGGGCGGTGGGCCCGGAAACCGACGCCGCCATCGTCTACACCTCGGGGACGACCGGGCCGCCGAAGGGCTGCCGGCTCACGCACGGCAACCTCGGCGCGGTCCAGGACGCCACCCTGCCGGTGGTGCGCGGCGGGCCTGGGGACACGACGTACCTGTACCTGCCGCTCGCGCACCTGCTGGCGCAGTTGATCCAGTTCACGACGCTGCTCCAGGGCGGCGAGCTCTGCTACTTCGGCGGCCGGATCGAGGACGTCCTGGCCGAGGTCGCCGAGGTGGCGCCGACCCACCTGCCGTCCGTACCGCGGCTGTTCGAGAAGCTGCACGCGGTGGTGCTGTCGGTGGCGGACTCGGTGGAGGGCGGCCGGGAGCGCTTCGAGGAGGCGGTGCGGCTGGGCGTACTGGCCGCGGAGGGCCGGCTGCCCGAGGAGGCGCGGGAGGCGTACGAGGCGGCGCGCGAGACGCTGTACGCCCCCGTCCGCGCCGCCTTCGGGGGCCGGCTCACCTGGGCGCTGACCGGCGGCGCCCCGATCGCGCCCGCCACCTTGGACTTCCTGCGCGCCTGCGGCATCCCGGTCTACGAGGGCTACGGGATGACGGAGTCCGCCGGGGTGATCAGCATCAACCACCCCGGGTCGGTCCGCCCGGGGACGGTCGGCCGGCCGGTCGCGGGCTGCGAGGTCCGGATCGCGCGGGACGGCGAGGTGCTCGCCCGGGGCCCGATGGTCTTCCCCGGCTACCACGGCAACGAGGCGGCGACGGCCCAGACCGTCGACGCCGACGGCTGGCTGCACACGGGGGACCTCGGCTCGCTCGACGCGGACGGCTTCCTGTCGATCACCGGCCGGAAGAAGGAACTGATCATCACCTCGGCGGGGAAGAACATCACCCCGACCGAGGTCGAGTTCGCCCTCCAGTCCTCCCGGTACGTCTCGCGGGCGGTGCTGATCGGCGACCACCGCCCCCACCCGGTGGCCCTGATCACCCTGGACGCGGACGAGATCGCCGCCTGGGCGGCCCGGGAGGGGATCGCCCCGGACGCCCTGGGCCGGCCGGAGGAACACCCGGCGGTGCGGGCGCTGGTGGCGCGGGCCGTCGAGGAGGCCAACGCCACCGTCTCCCGCCCGGCCCGCGTCCGGGCCTTCCACCTGCTCGCGGAGGACTTCTCGGTCGAGGCGGGCACCCTGACGCCGACCCTGAAGCTCCGGCGGGCGGTGGTGGCCGAGCGGTACGCCGTCGAGATCGAGAAGCTGTACGGCTGACCCGTAGGGCCGGGGGCGGCTTGCGGAGTCGCGGCTACCGCAGGGCGCGGCCCAACCGGCGCAGCCCCTCCGCGATCTCGGCCGGGGTGTGCGTGACGAAGGTCAGCCGCAGGGTGCGGTGGTCCGGGGTGCCGGTGAAGAAGGGCGCGCCGGGAACGTAGGCCACGTCGTGGGCGACGGCGGACTTCAGCAGGGCCGTCGCGTCGTACCCGGCCGGCAGGCGCGCCCAGACGAACATGCCGCCCTCCGGCCGGTTCCACTCGGAGCCCGCCGGGAGCGCCTCGGGCAGGCCGGCCAGCAACGCGTCCCGGCGGACGCGGTAGGCATCGCGGACCGTGGCGACGTGGGAGTCCAGGTCCACCGCGGCCAGGTAGTGGGCCGCCGCCAACTGGTTCACCGTCGAGGTGTGCAGGTCGGCGGCCTGCTTGGCGACGACGGCGGCCCGCAGCAGGGCCGCCGGGGCGCGGAGCCAGCCCAGCCGCAGGCCGGGCGCCATGACCTTGGAGAAGCTGCCGAGCAGGGCGGTACGGTCCCGCGCCCCGGGGTGCGCGGCGAGCCACGGCACGGGGGTCCCCTCGTAGCGGAGGTCCCCGTACGGGTCGTCCTCCACCAGCCACAGGCCGAGCCGCCCGGCGATGTCCGCGACCGCCGCGCGGCGGGCTCCGGGGAGGGTGCGGCCGGTCGGGTTCTGGAAGGTGGGGATGGTGTAGAGCAGTTTCGGGCGCTCGCGACGGACGATCTCCTCCAGGGCGTCCGGGAGGATGCCGTCCTCGTCGCAGGGGACGGCCATGACCCGGGCCCCGGCCAGCGCGAAGCCCTGGAGCGCCGCCAGGTAGGTCGGGTTCTCGACGAGGACGACGTCGCCCGGTTCGAGCAGGGCGCCGGCGAGCAGCGAGAGCGCCTGCTGGGAGCCGGTGGTGACGACCACCTGGTCGGCGGCGGTCGGCAGGCCCCGGGCGGTGGCGCGCGCGGCGATCGCCCGGCGGAGCTCCGGCACGCCCTCGGTGGTCGAGTACTGCAGGGCCCGGGCGGCGGAGGCGGGGGCGGAGAGGGCCGCGTCGTAGGCCGCCCGCAGACCGGCGGTGTCGAAGAGTTCGGGGGCCGGGTAGCCGCCCGCGAAGGAGACCACCTCGGGGCGGTCGGTGACGGAGAGGATGTCGCGGATGGGCGAACCCGCCACCGTGGTCGTCCTGGTGGCCAAGGCGGGCAGGGACAGGGTGGTGACTGGACCGGGCACGGTGGCTCCTTCGGGGAGGCGGGTGCGCGCAGCCTAACCACGAAAGGTGCAGAGGGCACCTACCTGTCCGCCACGTGAACAGGACGCGAGGACGGCGGCGTCGACACCCTCCCCAACTGACGCTTCATCAGATACACCGGTCCCATGACGACAGACGAGACGCACCTGCCGGACGGCGACCGCCACGGCGACACCCGGGCCGACGATTACGCGGCGCTCGCCGCCGTGGGCCCGTACGGCGTCCGCCCCGGCCACGCGCTGATCACCATGGTCGAACCGCATCCGGGCCACGAGTTCGCGTACAACCGCTGGTACGAGGACGACCACTACTACGCCGGCGCCATGGCCATGCCCTGGATGTACGCCGGCCGCCGCTGGGTTGCCACCAGGGACCTCCAGGAGCTGCGCTATCCGGAGAAATCGGTCGTCGCCCGGCCCGTCACGGCCGGCTGCTACCTGTCGACCTACTGGGTGACCGAAGGCCGCTACGACGAGCACATGAAGTGGACCGTCGGCATCAACAAGCGACTGAACCGCGACGGCCGCGTCTACCAGGACCGTACGCACGTCTTCACGGCCTTCCAGGACCACGAGGCCACCGTCTACCGCGACGGCGCCGCCGGACCGCGGGACTTCCACGCCCTCGACCACCCGTACGCCGGTCTGGTGCTCCAGGTCATCGACGCCGACGGCCCCGAGCAGCGGGCGTCACTGCTGGAGTGGCTGCGCTCACGGGCCCTCCCGAAGCGGCTGGCAGGCGGGCCCGCGGCGATCGTGACGGTCTTCCGGCCGACGCCCCTGCCGGGTGACCGGATGACCTACGTCAAGCAGGTCGAGGGCGTCAACACCCGGTTGACGCTGCTGTGGTTCCTGGAAGCCGATCCCCGGACCTGCTGGCACCGGTTCGAGGGGCTGGACACGGAGGTCACTGAAGAGGGTCTGGGGCGGGTGGAGCTCGTGGCCCCGTTCATCCCGACGGTGCCGGGGACGGACCGTTACGTGGACCGGCTGCGCTGAGGACGGGGCGGGTCCGGGGCGGGGCGCGCCCGCTGCGGGCACGGCCGAGCCCCCTCGGCCAGGACGGCGACCGGTCGAGAGGGTTTCAATCTGCGGCCGTCATCGTGGTGCGGACGGTCGGGGCGGACGTCGTCGTCACGTTCAGACGAGGCGTCCCAGCCGGCCCTCGGTGACATCGGTGACGAAGGAGTTCCAGGACCCGGGCGCGAAGGTGAGGGACGGACCGTCCTGCACCTTCGAGTCGCGGACCGCGATGGCGTCCATGACGGGGGACTTGACTTCCACGCAGGCGCCGTTTCCGCCGGAGTAGGAGGACTTGGTCCAGTTTTCCGTAGCGCCCTGACGAATAGCCATGTTTCTCTCCGGTTCAGCGAGTAGTTCCGGGTCGCGCCAGCCATTACTCCGGCTGACGTGATCGACGCTACCCGCACCGCCCGACGGCTGAAGTGGGCGTTCACTCGACCGGGTGGCATATTCCATTCAGAGCTTCTGCGGCCGGGGAGTGACGGTGTACCGTACCGGGCCCTTCGCCGGCCGCCCGCTCGTGGCGTGCCCGCTGCCTCCCGTTTTACTTCCCCTTGCCCGCATAATGCTCGATGATCTCGGCGATGAACTGACGGGTCTGGTCGACATTGAGCGCCTGGGCGCGCAGGTGCTCGTACATCACGCTGTACTTCTGAACGTCGTTGGCCTTCTCCAGGTACAAATCACTCGTCACGCCTTCGATGTAGACCACCGTCGAGTCGGAGGCGTCCGGGAATTCCAGGATCGCGTACTGCCCGTTGACGCCCGGATGCGCGCCCATCGAGAACGGCATCACCTGCACGGTGATGTAGGGCTGTTCCGACTGCTCTATCAAGTATTCGAGCTGCCGGATCATCAACTGCGCGTCGCCCACGTGTCGACGCAGGGCGGCCTCGTCGATCACCGCCCACAGGCGCAGCGGCCCGACCTCCGGGTTGTTGTTGTCGGTCTCGGAGAGCCGTTTCTGGCGGTGCATCCGGACCTGGACGCGCTTGTCCACATCGGCCGGCGCCGTCTCCGGAAGCGCACCGCGGATCAGGGCCTGGGCGTACTCGGGAGTCTGGAGCAGGCCGGGGACCATCTGGGGCTCGTACGTGCGCAGGCTGGCCGCGTCGGTCTCCAGACCGATGTAGACGCTGTACGGGATGTCGCCGAAGGCGTGCCACCAGCCCTGCTGGCGCGAGTCCTTGGCCATCTGCATGAGGGAGTCGACGAGCCGGCGGTCCTCGACCTCGTACACGTCGCACAGGTCGCGGACGTCGCGCTGGCTGATGGAGCGACGGCCGTTCTCCAGCCGGCTGATCTTGGACTGGGAAACGAGCAGACGTTCGGCGACCTGCTCGGCCGTCATGCCCTTGTCCTCGCGCAACTTGCGCAACTCCATGCCCAGTCGGCGGCGTCGGACGGTGGGATTGACATTGGACGCCACGGGGACGGCACCTCCGCCTTCTTCTGGTTCTGTCTCTCTGCGTGTCTGATGTTCAGCAGACTGCCACCGAAGGGTGCGGCGGCGCTGGGGAACGGACCGAAAGACAGACGCGCGGGGTGACGGGACCGGTGGCCCGGCCCGTCACCCCGCGCACTGGCGGCTCCCGAACCGGGTCTTTGGGGGACGACCGGTTGCGTGGTGGCGCGGTGGTGCGTGTGATGCGTGTGTGCGTGCGGTGCGTGCCCGCCGGTGGGTCAAGGGGTGTCGCGGGCTGCGGTGCGGGTGGTGCGTGTGATGCATGTGCTGCGTGTGTTGCTGCTCAGTGCGCGGCCACCCGGGCCATCGCACCCGTACGGCGCGGCTGCATCGGCACGCCGGCGGCTCGGGCGGTGGGTGCCGCCGAAGCCGTGGCCGATGCGGATGCCGATGCCGATGCCGTCGCGGTGGCCGGGGCACGGTCGCGCCTCGGCTGGGCCGCCACCCCGTTCTGGACGTCCATGACGGCGTGCGCCACGAGACCGCCCATGGGGTCGTGCCTGATCAGGTCCCGCAGCCGGGACCTGGACGACCGCCCCTCGTTGCCGGGGTACAGGTGCTTGCCGAGTCCGACCGCGTGGGCCAGTGCGGCGAGCGCCGCGGTCCGCGGGTCCGGCGGTACGCCGGTGCGGATCGCGCTGTCGAGCCGGGCACGGATCTCCCGGCTGATCGACGTGTCCGTCGCCTGGTAGCGAGTCGTCGGCAGCACCCCGCACATCTGTCCCGCGACGGCATGCACCATGCCGCAGCGCTCCAGGTGAGCGAGGTAAATCTGACGGAGCCCCAGTCGGGGTCCGCCGATCCAATGAACGGCCCGGACCGGGCTGCCGCGCCTGCGCAGCAGTTCCAGTGCGGAGTCCAGAGTCGGATCTCCTGTCGGCCGTGGCATCACCACGGCGATACGATCCCCGTCAGGGGCTATCCGTCCTGCCAGAGCCAGCTCTACTAGCTGTGCCCCGGCCAGGCCGAGGTCGAGCGACTGCGGCTGCGCCGTGGTTCCCGTGGTCGGGTCCAAGGCGAGCAGCAGAAGCTCCTCCGGAATTGTTCTGCGGCTCCTGCCCATCCATGCCTCCCCGCGTGGATGAGTGACAGGGTGACGCCTCTCACATTCATCTGTCGAGAGCGCCTGGACGCTTTGTGGGGGAACCGGCAGCTATGTCGTTCTCGTCTAGCGGGTGGGCGATGCCCCCGAGACGGGACACTGTTAGACGGTTCGGACAGCGGCCGGACGGCGAACGAGGAGGAACTGGTGGCGGGCGAGTCCCCCGACAAGTCGGTAGATGAAGGTGCGTCGGGGACGGCGGAGTCCGCCGCGCCGTCCGCGGAGCGGGACCCGAGGCTGTCGGTCCTGCGTCCGCGCGAGGCGGGATCCGGGGACCGGGACGCGTTGAAGGAAGCGGTGGCGGCCTGGGTCGCCACGAGTGCCTCCGGCGGTTCGGGGGACGCGGAGCCGGATGTGGGTGCCGGGGCCGACGCCGAGGCTCCGGCCGACCGGCGGCCGGCCGAAGCCGAGGACGCGAAGCCGGGTTCCGCTTCGGCGGAGGACCAGCCGGAGTGTGCCGCAGACGCCGAGGAGCGGGATTCGGCCAAGGTGTCCCGCCCGGCGGAGCAGGAGAAGGCGGCGTTCGGTGTGGTGAAGTCGGGCGCCGCTTCGGGTGCCGGGTCGGCGGATCGGCGGTCGGCCGCGTCGGAGGACGAGAAGCCGAAGGGCGACGCTTCCAAGGCCCCGGCCGAGGAGCCGCGTACCGCCGCCCCGACCAAGTCGGCGGCAGCCGACAGCGAGCGCACCGCCGTCTTCCGTGCGGTCAAGCCGGACACCGCCGCGCCGGAGAAGAAGCCGGCCGTCCCCGAGAAGCCTGCGGGCGCCGACAGCGAGCGGACCGCCGTTTTCCGTACGGTGAAGCCGGAGCGCGCTGCGGACGCCGAGGAGCGGGATTCGGCCAAGGTGTCCCGCCCGGCGGAGCCGGAGAAGACGGCGTTCGGTGTGGTGAAGTCGGGCGCCGCTGCGGGTGCCGGGTCGACGGATCGGCGGTCGGCCGCGTCGGAGGACGAGAAGCCGAAGGGCGCCGCTTCCAAGGCCCCGGCCGAGGAGCCGCGTACCGCCGCCCCGACCAAGTCGGCGGCAGCCGACAGCGAGCGGACCGCCGTCTTCCGTGCGGTCAAGCCGGACACGGCCGCGCCGGAGAAGAAGCCGGCCGTCCCCGAGAAGCCTGCTTCCGCCGCTTCGGAGAAGAAGCCTTCCGGGGATCCTCGTAACGCCTCCGGTAAGCCCGCGGCGGCCGATTCCGGCGTGGACAGTGAGCGGACCGCTGTCTTCCGTGCCGTGAAGCCGGACACCGCCGCGCCGGAGAAGAAGCCGACCGCCCCCGAGGACAGCGAGCGGACCGCCGTCTTCCGTACGGTGAAGCCGGACACGGCCGCGCCGGAGAAGAAGCCGGCCGTCCCCGAGAAGCCTGCTTCCGCCGCTTCGGAGAAGAAGCCTTCCGGGGATCCTCGTAACGCCCCCGGTAAGCCCGCGGCGGCCGATTCCGGCGTGGACAGTGAGCGGACCGCCGTCTTCCGTGCCGTGAAGGCGGACACGGCCGCGCCGGAGAAGAAGTCGGCCGCGCCCGGGCCGCAGGGCCGGGGAAGCACCTTCGTACCGCTGGGCGGCAACGGGCCCAAGCCCCCCGCCCCGGCCTCGGCCCCGCGGCCCACCCCGCAGCCGACCCGGCCGCAGCCTTCGCCCGACGCCGAGCGGACCACGCAGCAGCCGCTGCCCCCCAAGCCGCCGCTCGACATGCTGGCGGACCTCACCAACAACCCGCCCCCGCCGCCGACCCCGCTGCGCACCGCGCTCCGGCGGGTCAAGATCTACGCCCCGATCGTCGTGCTCCTCGCGGTCGTCCTGGCCGTCGTACAGCTCGTACGCCCGCTGCCCGCGCCGCGCCTCGCCCTGAGCGCGAAGTCCTCGTACACCTTCGACGGCGGCGCCCCCACCCTCCCGTGGCCGAAGGAGGGCCAGGGCTTCATGGCCGCGGCCGGCCTCGGCACCGTCGGTACCTTCGGCGAGCAGAAGCCGATCCCCATCGGCAGCGTCGCGAAGACCATGACGGCGTACGTGATCCTCAAGAACCACCCGATGAAGCCCAAGGAGCAGGGCCCGGCGATCGACGTCGACAAGACGGCGGTCGACGACGGTCGCAAGGTCTCCGAGAACGAGTCGACGGTCAACACGTTGAAGGAGGGCGACAAGATCTCCGAGCACGACGCCCTCGCCGCGATCATGATCCCGTCCGCCAACAACGTCGCGCGCTTGCTCGCACGCTGGGACACCGCCGGTGACCAGGCGGCGTTCGTCAAGAAGATGAACGACGCCGCCCGGGAGCTGGGCATGACCAACACCACCTACACGGACCCGTCCGGCCTGGACCCGACGACCGTCAGCACCGCCGAGGACCAGGTCAAGCTCGGTCTCAAGGTCGTCGAGATGCCGGAGCTGATCGCGATCACCAAGCTCCCGAGCTGGACCGACCCCTACGGCAAGTCGTGGCGGAACTGGAACGACCTCATCCCGGGCAACGGCGCCCTCGGCATCAAGACCGGCTCCACCACCAAGGCCGGCGGCAACCTGCTCTTCGCCGCCGAGAAGAAGGTCGGCAAGACCAAGCAGCTGATCGTCGGCGCGGTGCTCGGCCAGTACGGCCCCACGCCCCTCGATAACTCCATCGCCGCCAGCAAGCAGGTCATGATCGCCACGCAGAACGCGTTGACGAACGCGACCCTGGTGAAGAAGGGCGATGTCGTCGGGTACGTGGACGACGGTCTCGGCGGTCACACCCCCGTGATCGCCACCGCCGACGTGGAGGCGGTCGGCTGGCCCTCGCTCACGGTCACCGTCAAGCTGGGCGACGGCGGCGCCAAGCTGCCGGAGACGGCGAAGGAGGGGACCGAGGTCGGGGTGCTGACCGTCGGTGAGGGCGCCAGTCAGGTGAAGGTGCCGGTGGCGTTGCAGCGCGATCTCGTCGCGCCCGGCATCGGCAGCAAACTGACTCGCGTCGGCTGATCCCCTCCGGGAGGTCCGCGATCCACGACGCACGACCCCGCCCAGGCGCCCCGGACAACCCCGGGGCGCCTGAACGCGTCTGTGCATCGGGGAACCCGGACGGACCCGGCTGGACCCGCATGGACCCGGACGGGGCCGGAAGGCACGGGACGCGTGAATGTGTGAACGCGACGGAAGAGAGCGTCGGCAGTGACCACCGCTGAGCAGTACAGGCGATCGGAGCCCGCCCGCGACACCGATCCGGGAGGCGTCGGCGTCGGCTGGGGCTGGGCGCACCGGCACCCGGTGTTCGTCGCCACCGCCCTCGCCGCGGTCTTGCACGTCGTCTGGTTCTTCAGCTTCGCCAACAGCGGCGGCGACCTCGCCGCGCAGGACGCGTGGGCGGAGTTCGTCGGCCGCCACCCCGACACCGCGTACAACCTCGCCTGGTACGGGGGCATGCACCCCGTCTCGTACAGCGTCGTCTCGCCGTACCTCATGCACGTGCTGGGTGTCCGGACCACGATGATGCTCGCCGGTACGGTCTCGGCCGGGCTGCTCGCGCTGATCCTGACCCGGTGCCGCGGCGCCGTGCGGCGTCCGCTGTGGCCGGCCCTGGCCGGGGTCTTCGGGCTGCTGTGCAACGCCCTGTCCGGCCGGGTCACCTTCGGGCTCGGCGCGATGTTCGCGCTGGCCGCCGTCGCCGCCGTGTTCTGCTGGCCGCGCAAGTGGGCCGAGCGGCGCTGGGCCAAGGCCGCCGTCGCCGCCCCGCTCGCCGGGCTGGCCACCGCCTCCAGCCCGGTGGCCGGCCTCTTCCTCGGGGTGGTCGCGGCCGGGCTGTTCCTGAGCGGGCGGCGGCCGGGGGCGTACGCGCTGGGGCTGGCGCCGGTGGCCGTGGTCGGGCTGTCGGCGTGGCTGTTCCCCTTCTCGGGCACGCAGCCGATGAAGCTGGGGTCGGCCTGGCTGCCGTTCGTGTTCGGGCTGGCGATCCTGTTCCTGGTGCCGAAGGGCTGGAAGACGGTCCGGATCGCCTCGGCCGTCTACACCGTGGGCGTGTTCCTGACCTGGGCGATCGACTCCCAGGTGGGGTCCAACGTCACCCGCCTCGTGATGCTGTTCGGCGGGGCGGTGCTGCTCGCGGCGCTCCCGTACGCGCTCCCGCGCTCGCGGCGCTGGTACGCGGTGGTCGTCGCCTTCGCGGGGCTGACGGCCTGGATCACCGCCAACAGCATCACCGACATCATCCGCACCACCCCGTTGGCCGCCTGGAACCGGGAGCTGGCCCCGCTGGTCGACCAGCTCCAGAAAGTCGGCGCCGATCGGGGGCGGGTGGAGGTGGTCCCGGCCAGCAGCCACCGCGAGTCGTCGGCCTTCCCCTCGTACGTGAACCTCGCGCGCGGCTGGAACCGGCAGGCCGATCTGGAGCGCAACCCGCTCTTCTACGACGACACCCTCACCGCCGACAGCTACCGGTCCTGGCTGGAGCGCTGGGCCGTGCACTACGTGGTGCTGCCCGCCGACAAACCCGACTCGGGCGGGACGGACGAGGCGAAGCTGGTGCGGGAGGGTCTGCCGTACCTCCAGCAGGTGTGGGGCGACGCGAACTGGCAGCTCTTCAAGGTGCTCGCCCCGACGGACCTGGTGGCCGGTCCCGCCACGGTGGTGCGGGCGAGCGCCGACCAGCTGGTGATCGAAGTGCGACAGGCGGGGCGGGTCCTGGTGCGGATCCCGCACTCGCCCTGGCTGGGGCTGGTCGACGGGGCGGGCAAGGCGGTGCCGCCGCCACAGGAGACCTTCGCCTCGAAGGCGGCGGCCGCAGCGCCGAAGCAGTTCGCGAACACGGCCGGCTGCCTCTTCAAGGCCCCCCTGGACGCCGACGGGGACGTGTGGACGGAACTGCTCGCCCCGGCGGCGGGGCAGTACCGGGTGGCGGCGAAGTACCAGCTGCCCCGGGGCACGCCGTGCCCGGAGGAACTCCTGCACGGCCCTTGATCGGCGTGCGCCGCCCCCCATAGCTGCATACGATCCCGTTAGACCGATTGGCAGACCTATGGGGTGCTTCCCGAGGGAGTGACGAACGGGATGAGCAAACAGCACAAGCAGGACGTGCGGACGGCGATCACGAAGGCCGCGGACCAGACCCACCTGCCCCGCACGCCGGGCCACGGCTTCGAAGGTCCGGTCCCCAGCAAGGTCAAGGGCGGAGCGCACACGAAGGCGGCCCTCAAGCGTTCCGGCTCCCCCCAGGGCGACCGCATCGGCGAACGCAGCAAAGGTCTGAGCTGAGGCCCTTCGGCCGCCCCGCCCCCCAAGGCCCCGAAGAACCCCGAAGGCCCCCCGCCGTCACCGGCGGGGGGCCTTCTCTGGTTCACGTGCCCTCGGCAGGATTCGAACCTGCGACACCGGCTTTAGGAGAGCCGTGCTCTATCCCCTGAGCTACGAAGGCGTGTGGTGACGGCCCGGGAGGGCGTGGTCACCGCGGTCAGTGTAGCGGGTGGTGTCTGGTCCGTAAGCGGAGATACCCGCGTACCAGAGCGGGCCGCGAGGGCGGGGGTGATCTTCGGGAGTGGTCTTCGCGGGTGGTCTCGGGGCGGCCTGTACCCGTCGGCTGCGGATACAGGCCGAGGCCCGGTCGTCCGTCGCGCGCGGCGCGTGTCAGTAGTCGATGCGGTCGGTCTTGGCCAGCCACGCCTCGAACGGCGCCGTGCGGTTCGGCAGGAGCAGTTGCTCGACCGACATGGGCCACATCGCCGCGGGCGTCTTCTCGAACAGGTCGTAGAACTTGCGGTCGTCGAAGCCGGCCACCGCGGCGTCGTCCCGGTCGGCGGCGAAGACGATCCGGTCGACCCGCGCCCACAGCGCCGAGGACAGACACATCGGACACGGCTCGCAGGAGGTGACCAGGACGCAGCCCTGGAGGGAGAACGTGTCCAGCTCCTTGCAGGCCGCGCGCATCGCGCTCACCTCGGCGTGGGCCGTCGGGTCCAGGGTGGAGGTGACCTGGTTGTTCCCCAGCGCGACGATCTCGCTGCCCTTGGCCACCAGGGCACCGAACGGACCGCCGCCGTTCGCCACGCTGTTGGTGGCCAATCTGATCGCCTCTTCGATCCAGCCCTTTTCGAGGTCCTGGATGCTCGCTTCTTGAATGTGCGCGGTCACGTTCACTCCTTTTGGAGACGGTGGGGGTTCCCCGGATGCCTGCCTGTGCGGGTCACGGCACCCGGGACAACAAGTGGCCCCACGGGTGCCGCCTGGCGATCAGCGCTGTCGGCGGTACCCGCGGGAGGTCATCTCGGCTGGGCGCCGATGATGTGCTCCGGTGCGACGGGGGCGTGGGGCAGGCTCGGGCCGGTCGCGGGTTGCCCCCACGGCGGGTCGGCCTGTGCGGGGGCGCGATGACGGGGTTCCGCGGTGACGGTGGTGCACAGATTTGGCCAAAGGCTTTCGACAGTCCGACCGGACCACGTTGCCGTCACGGCTTTCCCCTTCCTTCGGCAAGATGTCAGGAGGGCCGAGATCCTGGCCGGTAATCCGGCATCACGCGAACGCCCCACGGATGTGGGGCGAGGCGGACACAGCGAGCACAATCCCCCGCTTGGTTGCGACTTGTGATGAGTACACAGGCAACGGGGGGGAGTCAGGTAGGGGTGGAAGGTATGAAAACTCCGCCGGCTGAAACCGGCTCTTCGTAGACTTCTACGAGAGCCGGTTCCCTCGCGATGTCACCCCTGGTCGATGCTCCAGACGCGGTGCGTGATCGAGCCGGCGGAGCGGTTCCGCGCCGACCCCGGCCGGGGCGTCACCCGAGCGGAATGAGGCCGTCCGTCGATCGGCCTCGCCCCGCGTCGGCGGCGCCTTGACGAGAACGACGAGAACCGGCCGTCCGAGAGGACGATCCCGGCCCCGGTGCCGCCGTCCACCCTGGTAGGAAGGCCCCAGCCCGCCCCCGCCGGGTCGAGGACCGGCGGGGGCGGGCTGGGCCGGTCGGGGTTTACCGCAGGTGCGACGTGTCGTTGAACGAGCGCACCGTGGTGTTCACCTCCGGGTCGTAGGCGACCTCCGACAGCGAGGCCGCCGCGATCTCCATCCGGAAGAACGACTCCGGCGGCGCGCCGAGCGCCAACCGGACCAGCTGCCGTACCGGCACCACGTGCGAGACGACGAGCACCGTCTTGCCCGCGTACCGCCCCAGCAGCTCGTCCCGGGCGAGCGCCGCCCGGCGGGCCACCTCCCCGAGGGACTCGCCGCCCGGCGGCGTGGCGTCGGGCGAGCGCAGCCACGCCGCCCACTCCTCGGGGTACCGCTGCCGCACCTCGGCGAAGGTGAGCCCCTCCCAGGCCCCGAAGTCGGCCTCCCGCAGTCGCGCGTCGGCCCGTACGTCGAGCCCCAGCCGTGCGGCCGCCGCCTCGGCGGTCTCCCGGCAGCGCCGCAGCGGAGAGGTCACGACCGCCTGTACCGTCCCGCGCACGGCGAGCGCCGCCGCGGTCGCCTCGGCCTGGCGCCGCCCGGCCGCCGACAGCGACGGGTCGGAGCCGCCGCTGCCGGAGAGGCGTTTTCCCGGGGTCAGCGCCGTCTCGCCGTGCCGCAGCAGGAGGAGGGTGGTGGGCGCGCCCTGGTCGACGGGTACGTCGGTCATGCGGAGGTGTCGGTCTTGGAGACGAGGTAGTTGCCGAGCACGACGTGATCGATCTCCGTGCCCAGGAAGCAGTTCAGCGCGTCGGCAGGGCTGCACACGATCGGCTCGCCCGCCACGTTGAACGAGGTGTTGATCAGGCAGGGGACGTCGGTCAGGGCGGTGAACCGGCGCAACAGGGCCGCCAGCCGAGGGGTGCCCTCATCGGTGATCGTCTGCACCCGGGAGGTGCCGTCGACATGGGTCGCGCCCGGAATCACGTCCCGGAACTCCGGCCGCACCGGGAAGACGAAGGTCATGTACGGCGAGCGGGCCTTGCGCCCCATCTCGAAGATCCTCGGCGCTTCCGACTCCAGCACGAGCGGTGCGAACGGGCGGAACGGTTCGCGGTGCTTGACCCGGGTGTTGATCACGTCCTTGATGTCCGGGAAGTTCGGGTTCGCGATGATGCTGCGGTGGCCCAGCGCCCGGGGACCGTGCTCGATCCGGCCCTCGAACCACCCGATGACGACCTTCTCGGTGAGCAGCTTCGCCACCCGGTCGACGACCTCGTCGTCGTTCAGCCTGCTCCACGTCACCCGACCGTCGAACTCCCGCAGGGTCCGCTCGATGGTCGCGTCGTCGTACTCGGGCCCGAGGTAGGGGGTGACCGGCGGCGCGGACTTCACCTCGCCGGCGTTGTCCGGGTGGTTGAGCCAGGCGTGGACGGCGGCGCCGATGACGATGCCGGTATCGCTGGCACCGAAGCTCACCTCCATGTCGTCGAACCGCGACCCCTCGAAGAGCGGGGTGTTGTTGAGGCAGTTCAACGCCACGCCGCCTTCGAAGAGCAGGTGGTTCAGATCCGTCTTGGCCTCCAGGGCGCGCACCTGGTGGCTCGTGACGACGGTCAGCATCTCCTGGGCGGCGGCGGCCACCCGGGCCTTGTACTCCCGGGTCTCCTGCACAGGACCAAAAAGTTGTTCGAACAAAGGTTCCAGGCCCCGTGGGTTGTCCGTCTCGAGGGGCCTGCGGAACGTGTACCGACCGTCCTCGCGCAGTTCGACGAGGTGTTCCAGGAACGGGTTCGGCGCCGGCGGCTCGGCGAACCCGGACAAACCCATGATCTTGTATTCGTCGTTGTTGGGCACGAAACCGAGGAACCTGGTGATCGCGCCGAACAGCAGCCCGATCGAATACTCCGCGCCGATGGTCGACTCGTCGAAGACACGGATGCGGCCGTCGCGGATCTCGCCCATCAGCGACGAGAACACCTCGGCGCGGCCGTCGCTGACGAGGAACGCGGTGTCCTTCATGCCGGCCATGTAGTACCCGGTCATCGCGTGCGCGAGGTGGTGCGGGACGAACACCACCTTGGCCGGGTCGGGGGTGAAGCCGGTGCGCGCGGCGAAGTCGGCGAGGATCGCGTCGTGGCTCACGACGTCGGTGAAGAGCTTGCCGATGTTGCCGACGAGCTCCAGCTTCGCCGACGGCGCCATCGGCGCGGAGGTGATGCCGGCCAGCATCCGGTCGAAGACCTCGGTGGAGAAGTCCCACGGAATGGCGATGAGGTCGATGTCGGAGAACCGCAGGCCCGCCTGCTCAAGGCACCACTTCACCGAGTTGAAGGGGAAGTCGGTGGTCTTCTTCTCCCGGTTCAGCCGCTCTTCCTCCACGGCGGCCACCAGCTCGCCGTCCACCAGCAGCGAGGCGCCGGCGTCGTGGCCGAGGAGGTAGTGCTTCTCGGTGCCGACCGCGCCGAAGTGCTCGGCGAAGACCTCCGAGACGCGGGTGAAACCGTTGCACCCTAGGACGATCATGACTGTTTCCTTCTCTGTTGCACGGACTCCGGCCCGCGCCGCCGCAGCCGCTGCCGGCCGCGCACGGCGGCGGCGGCGGGGCGGCGGGGATGCGAGGGAGGTCACCGAAGGCATGGCGTCTCTGCCGACCGCCGGACGGCGGTCGGCAGAGACGTCGGCCGTCTGGGCCCGGGGCTACTTCTCGACCACGAGGTCGCGGATGATCTCTCCGGCCGCCGGGGCTTGGCACAGCCCCTGTCCGGAGAACCCGGCCGCGTGGAAGAAGGGGCGGGAGGGATGCCGGCCGATGAGGGCGCTCCCGCTCGGGCTGCCGTCGAAGGACCCGCTCCACCCGCGGTGCAGGCGGATGCCGTCGAGGGCCGGGTAGGTGGCGCCGAGCCGGCGCGACAGCCGGCCGAGCCACGCGTCGCGGTCCTCGTCCGGGCCGGGGCGGCCCATCCCGATCAGGACGCGGTCCTTCCAGGCTCGGATCCGCAGGCCGGTGGAGGCGTGCAGGGTCATCGGCAGGGTGTCGAGCGGGGCGTCCGGCGCGTCGGTGAGCAGCAGCTCGATGGGGTACGTCGTCAGCGGAAGGTCGACACCGGCCATCGAGGCGACCGCCCCGGACCAGGGGCCGGCCGCGCAGACGATGTTCTCGGCGAGGATGCTGCCGCCGGGGGTGTGGACCCGCCCGTCCGGGTCGATTCCGGTGACGGGCGTCTCCGTGCGCAGGACGGCGCCGCCCTCCTGGGCGGCCGCCGCATAGCCGCGGACGATCGACGCGGGGTCGCAGGCGTACGCCTCCGGCGACCAGGCCGCCGCGAGTATGCCGCGCTCGTCGAGCAGCGGGTTGAGCTTCACCGCTTCGGACGCGGTCACGAGTTCGACGTCCACCCCCGCGGCCCGCTGGGCCGCTTCGGTGCGTCGGAACTCGTCCACCTCGTGCTCTTCGGTGAACAGCACCAGGAAGCCGACGCGCTCCAGGCCCAGAGGGGTCCCGGTCCGCTCGGCGAAGGAGTGGTACGCCGCCAGGCTGCGGACGGCGAGACCGCCGGTGTCGGGGTCGCCGGGGAAGTACGTCCGTACGACGCCGGCGGTGGCCGCGGAGGCGCCCGATCCGAGCGTGCCGCGCTCCAGCAGGACGGTGTCGACACCCGCCTCGGTGAGATGGGCGGCTATCGAGGTGCCGATGACGCCGCCGCCGATGACGACGGTGTTCGTGTGGGTGGGCAGCTCGCTCATGCGGGTGCGCTCACCTCGACCGGGCGCTGCCGGCGGAGGTGGTCTCCGGCGTCCCAGGGGAACAGGTGGAGGTTCCAGCCGCCGAGGCAGTTGATGTAAAGGGCCATCTGGCAGGAGAGGGCGAGGAAGTCCTCGCGGTCGAGCCGGTCGACGCAGGCCAGGAAGCGCTGGGTGAAGGCCCACAGCTTTTCCAGGCCGCAGTAGCCGAGGAACTCGGCGGGGATGCCGACCAGCAGGCGGGCCATGTGGCGCAGGGCGTCGATCGGCATGTCGGAGACCGCGCCGCGGATCAGGCCGCCGTAGGTGGCGTAGCCGAGCGGGCGGGTCTCGCCGTTGACGAACAGGAGGGTCGGCAGGACCGTCTCGAAGCTGCCCGCTCCGGAGGGTATCCAGCCCTGGTGCAGGTCGGCGAGCTCCGGCGGCGGGGTCAGCCAGATCCGGTCGGTCTCCGCGTGGATGTCCCGGATCAGCTGGTCGGCGTCGGCGTCGGTGGCGGCCAGGCGGGGTATCCGGTGGCCGCCCGCCGTGCCCGCCCTGCGGACCTCGACCATGATCGGCTTTTTCGTCGAGTAGACCGCGTCCCACACGGCCTGGCCGGCCTCGCGCAGCGCGGGCAAGTCCTCCGGCCGGACCTGGCCGACCGGGGAGGCCGGCATGGGTTCGGTCAGCGTGCCGTACTTGATGCCGAGGTGCTGCAGCGCCGAACAGAACACCGTTCCGTCGGGCGCGTCGCGGCGGTCGGGGATGCGGTGGGACGCGTGGGTGTGCAGCAGCGAGTGGATCGGGGCCATGTGGTAGAGGTGGCTTCCGGCCACCAGCGCGTGTCCCTGAAGGCTCTGGTAGGGCAACGACTCCCACAGCGCGTCGGCCAGCGCGGGATTGCGATCGTCGAGTTCCGCGGTAACGGTGATACCCAGATCGGGCCAGGCGATCTCGACATTGCGACCGATTAACGTCTTAGTCACGGTATTTCCTTTTGCTCGGGATTGTTGAGCGGAAGTCGTGTCGGGTCGGCGGGGCGGTGGAAAACGGCGCCGGCCCGGGTGGTGCGGCGGCTGTTACTTCGACGCCGCGAAGTGGTCCCGCACGGAATCGGTCTGCTTTTCCATCATGGCGATGACCGCGTCGACGACTTCGGTCTCGGCATCGTCGGAAATCCCCAACTCGCGCGTCCACTCGAAGAAGCTGCGGTTCGGGTCATTGGTGATCGGGCGGATGCGGATGGTGGCCGCGTAGCTGTGGATGCCCATGGTCGGAGCGGTGGCGCGGTAGGTGGAGGCCCGCTTCACCTCGTTGCGCCCGGCGATCTCCTGCTGGACCAGACCGTCATTGAAAACGAGCGTGAAGTCGTAACGCGAAGGCACCCGTTCGACCGATCCGCCTTCGGCCCAACCCACGTTCTTCACGGCGTCCCCGGACACGATCCGCACGAGCTGCATGGGGTCGCGGACGACGGACCAGACGGTGTCCGGATCGGCGTCGACGATCGTCGAGTGGTGCATCGTGCGCTTCTGCTTGTTCGCCATGAGAACTCCTTGTCGTGCGACGGAAATCCCTTGCTGCGTTTGTCACTTGAGGATGAGTACACAGTCGGTGGAGTGGAGTCAGCTAGGGGTGGAAGACATGAAGATGGCTGCGGGCCGAGACCGGCACTTCGTGGATTTCTACAAGAACGGATCGGCGCCGGATGGCGTCCCTGGTCGATACTCCAGACCCGACGCTTCTCGGCCAAGAGGCGAAACGGAATTCGGCCGTGTTGGTGGGTGGTTGGGGCGTGGAACGCGAACACCGCTTATTCCGCTCGGAACCGGAACTTCGTCCCGGCCGCCCCCTTGGACGACCGATTCGCGGCCCGCTCACAACCTGGCGCGAGAGGGGCGGCCGAACCGACGGACAGCCCCTCCGGCAGAGCGATCGACAAGGGGCCCCGAGGTTCGCCGAGATCGTGCGGGAGCAAAGGCCGGGCACCCCCGTGACCGACGCGTTCGCGGCATCGGTGGATCGGACGCGGCGAGCCGCCTCGGGCGGGGCGCGGCCGGCCCTCGACGACGGCCCCGGAAGCCCCGTCCGGGTCGTCGAGGGGGACCTGACCGTATGGGAGCGGGTCGTCCGGCAACTCGAATCCGGATGGGCGCCCTGGGGGGGGTATCCGGCGGACCTCTACCGAGAGCGACTGGAGTCCCGCGACGCGCTCGCGGCCATCGGTGCCCGACTGCCGGCCGTCGCAGCCGAGCCGCTCGACCGGGCCCTGCGCGCATTGGACGGCCGGTTCGCCGCCGCAACACGGGCTATCGGCGGGTGACGCGGACCTGGAAGCTGCCGTTGCGGAGTTCGCCCACCACCGCGATGGTGACGCCGGCCTTGCCATCGGTGAAGGTCTCGCCCGGCCGGTACGGCGCGTCCGACAGCTCCGAGTGGACGTTCGGGCTCCGCGTGCAGCCCCCGCTGCCGCTCGCGCTGTCGGAGACCGTCACCGGGCCGCGCCCGGTGTCCACCTGCGAGTCGACCTTGTAGATCAGTACGCCCGGCTTGCACACGGCCTCGTCGTTCCCCGCCCGGGTCCGCACCTCCACCGCGTACCCGCTGTTCTCCGTGAGCGGTACGAAGCCCAGCTTCATGCCGCCCTCCACCGCCAGCGGTGTCAGTACCTGATCCGTGACCCCGGGCTTCGACGCGCAGCCGATCTGGTCGCTGTCCAGCCAGCCCAGCTTCCACTTGTGCCAGCCCAGCAGGTCGTTGTTGGAGCCCCAGTCCTCGCTCATGATGTCCCAGTGCCCGACCGCGCCGCCCCCGTCTGCGGTGTAGAGGTCCGGCAGGCCGAAGACGTGGCCGTTCTCGTGGGGGAGCACCCGGTAACCGGTCTCGCGGTAGGAGCCCGAGCCGTCGTCCTGCCGGCTGAAGACGAAGGACGTGTTGGCGAGCGGGACCCCGTCGGCCATCGGCGCCTCGCCGTTGCCGGAGAACGTCACCGACAGGACGGTGTCCAGGGCCGACGGCCCCGCGTTCGGGGTGACCAGGACGTTGATCAGGTCGTAGCGGCTGAAGTCCACCTCGGAGTCGGCGGCCTGCGCGATGTGCTCGACGAGCTGCCGGTAGCCGGGTTCGTACGCGGACCCGCGCCCGATCCCGTACGCCGCGAACGGCATCGGCATCCTCAGCCAGTTTCGGATCGGGGCCTCGGCCCGGTAGGTGAGCCGGCCGTACGAGCTGGTCCGGAACCAGTCCGAGGTCTGGGGGAAGAACTCCGCGAGGCGGTCCATCGCCGAGCCCTCGCCCTTGGCGTCGGGGAAGTCGATCATGAGGTTCAGGGCCCTGACCTCGCCGGTCGACCGAGAGTATCCGGGTGGCGTCGGAATCCCCTCGGACATCTGTACGCCCATCGTGCTCGCGATCCGGCAGGGCGCGAGCACGGAATCGACGCTCGTGGCCACGGGGCCGGCGGTCGAGTGGGTGGGGCTGGATATCCCGGTACTGGCGGTCGCCGAGACCCCGATGGCCAGCACGGCGATGCCGACATACGCGCAGGTGCGGCGTGGACTGCGTATCCGGTGGCGGGTCTGCGTCATGGAGATCGCCTTCGGGCCGCGGCAGCCGGCCGGGCCCGGTCTGCTCTGTGCGCTCACCCTCCGACGGTTGCGGCGCGCCCGCGCGTCGAGATCGGCCAAATGGGAGCACGAGTCCGTGGGCGGTGTGGGCCAGGTCACACGCGCGGGTGAAATAACCGGGGAGTCGATCCCCGTTTGCACAGAGGCCCCGCCAAACGGGGACGACGTCCCCGTTTCGACCCACGCTTCGATCCCCGTTTCTACGAGTCCTGCGCCGAGGAGGCACCGGAATGAAGCGCTCCACCACCGCCGCGGCGGCCCCGACCGCCCTCCGGGCGTCGGTGGACCTCACGGACCCGGCGGCGCCGAGCCCCACTCGGCCCGCCTGCGGCACCACCGGCACCACCACCGGCTCCGGTCGGCTGCCGCGCCCGCGCGCCGACGCCGTCCGCAACCGGGAGCGCATCCTGGCCGCCGCCCGCGAGCTCTTCGTCGAGTTCGGCTCGGCCGCCCCCTTCGACGAGGTCGCCCGCAGGGCGGGCGTCGGCAACGCCACGCTCTACCGGCACTTCCCCGACCGGGCCGCACTGGTCCACCACGTCGTCCTGTACGTCATGGACCGGGTCGTCCTCCATGCCGAGGAGTCCCTCGCCCAGGAGCCCGACGCCTTCGCCGCGCTGTGCCGGTTCACGCACGCGGCGGCGGACGAGCGGTTCGGCGCCCTGTGCCCCGTGCTCTCCGCCGACTTCGACCACGACCACCCGGAACTCATCGCGGCCCGCGGAGCGTTGGCGGAAGCCATCGAGAACCTGCTGGCCACCGGTCAGGACCGCGGGCTCGTCCGCACCGACATCGGCGCGGGCGACCTGATGGTGGCCCTCTCCCAACTCGGCCGCCCCCTGCCGGGCACCGGCTGCCCGGACGCGGACCGCTTCGTCCACCGTCATCTCCAGGTGTTCCTCGACGGGCTGCGGGCCCCGGCCCGATCCGAGCTGCCGGGCGCCGCGACCACCCTGGAAGACCTGAGGCGGGCCGCCATGTGACGCCCCGGCGACCACTCCCTCCCGACCTTCGGTAACCGTTCCGCCATTCCGATCTTCCGCCATTCCGACATTCCGTCGTTCCGTACAGTGAAGTGGGTACCCCCATGTCGAAAACAGCCGCGACACCACCGTCGGCTGCGGATCCCAGCCGCTGGAAGGCCCTCGTCTTCATAGCCCTGGCGCAGCTCATGGTCGTCCTCGACGCGACCATCGTGAACATCGCCCTCCCGTCCGCGCAGACCGACCTCGGCATCTCGGACGGCAACCGCCAATGGGTCATCACCGCTTACGCGCTGGCCTTCGGCGGGCTCCTCCTCTTCGGTGGTCGCATCGCCGACAAGTGGGGCCGCAAGAAGACCTTCATCACCGGCCTCACCGGCTTCGCCCTGGCCTCCGCGCTCGGCGGCGCCGCCGGCGGTGAGGCCATGATGCTCGGCGCCCGCGCCCTCCAAGGCGCCTTCGGCGCGCTGCTGGCGCCCGCCGCCCTGTCCCTGCTGGCCGTCATGTTCACCGACGCCAAGGAGCGGGCGAAGGCGTTCGGCATCTACGGCGCGATCGCGGGCGGCGGCGGCGCCGTCGGCCTGATCCTCGGCGGCTTCCTCACCGAGTACCTCAACTGGCGCTGGACGTTCTTCGTCAACATCCCGTTCGCGATCATCGCGGCCGCGGGTGCCTGGCTCGTCATCCGCGAACCCGCCGGCGGCCGCAACCGCGCCCGGCTGGACGTCCCCGGCGTGATCCTGTCGACCCTGGGCCTCATCGCCCTGGTCTACGGATTCACGCGCGCCGAGTCCGCCGGCTGGTCGGACGCGCTCACCGTGACCATGTTCGTCTCCTCCGCGGTGCTGCTCGGCGCCTTCGTCCGCACCGAGCGCGTGGTGAAGTCCCCGCTGCTGCCGATGCGCGTCGTACTGGACCGCAACCGCGGCGGTGTCTACCTCTCCCTCGGTCTGGCCGTCATCGCGATGTTCGGCCTGTTCCTCTTCCTCACCTACTACCTCCAGGTCGTCAAGGGCTTCTCGCCCGTCAAGACCGGTTTCGCCTTCCTGCCGATGATCGCGGGCATGATCACGGGCTCCACCCAGATCGGCGCCCGCCTGATGACCCGCGTCCCGCCGCGGTTCCTGATGGGCCCCGGCTTCCTGCTCGCGGCCACCGGCATGCTGCTGCTGACCCAGTTGGAGGTCGGCTCCTCCTACCCGGCGCTGATCCTCCCGGCGCAGGTGCTGCTCGGCCTCGGCATGGGCTCGGCGTTCATGCCGGCGATGTCCCTGGCCACGCACGGGGTGAACCCCGCCGACGCCGGTGTCGCCTCCGCCATGGTGAACACCTCGCAGCAGGTGGGCGGCGCCATCGGTACGGCGCTGCTGAACACCATCGCCGCCTCGGCTACGACCGCGTACCTGACCGACCACGCCGCGCAGGCGGCCGCGGGCGGTGCGGCGGCGAAGCTGATTCAGGCGCAGGCCATGGTCGAGGGCTACTCCTCCGCCATCTGGTGGGCCGTCGGCATCCTGGTGACCAGCTCCTTCATCGCGTTCACTCTGATCAACACGGGCCGGCCCGGTTCCGGTGGCCCGGTGGCCTCGGGCGACGGCGTGGCGGACGAGGTGAAGATCCCGGTGCTCGCCCACTGACGGGCCCGCGCGCCGTACGGGAATGACGGATGACCCCGCTTCGTTCAAATTTGAACGAGGCGGGGTTAGTCTTTTCAGGGGACGCCGTAAGAGGACCTACGACGACCTACGAGGACCTACGGGAGCCCCGCGACCGTCCACGAGGAGCGCGCTGTGCCGACGAACACCACCCCCACGACGGGCCGCATGCCCGCGCTGTACCTCAGCCACGGCGCCCCGCCGCTGGCCGACGACCCGATCTGGCCGGGCGAACTGGCCGCCTGGTCGGCCGGCCTGCCCCGCCCGCGCGCGATCCTCATGGTCTCCGCGCACTGGGAGGAGGCCCCGCTGGCCCTCGGGGCCACCGAGCGGACCCCGCTCGTGTACGACTTCTGGGGCTTCCCCGAGCACTACTACCGGGTGCGCTACGACGCCCCCGGCGCCCCGGGGCCGGCCGCCTCCGTACGCGCACTGCTCCGGGCGCCCGGCACCCCCGTCCAGGACATCCCGGACCGGGGACTCGACCACGGCGCGTACGTTCCCCTCGTGGAAATGTTCCCCGAGGCCGACATCCCGGTGCTCCAGATATCCATGCCCACGCTCGACCCGGTCCGGCTCATGGAGATCGGCCGCACCCTCGCCCCCTTGCGCGACGAGGGCGTGCTGATCGTGGGCAGCGGCTTCTTCACGCACAACCTCGCCGCGCTGCGGCACGGGGGCGTACCCGGATGGTCGACGGAGTTCGATGCCTGGGGCCGCGAGGCGCTGGCCGCCGTCGATGTGGACGCCCTGCTCGACTTCGAGGTCAAGTCGCCGGCGGGCCGTCTGGCCCACCCCCGTACCGAGCACTTCGCGCCGCTCTTCGTCACCCTGGGCGCGGCCGAGGCGTCCGGTGACCTCACCGCCCCCTCCACCCCCGTGGACGGCTTCTGGATGGGCCTGTCCAAGCGCTCCCTCCAGTTCGGCTAGGCTCCCCGCGCCCCACCGCTGCTCGCCCCGCTGCCGGCCAGCGCCTTCTCGTACCAGCCGACGTCCCAGAAGCGGCCGAACTTGTGGCCGGCCTCCGTGAAGTCGCCGATGTGCCGGAAGCCGAAGCGCTCGTGGAGGCGGACCGAGGCGTCGTTCGGCAGCGCTATGCCCGCGAAGGCCCGGTGGACCGGCTCGTCGGCGAGCGCCGCGAAGAGCGCGTCGTAGAGCCGTGCGCCGATGCCGCGGCCGACCGCGTGGGGGGCGAGGTAGACGCTGACCTCCACCGAACCGGCATACGCCGGTTTCGGGCGGAACATGCTGCTTGTCGCGTATCCCGCCATTCGCTCGGCAGTCCAGGCAACCAGGAGCCGGTGGGGGCCGTCTTCAGGGTGGGAGTGCAGCCACGGGCGGCGCTGCTCCGGGGTGAAGGCGACCGTGTCGAAGGTGACGGGCGTCTCACGGACGTAGTGGTTGTAGACCTCCGTCAGGGCTGCCAAGTCGGCCTCGACCCCGGGTCTGACCTGCACCTCTTCGAGCTCTTGCGGCATCGCGTCTCCTCGATCGCCAAGGGGATGGCGGCGCAGGATACTGCAAGATCTGGAAAAAGAGGGGACCGCGTGGGAATTCTGTCCCGATTCCAGTCGTTGTTTCCTTCGGAAGCGGGCACTCGGGAGAGTGTCCGAAGGACGCGTCGACCGTGCCGCACCTCTCGCAGCCGAGGCGTCCGGCAGCCGCACCGCGACCGAAATCCATCGCATCGCAAGGGAGCACGCATGGCAACCCGCGCCGTCGCCCGCAGTCAGTCCACGGGCAGTGCCCGCGCCGCGGGCGGTGAGATCGCCGACCGCGACCTGGTCGGCATGTACCTGGACGAGATCGCGCGCACCCCCCTGCTCGACGCGGCCAAGGAAGTGGAGCTGTCGCAAATCATCGAGGCGGGCGTCTACGCCCGGCAGATCCTCGACGGCGCGATAGAGCCCGCCGGGGAGACCCCCGCGCGTGAGGAGCTGGAAGCCCTGGCGGCCGAGGGAGAGCGCGCCAAGGAAGTCTTCATCCGCTCCAACCTCCGCCTGGTCGTCGCCGTCGCCCGCCGCTACCCGCGCAGCGGCCTCCCGCTGCTCGACCTGATCCAGGAGGGCAACGCCGGCCTGGTCCGCGCGGTCGAGAAGTTCGACTACACCAAGGGCTTCAAGTTCTCCACGTACGCCACGTGGTGGATCCGCCAGGCCATCACCCGCTCCATCGCCGACCAGTCCCGCACCATCCGCCTCCCCGTCCACCTGGTCGAGGAACTCGGCCGGATCCGCCGGGTCCAGCGCGAGTTCAACCGTGAGAACGGGCGCGACCCGGAGCACGCCGAGATCGCCGCCGAGCTGGACTCGACGGAGAAGCGCGTCGGTGACGTACTGGACTGGGCGCGTGACCCGGTCAGCCTCAACATGTCCGTGGACGACGAGGGCGACACCCAGTTCGGCGACCTGCTGGAGGACACCTCCGCGATCTCCCCCGAGCAGTCCGTGCTCTCCCTGCTGCGCAGCGAGGAGCTGGAGGACCTGCTCGGCAAGCTCGACCAGCGCACCGCGTCCATCATCAAGATGCGGTACGGGATCGAGGACGGGCGCGAGCGCACGCTGACCGAGGTCGGCAAGCAGCACGGCCTGACCCGCGAGCGGATCCGGCAGATCGAGAAGCACGCGCTGCTGGAACTGAAGCGGATGGCGCGCGACACCGGCTTCGACGCCGTGGCCTGATCGGCCCACGGCGAGGCGAAGCCCCCCGAACGAGCCCCCGGTGCCTATCCCCCCCAGGCGCCGGGGGCTCCCCGTTGCCCGGGCCCGCCGTCCGCGGCCCCGCCCCCCGGTCGCGGCCCGTGCGCCTCACGCCCCGACGGGACTCGACCTCGTCAGCCGCGCACCCAGGACGCGGGCGGCCTCCGCGAGGGCCGGCGGGGCGTGGACCGTGAACTCCGCTCCCGTCAGGGCGAGCCGGGTCACCAGCCACTCCGGCGCGTCCCCGCTCTCGAACCGCACCCGGCAGCCGCCCTCCACCGGCACCTCGTTCCCCAGCAGCCAGTCCGGCAGCGCCTCCGCCGGTGCCGCGAAGGTCACCTCCACCACGTACGTCTGCGCCCCCCGCAGCCCCCGCCGCACGAACTCCGCCGCGTCCATGGGCAGCTCCCGCGGCGTGAAGCGCGCGCCCGTCGCGAACGGATCGCCGACCCGGTCCACCCGGAAGGTGCGCCAGTCGTCCCGCTCCAGGTCGTACGCCACGAGGTACCACCGGCTGCCCGCGCTCACCAGCCGGTACGGCTCCACCAGTCGCCGGGACTCCGCCCCGTCCCGCGCCCGGTAGGCGAACCGCAGCCGCTCCGGGCCCGCCACCGCCCCCGCCATCGTCGTCAGGGTCCGCGGGTCGACGCTCGCCCCGTCGCCGCGGGTCACCGCCACCGTGGCCGACTGCAACGCGCCCACCCGCCGCCGCAGCCGCGCCGGCAGCACCTGCTCCAGCTTCGCGAGGGCCCGTACGGACGCCTCGTCCACCCCCTCGATGGCGTGCCCGGCCCCCGCCCGCAGGCCCACCGCGATCGCCACCGCCTCCTCGTCGTCCAGCAGCAGCGGCGGCATCGCCGCGCCCGCCACCAGCCGGTACCCGCCCTCCGACCCCAGTGTGGCCTCCACCGGGTACCCCAGCTCGCGCAGCCGCTCGATATCCCGCCGGATGGTCCGGGCGCTCACCCGCAGCCGCTCGGCCAGCTCGCTGCCCGGCCACTCGCGCGGAGTCTGGAGCAGGGAGAGCAGAGTCAGCAGCCGGGCGGGAGTGTCGTTCATGACAACAGGCTGCCAGGGAAATAGGACACCATCTGACCTATATGGCGTCTAGGTTCATCCCATGAGCACCGAGACAGCCCAGACATCGCCCGAAAGAGAGAACGGGCCCGTACAAGAAGAGCGGAACGACACCCTCGACGACGACACGAGCAGCAGCTCACCCGCCGACCGCCGCCGCTGGCTGGCGCTCGCCATCGTGATGACCGCGGCCTTCATGGACCTGGTGGACGTCACGATCGTCAACATCGCGATACCCAGCATGCGCGCGGACTTCGGCGCCTCCACCAGCGCGATCCAGTGGATCACCGCCGGGTACGCCCTCGCCTTCGCCGCCGGTCTGATCACGGGCGGCCGTCTCGGTGACATCTACGGCCGCAAGCGGCTCTTCCTCATCGGCATCGCCGGGTTCACCGCCGCCTCGGCGCTCTGCGGCATCGCCGCCAACCCCTCCGTGCTCGTCGCCTCCCGCATCCTCCAGGGCGGTATGGCGGCGATGATGGTGCCGCAGGTGCTGGCGATCATCCACGTCACCTTCCCGCCCCAGGAGCGGGGCAAGGTCTTCGGCATGTTCGGCGCGATCGTCGGCCTCGGCGCCGTCTCGGGCCCGATGCTCGGCGCACTGCTCACCGAGTGGAACCTCCTCGGTCTCGAATGGCGCCCGATCTTCCTGATCAACCTGCCCGTCGGCATCGCGGGCGTGATCCTGGGCGCCAAGTTCATCACCGAGTCCAAGGCACCCAAGGCCCTGCGGCTCGACCTGATCGGTGTCGTGCTCGCCACCCTCGCCCTCGTCATGCTGATCTTCCCGCTGACCCACGGCCGGGAGAACGACTGGCCGCTGTGGGGCTTCGTCTGCATGGCCGCCGCGCCGCTCCTGTTCGCCGGCTTCATCGCGTACGAGAAGTACAAGATCCGCAAGGACGGCTCGCCGCTGGTGGAGCTCTCCCTCTTCTCCATCAAGAGCTTCGCGGGCGGCATCGCCGTCCAGCTGACCTTCGGGATCGCGACCGGCATCTTCTTCCTGGTCTGGACGCTCTACATGCAGATGGGTCTCGGCTGGACCCCGCTGCGCGCCGGCACCACCGGCATCCCCTTCTCGATCGCCGTCTCGGCGGCCGCGGGCATGTCCGTCCAGAAGCTCGTACCGCGCTTCGGCCGCAAGGTACTCCAGGCGGGCGCGCTGACCATGGCCGCGGGTCTGCTCCTCTACATCTGGGAGTCCGCCCACTACGGCATGGGGATCGCCTCCTGGCAGATGGCCGCCCCCCTCGTCGTGATGGGCATCGGCATGGGCCTGATCGTGGCCCCGCTCACGGACACCGTGCTCTCCCAGGTCCCGCGCGAGCACGCCGGCTCGGCCTCCGGCCTGATCAACACCACCGGCCAGATGGGCAACGCCCTGGGCCTGGGTCTGACGTCCGTCGTCTTCTTCGGGGTGATCGACGACGACACGGTCTACGGGGCCCCGTACGTCGAGGCGTTCCGCAGCGCCCTGTGGTGGGTGGTGGCGGTCCTGGTCGTGATCTTCGCGGTGATGTTCATGCTGCCGCGCAAGCAGGTCCCGATGGCCGAGCGCGAAGGTGCCGAAGGGGTCGAGGTCGCCGAGGCAGCGAAGGTCGCCTGAGCGACGGGGTCGACGGGCGCGTCCGCCTCCGGGCGGGCGCGCCCGTTCGCGCGCCCGCACCGGTACGTCAGCCGACCCGGGCGCGCAGCTCCATCGCCTCGCGCGCCGCGGCCTCGCTCTCGTACACCTCGCACATGTGGCGGCCGTCCGGCGTGGCCGTGTGCTCGACTTCCCACAGGCTCACCTCGCTGCCGTCCACCAGCACGAACGCGTGCTCGTACAGGGTGAACCCCACGCCCCGCCCGTCCCCCCGCCACTGCCGACCGCCGAACGCCTGCGTGATCTGGTGCGCGTACGCGGAGCGCAGGCGCAGCGCCACGCCCTCGCCGGGCCGGTCCGCGTTCTCCGCGCGCCGCAGCACCCGACGGGCGTGGTCGGCGGACTGCTCCACCGCGTACTCCCGGTGCGGGGCCGGGGCCGGGTCCGCGAACAGGGCGCTCAACGCGGCCTCCCCGTCCTCCGGCTCCGCCCCCGTCGGCGCCGGCTCCCGCGCCACTTGGGAGGGGACCTCACCGAACAGGCGGCCCACCGCCAGGCAGAGCTCGGACCGGCCGGCGAACAGCTCGTGGCGCACGACCGTGTCGCCCTTGCGCCGGTAGACCAGTTCCCAGAGCGATCGCGCCCCGCCGTCGGCCAGGAGGTAGGTGTGTCGGTGGGTCTCCCGCCACAGCCCCGCGGACGGGCTGTGGTGGGTGGTGTGCAGCGAAGAGCTGTGGGCGAGCGCCGTGCGCAGGCGCCCGACCAGCCCGTCCGGCAGGTCGAAGGAGTTCAGGGCGCGGCCCAGGAGTCGATCGAGGTGGGCCTCGGTTGTCTCGTACGGATCGCTCAAGGTGGGTCTCCAGGCCGTCGCAGCTTGTCACTTCGCGGAAGCACAACGTAGCCCCTGGCGCTGACATCACGTCCGGGATTCGTTAAAACGTCCGGGAAGTATCAGGGGTTCCCGCCACCCCTTCAGGTCAACTTGCGTACACATACGTACGGTTGGCCCCGGTCTGCGACGGAGCGCGGGACTATGGGCCGCATGGCAACGAACGGCATGGCACCCGACAGCACCATCACCGCCCCGGCGGGCCTCCCGCGCCAACAGGACCGCTCCAGACGCACCGGGGACGAACCCGCGCGCGCCACACGGGTATTGGCGTGGTTGCTGATCCTCACCGGCGCCGCCGGCGTGCTGGCCTCGTGGGTGATCACCCTCGACAAGTTCCTCCTGCTGGAAGACCCGTCCTTCAAGCCCGCGTGCAGCCTCAACCCAGTGGTCTCCTGCGGCAGCGTCATGAAGAGCGAACAGGCGCACGCCTTCGGCTTCCCCAACCCGATGCTGGGGCTGGTGGCCTACGGTGTCGTCGTCTGCGTCGGCGTCGGCCTGCTCGCCGGGGCCCACTACCGGGGTTGGTTCTGGCTCGGACTGAACGCCGGAACGCTCTTCGGCACCGGCTTCTGCACCTGGTTGATGGTCCAGTCCCTGTACGAGATCAACGCGCTCTGCCTGTGGTGCTGTCTGACCTGGACGGCGACGCTGCTGATGTTCTGGGCGGTCACCGCGCACAACCTCCGTACGAGCGCGGCCCCCGGCCCGCTGCGACAGTTCTTCACCGAGTTCGGCTGGGCCCCGCCCGCCCTGCACCTGGGGATCATCGGGATGCTCATCCTCACCCGGTGGTGGGAGTTCTGGACGAGTTGAGGGCCGCCCGGCCACGCGCGAGGGCCCCGGCAGCTGGAGGCTGCCGGGGCCCTCGTCACATCACACCGCATCGCTTCGACCGCTTCACCACGTCGCTCCACGGGCGCCGGGGCCGGACCGGACGGCCGGTCAGGCCGCCGGGGGAACGACGGTCAGCTGCCGTTGGACAGGTTGCCGGACAGGACCGGGATGTTGTCCAGGATGTGCGAGAGCGGCTCGTCGCCCTTGGCCTGGGTGGAGTTCTCGGTGCACTGCTGGTTCTGCGGGTTGGACAGGACGTTGATGTCCTGGACGCCGACGTTGACCAGGGCGACCAGCGACTGGACGTTGACCTTGGCGGGCAGGGCGATGCAGGGCTTGTTCAGCGTGCCCTGGACCAGGCCGAGCTGCGGGCTCATGGGGCCCTCGGTCTTCTGGTTGCCGTAGATCTGGGTGGCCCCGTTGCCGTTGACGGTGTTGATCCCGTTGTCGTTGCCGATGGCCATGGCCGGGGCCGCGACAGCAGCGCCCGCGCCGATGGCGGCGGCGGTGACCGCGGCAGCAGTCATGATCTTCTTGAGCATCATTGGTCCTTTTGTCGCACGAGTGCCCGCTAGTGGAGCGCCCTGATCAACGGCCTCCCGGAGGGGTTGGTTCCGCTGCTTCACTCAAACGGCCCGTTCGGGCGAGCGTGTTTACCCGGCCCGGGTGAGGGCGCTCCGGACGTGTGCGCGAAGTCCGTACGCGACGCGGACGGAGGGGGCCGTCCGTGGCCCTCCGGTTGCGCTCCGTGCAAGGTGTTCGCACGGTGGGTAAGGAAGTGGATCGTTGGGGTCCATTTCTGTGCGACCACTGTGAGGAAGACCCATGCGCACGAAGCCGTTCCGCACCCGCGTCCTTGTCCCGTCGGCCCTCGCCGCCGTCATACTCGCCGGCGCGGCAGCCCCTGCGGGCGCCGCGGGCGGTGACAGTTCCGCCGCGCTGACGCGTCGAGTGGCGGCCGTACAGCAGCAGATCCGGGGAGTCGAGGCCCGGGCCGCGGCGGCCGGTCCGGTCGACGACCTCCTCGCGAGCCTCCTGAAGACGCTGCAGGACCTGCTCAAGTCGTTGACGGGCCTGCTGCCGGCCGGGGTGACACTGCCGCCGATCGAGCTGCCGAAGCTCCCTACGCTGCCGGACATCCCCGGGCTGCCGACGCTGCCGGTCGCGACGCCCAAGAAGACGCCGTCCGTCTCGGTCCCCGCCGACCCGGCGGTGCCGCCGGCGGCGAGTCCGCTCAAGCCGCCGACCAACCTGGTCCCCGAGATCCCCGACGTGCCCGACCTTCCCTGAGGGCACGAAGGGCCGTCCGCCGGGCGGCGGAGTGCGGCCGGGACGGGCCGCGAGGTTACGACCATTGAGCCGAACAGGTCTGATCTCGTCCGTCCCCGTGTCGTCGGGGAGCCAGAACCGTTTCGCTCGATGTGAGCCCCGGGATCGGGGCAGGACGTCGAAGAGAAGGTGCACTTCCCATGAACTCTGCTGCCAAGAAGGCCGCCGTGGCCCTGGCCTCCGCTGGTCTCGCTGTGGCCGGTGCCGCGGGCGCCGCTTCCGCCGACGCCACGGCCGAGGGCGCGGCCGTGGGTTCGCCCGGTGTCCTCTCGGGCAACCTGGCCCAGGTCCCGGTCCACGTTCCGATCAACGTCTGCGGTAACTCCGTCAACATCATCGGTGCGCTGAACCCGGCGTTCGGCAACGTCTGCGTCAACGACTGACGTCGGCACAACAGACTGTGGGCGCCCCGGCTTCGCCGGTGGCGCCCACAGTCATGTCGGGACCGGATCGGTCCGATCTGCTCAGTTGGCCCCGCCGTTCAGGTGGACGCCGCCGAGCATCGGGGTCGCCTGGGTGGCACCGTCCGCGAGCTTCATCACCTCGCCGGGCGCGTCGTTGCGGACCTTGTTGACGCTCTGCACGGTGCCGACCACCTTGCCCACGGAGTCGCCCTGCTCGGCGAGGGCGTTGCCCGCCGTCTGGGGGAGCGCCTCGGAGACGGGGTTGACCGCGTTCAAGGTCTCGGTCACCCCGCCCGTCAGGCTCATGGGGGGCAGCGCGGCGGGCGTCTCGGCCGCGAACGCGGGGGCGGTGGCGGCGAGTGCGGCGACGGAGCCGGCGACGACAGCGGCGACCTTCGTGAACTTCATTTTTTCGAAATCCTTATCCAGCGGCGACCGTCGCGCCGCTTTCGACCTGGTTAACGATTCCCGGCGGATACGGAAACGCGCGAGCGGGCAAGGCGACGGCCGGAGAATCCGAACAATGGATTCTCCGGCCGATATTTCTTCTGATTACCGGTATTGCCGGTCAGGCGGCGCGGGACCGCCGGTAGAGAATGGCGCCGCCCAGGACCAACGCCGCGGCGAGCGCCGCCGCGGCCCCGGGCTGCCCGGCTCCGGTGGCCGCCAGCTCCGGAGCGTTGACCTGGGGGTGGGCCGCGACGGGAGCGGGTGCCGGAGCCGGTGCGGGTGCGGGTGCGGGTGCGGGGGGCACGTGGACCGGGACGTCACCGGCGGGGGCGGCCGGCGGCTGGTCGGCGGGACGTGCCGCCTCCGGTACGGGCGCCGGGGCCGGTCGCTCCACGACCTGGCTGCCGTGCGGCGGCGCGGAACCCTCCTCCACCGGTGCGGGAAGCGTGTGCGGGGCCTCCTCGACCGGCGCCGGGAGGGTGTGCGGGGCCTCCTCGGCGGGCGCGGGCGGCGACGGGTGCGGGGCGGGGTGCGCGGACCGGGGGTGCTCGTCGCACTCCTCCTGGTCGCGGCTCCCGCCGTACCCGTCCTCGTGCGAGACCTCGTGCCGGGGGCGGGCCTGCGGCGGGACGTCGTGCCGGGGCGCCGTGTGTTCGGGGGCCGGCCGCTCGGGCACCGCGTGCCGAGGGGCTTCCTGCCGGGGCGCCGCGTGCTGCGGGGCTTCCTGCTGCGGGGCCGCGTGGCGGGGCGCCCGGCCGCGGGGGGCGTCCTGCTCCCGCTCTTCCTCGTGCGTCGGGCGGGGCAGCGCGTGGCGCCCCTGCCGCTCGTCGAGGTAGTGCTCGAACGCCCGGGCGTGCTCGGGGCTCAGGTAGCGCTCGTAGTCGAAGTCGGTGTCGGAACCGGTGGTCGTGGCGCAGGTGTTGCCGAACGCCGGGTTGAGCGCCGCACCCCCGTCCACGCTGTTGCCGCAGACGTTGGGGCTGAACGTGATCGGTACCGAGACGCTGTTGCCGGACGCCACACCCGGCGAGTGCGCGGCTTCGGCCATCGCCCCGGGGTACGCGTAGGCCGCGCCGGTAGCGATCGACAGCAGGCTGGAAGCGGCCGCCGCCGTGAGCATCCCCTTGCCCAGTACTTGTCGGCTCAGTACCTGTCGCATGGGTCCTTCCCTGTCTACCGGCGTTCGCGCCGGTGCTGTATCGAAGCGGCCTCGGAGTGCACCGCCGTGCACTCCGAGGCCACTGGCGAGGAGGTGTGCCCTTGCGGGCGCGCGCACTCCGTCAGTCGTTGACGCAGACGTTGCCGAACGTGGGGTTCAGCAGCGCGATGATGTTGACGGTGTTGCCGCAGACGTTGACCGGGATGTGCACGGGGACCTGGACCAGGTTGCCCGACAGGACGCCGGGGGACCCCACGGCCGCGCCTTCGGCACTCGCGTCGGCCATGGCGGGAGCGGCGGCACCGGCGGCCATCAGAACGCCGGCGGCCAGCACCACTGCCTTCTTGTACGTCATTTGTTTTCGATCCTTCCTGCAGAGGCGTATCCACTGCGATACCAATAACGAGTGGCTTCGTAAAAAGAAACCGGGGATTTTTCGGAGGGAGTGTTTATTTCACCCCGATGCGCCGCCGCCCGGTGCCCGCCGTCCGTCTCCCGAATTATCAGGACGGATGAGTCGGGAGCCCAGGACCGGGCCCGTGCGATATCGGGCCCCATATGCGGCGGGGCCGCCGCGACCCGAAGGTGCGGCGGCCCCGTCCCCGACGCGGGGTGCGATCAGCTGCCGGCGGAGGCGTTGCCGGAGAGGATCGGGATGTTGTCCAGGATGTGCGAGAGCGCCTCGTCGCCCTTGGCCTGGGTGGAGTTCTCGGTGCACTGCTGGTTCTGCGGGTTGGACAGGACGTTGATGTCCTGGATGCCCACGTTGAGCAGGGCGAGGATCGACTGCACGTTGGCCTTGGCCGGCAGGGCGATGCAGGGCTTGTTGAAGGAGCCCTGGATCAGCGCCATCTGCGGGCTCATGGTGCCGTAGGTCGCCTGGTTGCCGTAAATCTGCGAGGCGCCGTTGCCGTTGACGGTGTTGATGCCGTTGTCGTTGCCGATGGCCATCGCCTGCGGCGCCATGGCGGCACCAAGACCCACGACGGAGGCGGCAACCGCTGCGCCGGCCGCAAACTTCTTGATCATTGTCGTCCCTTTTTTGCAGGATTGCCCGTTACTTGGAGCACCCGGATCAACGGCGCGGTCCCGGCTCGGGTTGCGTGTCTTCACCCGGATGCCGAAGTTTCGGACATCACGGTTGACGTCGGACGTTGACGCGGGGGTGTCGAACCAGGGGGTCGGGGGCGGCGCCGCGGTGGATGCCGGGGCGGCACGTGTGCGCCCGTTTCCTCTTCGGGTTCGAACAATGGTGCACCCGCATAACGACCCGCCGGCACCGAGGGTGCGTGTTATCGCCCAAAAGGCCGTACGAGCGAGTCCCGCGTGATTTCAGTCCTGGGTTCTGACAAAATTCACTCCTGTTTTGCTCCCTTGGTCGAAAATAGGAGGCAGGGTCATGGGTTCCCCCCGAAGAATCCTCGGCGCACTCGGTCTTCTGTCCTGCCTCGTCTTTTCGACGTACGTTCCCGCGGCCGGCGCGATCGCCGCGACCGCCCCGGCGACGGCGTCCGCGTTCAGGGAGCTGCCCCGCGTCCCGTTCGTCCAGCGCTACCAGGCCGTGCAGCACGGCGGTCTCGTCCGGGCCTCCAACTCCTCGATCACCTGTCGCAAGGAGGAAGCTCCGCAGGCCGAGCCGTGCCCCGAGGTGAGGCGCGGCGCGAGCGGGGTCAACGGCGACTACGACATGTTCTACACGGAGGTCGACAAGGACCCCGACACCTACAACTCGACCCGTGCGGAGCTCAAGATCCCGCAGGGGGCGAAGGTCTCGTACGCGCGGCTGTACTGGGGCGGGAACCTGCGCGTGGGCGAGCAGAAGCCGCCGGAGGACAGCGGTCGGGTGCTGGTCGCCGAGCCGGGCGGCGCCTACAAGGAGGTGCTGGCCGACACCGTGGTCGGGCACCGCACCGACGCGGCGAGCGACGCCTACCAGGCGTCGGCCGACGTCACCCCGCTGGTGCGCAAGGGCGGTACCGGGATGTGGACGGTCGCCCAGCTGAACATCGCCATGGGCCGCTCGGAAGCGGGTGCCTGGGGCGGCTGGACCCTCGTCGCCGCGTACGAACAACCACAGGAACCACTGCGGCGGGTCTCGCTGTGGGACGGCTTCGAGGGGCTGGCGGCCGGGGCGGGCCAGGCGGCCGCGCAGACGGTGGAGCTGGCCGGGCTGAACGCGCCGGCGGGGTCCGCGGGCCGGATCGGGGTGGTCGCGTACGACGGCGACCGGGGCAACCTCGGGGACTCGCTCACGGTGACCGCCGACAGTGGCCGCCGGGTCAGCATCAGCGACTCGGAAAACCCTTTCAACGACGTCATGAATTCCACCATCACCGAATTCGGGCAATCGTTCGTGCGGCAGCCCGAATATATGAATAATCTCGGATACGACGCGGACGTGTTCGATCTGAGCCCCGCCCTGTCCGGTGGCGCCCGCAGTCTGAACTTCACGTTCACGGGCGAAAGCCAGGGTCAATTCCTCGGTGTGCTCTTCGTTCAGACAGACGCGCGCCGCTGAACGCAGGAGACCACTCCACGTGCCGACACATCGTCCGACAGCACAGTCCCCGCACCCACCCTCCGAGACGGTCACCGGGCCGTTCACCGTCCTCCACCTGGTCCAGCCCGTCGACGGCGGGGTAGCCCGGGTCGTCACCGACCTCGTCCGGGCCCAGTCCGCCGCCGGGCTGCGCGTCGTCGTCGGCTGCCCCGACGGCGGACGGCTCGGCGAGGCGGCCCGCGACGCCGGGGCCGAGGTCCACACCTGGCACGCGGGACGCTCCCCCGGACCGGCCCTGCCCGCCGAAGTCCTCGGCGCCCTACGGCTCGTCCGCGGCGTCCGCCCCGACCTGCTGCACGCCCACAGCGCCAAGGCCGGCCTCGCCGGTCGGCTCGCCGTACGCGGCTCCCTGCCCACCGTCTTCCAGCCCCACGCCTGGTCCTTCGACGCCGTCGGCGGCGCCACCGCCGCGCTCGCGCTGCGCTGGGAGCGGTTCGGGGCACGCTGGGCCGACCGGGTGCTCTGCGTCAGCGAATCGGAACGCCGGGCAGGGGAGTCGGAGGGCGTCACCGCCCACTGGTCGGTGATCCGCAACGGCGTGGACCTGTCCCACTTCCACCCCGGCCGCGGCGTCCGCGACGAGGACCGGGCCGGCGCGCGCGCCGAACTGCCGCTGCCCGCCGCCTTCCGGGGCGACGGGCCGCTGGCCGTCTGCGTCGGACGGCTCTGCCCGCAGAAGGGACAGGACATCCTGCTCCGCGCCTGGCCGGAGGTGCTGGGAACAGTCCCGGACGCCCGGCTGGTCCTGGTCGGCGACGGCCCCGACGGCGAGGCACTGCGCCGCGCCGCGCCGTCCGGCGTGCACCTCGCGGGAGCCGCCGCCGACATCCGACCGTGGCTTCGGGCCGCCGACATCGTTGTACTGCCGTCGCGGTGGGAAGGAATGGCGCTCGCCCCGCTCGAAGCCATGGCCTGTGGCCGCCCGGTCCTGGTTTCCGACGTCAGCGGTGCCCGGGAAAGTCTGCCGCCCGGCCAGGGACGGCTGTGCCTGGTGCCTCCGGAGGACCCGACGGCGCTGGCCAAGGCCCTGGGACGGCTGCTCGCCGAACCGAGGCTGCTCACCGAACTGGGGGAGCAGGCCAGGCAACACGCCCGGACCGAGTTCGACGTGCGGCGGACCACGGACGCGGTCACCGGTCTTTACCACGAACTGCTGGGCAGGCCCGCCCCCTCGCCCCGCCGGGGGGACTCGCCCCCCGGCTCGACCGGGGGGACCCCCAAGCCCTCGAACATGGAGCGCATCAGCCGATGACGATGGACAGCGCACCCGCCCGGCACACCGGGCAGAGCGGCACGGGGCCCGCCGGCGGCACCACCGCCGTCCGCCGTACCGTGACCGCCATCCACCCCCCGCGCCGGCCCAAGGCCGAGCAGGCCCGGCCCGCCGTCCGGCCGCAGCGGGCCCGGCGCCGCGACGGCAACCTCCCGCTGCTGACCGCCGACGCGCTGGCCGCCGTACTCACCGCGACGTCCGTACCCGGTCTGGGAACCACCGGTGGACTCGCGGTCCCCCTCGCCGTCCTGGTCACCGCGCTGCACGCGCAGGCCGGGCTCTACCGGCCCCGGCTCGCGCCGTCCGCGCTGCGCGAACTGCCCGCACTGGCCGGGCGGGCCGCGGTGCTGTGGTGCGGCGCCGCCGCCGTCCTGGCCGCCGTCCGGCCGGGGCAGGCGCTCGGCTGGGAGGCGCTGCTGAGCGCCCTGTGCGTGCAGACCGTACTGGCCTGCGCGGGCCGGGGGCTGGTCAACCAGCTCCGCCGCCGGGCAGCCGTCCGCAGACCCTGCTCCGCGCTGGTCGTCGGGCGCGGCGAGGGCGCGAGCGCCGTCGCCGCCGCCCTGCACGGGCGGCGCGAATACGGGCTGCGGCCGGTCGGGATCGCCGACACCGGATCCGCGCCCGACGCCGAGAGCGGCCCGCTGCCGATCCTGTCCACGCACGAGGACGTCCGGCGCGCCGTCATCCAGAACTCCGTGCGACACGCGGTGTTCACCCGGCCGCCCGAGGCCGACGAGCGCACCGCCTCGCTGGTCCGGCTCTTCCACGACCACGGCTGCCGACTCTGGCTCGCCGATCCCGCCGGGACCGCGAAGGTCACCGGCATGCGCGTGCCGGAGCCCGCCGACCAGCTCTGGGGACACGCCGTACAGCCGCTGCTCCCGCGCCCCGCCCGGCCGCTGGAGCGGTACGCGAAGCGAGTCATCGACTCTTCCCTCGCCGCGGTCGCGCTGCTGGCCGCCGCGCCCGTGATGGGCGCCTGCGCGCTGGCCGTACGGCTCTCCGACGGGCCCGGGGTGATCTTCCGCCAGGAACGCGTCGGCCTGTACGGGCGACCCTTCACCCTGCTGAAGTTCCGCACCCTGAGCGCCGACGCACACGAGTCCGCCACCCGGTGGACCGTCGCCGGGGACCGCCGGATGAGCCCGATCGGCTCCTTCCTGCGCAAGTCCTCGCTGGACGAGCTGCCACAACTGTGGAACGTCGTCCGGGGCGACATGAGCCTGGTCGGGCCCCGTCCCGAGCGGCCCTTCTTCGTCGCGAAGTTCAGCACCCTGCACCCCGGATACGAGGCCCGCCATCGGATGCCGGTCGGGATCACGGGGCTCGCGCAGATCAACGGCCTGCGGGGGGACACCTCCATCGAGGACCGGGCCCGCTTCGACAACCACTACATCGACACCTGGTCGCTGTGGCAGGACCTGTGGATCCTGGCCCGGACCGCGGCCTCCTTCTTCCGTTTCCGGCTGGGAGGCAGCTGAGCATGACCCTCGCCCTATCGAACTCCCGTCCCCGGGGCCGCCCGTACCCCGGCCACCCGTACGGCCGCCGGCTGTTGCGCCGGCACTGGCCGCTGCTGCCGCTCGCCGCGACCGTCCTGCTGCTGCTCGCCCCGCTGCCCGCCGGCGACGCGAGCACCTCCGGCAAGGTCGGGCCGGCCGACGCCGCCTCGCTGTTGCTGGTGGCCGTCTGCGCGCTGCGGGCCCTCCAGGGCCGGGTGCGGCCGCTGAGCCCGTTGGGCGCCTTCGTCCTCGGGGTACCCGCGGTGGGGCTCGCGGTGGCGACGGTGACGGCCGGGGACCCGTACGCGGCGCTGCCCGGCTTCGTGCGCTACCTCCAGGTCTTCGTGCTGGTGCCGGCGGCGATCGTGCTGCTGGTGCGGGACGCGGGGGAGTTCCGGCTGGCCGCCGGGTGCTTCGTGGTCCTGGCGCTGGTCCAAGGCGCCTTGGGCGTCGTCCAGTTCGTCACCCACACCGGCGCCTCCTACCAGGGCGCGGACATCCGGGCGGTGGGCACCTTCGGGCCGGGCGACGTCATGGGCATGGCCACGGTCGTCGCGTACGGGCTGGTCGTGGCGACCGCCGCCGCCCTCGCGCCCGGGCTGCCGGTCCGGGTCCGGCGGATCGCGGCCGGCTGCGCGGCGGCCCTGACGCTGCCGCTGGTGCTGTCGTTCAGCCGGGGCGCCTGGATCGCGACGGTCGGCGCGGCGGTCCTGGTGATGGTGGCGGCCGGGATCCGGCGGGCGCTCAAGGTCGTCGTGGCGCTTGCGGCGGTCGGCGTGGTGTTGGTGGGCGGGTTCGGGGTCGGCTCCCAGATGGTCACCGAGCGGCTGACCTCGATCACCCAGGTCTCCGACGCCCCCGACCAGTCGGTCACCGACCGGTACACGATGTGGGCCGCCGCCGAGTCGATGTGGCGGGAACGGCCGGCCGCCGGGGTGGGCCTGAAGGGCTTCCCCGCCAACCGGGACGGCCACTCCTCGCTGGCGCTGTCCTCGGGCAGTGACACGGCGGGCGCCGGCCAGGCGTTCGTCAAGCAGCCGTTGCTCTCCCCGCACAACATGTACCTGCTGGTGTTGAGCGAGCAGGGACTGATCGGGCTGACCGCGCTGGCGGGCGGCTGGGCCGTGCTGCTGGTCGCGGGCCTGCGCCGGTACGCGGCCGGCGGCGAACGCGACCTGCGCGACTGCGGGCTGATCGCGGTCGGGCTGCTCGTGTGGCAGCTGACCGACTTCCTCTACGCCGACATCGGGGGGCCGTCGACCGTGCTGACCGGAGTGATCATCGGGCTCGCCGCGTGGTGGGCCCTGCCGTCCGCGACCGGAGGTGTCGCCGCCGTGCCCCCGGCCCGGCCCGGCCCCGAGGGGCCGGCCGGCCGGTGACCGACACGACGCCGTGGCGGCCCGTGGCCGCGGCGACCGACCTCGCCGCGGCCGCGGGCCGTCCGCCGAAGCCGACGCCCCCGGCGGCCCCGTCCTCCGCCGGGCCGCCCGGGGAGCGCGTCCGGCTGCCCCGCTCCGGCAGCCCCGAACCGACGGCTTCCGAGCGGACGGCGCCCGACGAGCGGGCTGCCGGGTCGGCTGCCGGGCCGGCGGCGGGGCCCGGCCCGGACAGGGCGGCACCGGGTGCGGAGGGGCCCGGCGCGGCGGTGGCCGGCGCGGACCGGAACGGTCCGATGGGACCGGCGGGCGTGGGGGCCGATGACCGCGAAGCGCGGCGCGGCCGGAACGGACCGGCCCCGCTGGGGCGGTTCCTCGCCAAGGCGGCCGCCGTCACCGCCGGGCTCACCGCGGCGGGCGCGGTCTTCGGCCTCGTACGTGACCAGACCATCGCGCACCTCTTCGGCGCCGGCCACGACAGCGACGCCTTCCTCATCGCCTGGACCGTCCCCGAGATGGCCTCCACGCTGCTCATCGAGGACGCCATGGCGCTGCTGATGGTGCCCGCGTTCAGCCACGCACTGGCCCGGCGCGCCGCCAGCCGGGCCGGGCTCACCCGCAAGGAGGCCCGCAGCCAGGACCCCGTACGGCTGCTCGTCGGAGCCACCCTGCCCCGCCTCGCCGTGTTCCTGGCCGCCGTGGCCTCCGTACTCGTCCTCGCCGCGCCGCTCGTCGTGGGCGTACTCGCACCCGGTCTGCCGGACCCCGAACTCGCCGTCCAGTGCACCCGGATGACCGCCCTCACGGTGCTCACCTTCGGTGTCGCCGGGTACTTCAGCGCCGCGCTGCGCGCGCACCGCTCGTTCCTGCCACCCGCCGCGATCTACGTCTCGTACAACGTCGGCATCATCGGCACGATGGTGGTGCTGCACGCCGTCTGGGGGGTGCGCGCGGCGGCAGCCGGAGTCGCCGTCGGCGGTGCGCTGATGGTCCTGGTCCAACTGCCCGCGTTCATCCGTAACGTGGGCTTCGGCCCCCACCGCGTCAAAGCGGCCGTCCGCGTCAGAGCGACGGCCCGCGCCAAGGCGGCCACCCGCGACCAACGCGACCGGGACCGGCCGACGCTGATCGCCTTCGGGCTGATCGCCCCGGTCATCTTCTTCGCCGTGTTCCGCCAGTCCCAGGTGCTCGTCGAACGCTTCCTCGCCGCCTCCCTGCCGCCCGGCGCCATCTCGCACCTCAACTACGCGCAGAAGGTCGCGCAGACGCCGATGGTGCTCTCCCTGATGATCTGTACCGTCACCTTCCCCGTCGTCGCCCAGGCCATGGCCGGCGGCGAGCGTGAGAAGGCCCGCCGGCGCGTGGAACAGGACCTGGCGCTCGCCTCGCTCGCCGTCCTCATGGGCACCGCCCTCGTCATCGGGTACGCGCCCCAGATCATCCAGGTCCTCTTCGAGCGCGGGGCGTTCACCCACCACGACACCCAGGCCACCGCCTCCGTGATGCGCGTCTACGGCCTCGGGTTGCTGGGCCACTGCCTCGTCGGGGCGCTGAGCAGGCCCTTCTTCTCGACCGACCGGCCCACCTGGTTCCCCGCCCTCGCGATGGGCGCCGGGCTCCTCGTCAACATCGTGGCCGGTGCCTTCGCCGTCGGCTGGTGGGGCACCTACGGCATCGCCGCCGCCAACGCCGCCGGCATCACCGCCACCGCCGTACTCCTCCTCACCGGACTCGGCTCCCGGATCGTCCCCATCCAGGTCCGCCGGGTCGCCGTCAGCATCGGCCGGCTCGCCGTCGCCGCCTTCGCGGCCTGCGGCACCGGGTGGATCGCCGGACCGATGATCCCCGACCCGCTGCTCAGCGCCGCGCTCGGCTGCCTGCTCGTCCCCGCCATGTTCGGGGCCACCGGGATGGCCATGCGAGCCGTGGAGATCACCGCCCTGCCCGAACAGATCAGCCAGCTCACCTCCCAGCTCACCCAGAGGTTCCGTCATGCCCGCTGACACCGACACCGACACCGCGCCCCTCGCCTCGGTGGTACCCACCCGCCGGACCGCGTCGCCGTGGGTCCTCATGTACCACTCCGTCGCCGAGTTCACCGACCCCGCCGAGGACCCGTACGGGATCACCGTCACGCCGCGCGCCCTGGAGGCCCAACTGCGCTGGCTGCGCTCCCGCGGCCTGCGCGGGGTGTCCGTCGGCGAACTGCTCCGGGCCCGCGCCGCCGGGCGCGACGCCGGGCTCGTCGGGCTCACCTTCGACGACGGGTACACCGACTTCCTCACCCGGGCGCTGCCCCTGTTGCGCCGCCACGACTGCACCTCCACCCTGTTCGTGCTCCCCGGGCGGCTCGGCGTCGAAAACGTGTGGGACCCGCTCGGACCGCGCAAGCCGCTGCTCACCGCCGAAGGCATCCGCGAAGTCGCCGCGTCCGGCCAGGAGATCGGCTCCCACGGACTGCTGCACCAGGACCTCACCGTCGCGTCCGACGATGTGCTCCAGCAGGAACTGCGCGGCAGCCGGGAGCTGATCCGCGAGCTGACCGGGACCCTGCCCGAGGGGTTCTGCTACCCGTACGGGCACCTCGACGCCCGGGTCGTGGAGGCGACGGAGGCCGCCGGGTACGGGTACGCGTGCGCCATCGACCCCGGCCGGCTCGCGGGCCGGCACGCCATGCCGCGCACCCACGTCAGCCAGGCCGACGGCGGGGCCCGGCTGCGCGTGAAGCAACTGCGCCACCAGGGCCGGCAACTGGTCCGCGGGGTGCGCTGGTGAAGGCGCTGCACATCATCACGGGACTGGGCGTGGGCGGCGCCGAGCAGCAACTGCGGCTGCTGCTGCGGCACCTGCCGATGCGGTGCGACGTGCTGACGCTGACCAACCCGGGTTCGGTGGCCGAGGGGCTGCGGGCCGACGGGGTACGGGTCGTGCACCTCGCCATGAAGGGCAACCGGGACCTGGCCGCGCTGCCGAAGCTGGTCCGGTTCATCCGGCGCGGCCGGTACGACCTCGTGCACACGCACCTGTACCGGGCCTGCCTGTACGGGCGGCTCGCGGCCCGGCTCGCGGGCGTCAGGGCGATCGTGGCCACCGAACACTCCCTGGGCGCGGCCGAGATCGAGGGCCGGCCGCTGTCGGGCGGCGTGCGGGCGCTGTACCTGGCCGGTGAACGGCTCGGCGCGGCGACGGTGGCCGTCTCGGAGACGGTGGCGGCCCGGCTGGAGAGCTGGGGGGTGCCCGCCGCGCGGGTGCACGTCGTACCGAACGGGATCGAGGCCGCCCGGTTCCGCTTCGACGAGGGCGTACGGCGCTCCACGCGGGCCCGGACCGGGCTGCCGGAGCGGGCGTTCGTGGTGGGCGGGGTCGGGCGGCTGGTGCCGGGGAAGCGGTTCGACGTACTGGTGCGGGCCGTGGCCGCGCTGCCCGGGGCGCACCTGGTACTGGCCGGGGACGGCCCGGAGCGGCCCGCGCTGCGGCGGCTGGCCGGGGAACTAGGGGCGCAGGGCCGGATCCACCTGCTGGGCGAGCGGGATCCGCTGGGGGACGGCTCGGACGGGCGCACCCCGGGGGTCGCGGCGCTGCTGGCGGCGATGGACGTGTTCGTGTCCCCGTCGCGGGAGGAGGCGTTCGGGCTGGCCGTGGTCGAGGCGCTGGCGGCGGGGCTGCCGGTGCTGCACGTCACCTGCCCGGCGATCGACGACCTCCCGGCCCGGCAGGCGCCGGGGGCGCGGCGGATCGGGACGGGCACGGAGGAACTGGTCGCGGCGCTGCGGGGGCACATGGAGGCGGGGGCGCGCCGCCTGCCGGTACCACCGGTGGTGCGGCGCTACGACATCGCGCGCAGCGCCGAGCAACTCCTGGCCGTCTACGCGACGGCCCTGTCCCCCCGCGGCCCCGCCCCGGTCCTCCATCCGGGGACCCCCACGGCGCCGGAGTCGCCGGCCGGGCCGGCGATGCCGCGGGCGGCGACGGACACCGTGGGTGCGCCGGGGCTGCCCGGTCCCCAGGCTGCCGGGGGCCCGGGCAGCGGAGCGGACCCCACCCGGCCCCCACTTCCCGCGCCCGGCCAGGGCGGCGGCCCCGGTGTGGGGCAGCCGCCGGTTCCCCCGCCCGGCCAGGGCAGTGGCGTCGGGCCGGGACAGCTCCCGGTTTCCGCGCCCGCTCGGGGCAACCGCACCGGCCCCGGCCGGGGCAGCGGGGCTGTGGCGGGCCCGGGCGGGACCGGTGGTCCTGCCCTGGGACCTGTAAGCAGCCGCACCAGCCCGGGTCAGGGCGGTGGAGCCGCGCCCGACCGCGCTACCGGCCAGGGCAGCGGACCCGCATCCCGTCCCGCGCCCGGCCAGGGCAACCGGGCCGGCGGTCACGTCGGGTGAACAGCCCTCCCGCAAGGGTCCCCGTCCGGGGGCCGAAGGAAGTCCCCACCACTCAGGAAGCGAGCACGCACATGGCCGACACCGCCGACCAGAAGAAGTCCGACCACCGCCGCCGGGTCCGGGTCCCGCGCCCGCCCGCGTGGTGGCCGTTGCCCGCCTGCGCGCTGCTGGGGCTGGCCGCGGGCGGGGCGTACGGGGTGCTGAAGGCACCCGAGTACGCCGCCACCAGTTACGTCGTGGCCGTGCCCAACGAGACCACCGAGCCCGCCACCGCACTCGGCTTCGCGCAGGCGTACGGCCGCATCGCGACCAGCAGCTCCACCCTCGCCTACGCCCAGCCCCGCGCCGGCATCGGCGCCCGGCAGCTGCGCACGCAGGTGCGCGCGGAGACCTCGCCCGACTCGCCGATGATCGCCATCACCGGCACCTCCAAGAGCCCCGCCGAGGCGGCCGACATCGCCAACGCCGTCGCCGACGCCCTCTCCCTGAGCAGCAATCAGGCTGCCAAGAACACCGGCGTCCAACTGATCCTGTTCAACCAGGCCGTCGCCCCGGCCGACCCCGCCTCGCCGTCCGCGCCCGTCAGCGGCGCCGTCGGTCTGTGCGCCGGCGGGCTGCTCGGCGGGCTGTGGCTGCTGGCCAAGCCCGCGCGGCGGCGCCGCGTGACGCCCGCCGTCCAGGCCGCCGCAGAGACCACCGCCGAGGCTGCCGGGACCACCACCGAGACCGTCGTCGAGGAGTACGCCTCGCTGCCCGCGCAGGGCGAGCCCGCCCCGGTCAAGGAGAAGGAGTCCGTGCGATGACCTCGGGCTCCACCGGGGCCCTGGCGGTGACGCTGTGCCGCGATCCCCGGCAGTTCGCCGCGCTGGAGGAGCAGTGGAACCGGCTCCTGCGCGCCTGCCCCACCGCCACCCCCTTCCAGAGCCACGCCTGGCTGCACTCCTGGTGGCTCTCGTACGGCCGCGAGGGGCGACTGCGGCTGCTCCTCGTACGACGCGGCGAGGAGCTGGTCGGGGCGGCCGCGCTGACCCTCGTACACCGGCCGCTGCCGCTGCTGGTGCCGCTCGGCGGCGGGATCACCGACTACTTCGACGTGCTCGTGCACCCGGACCACGCCGATCAGGTCGTCCCGGCGCTCGCCCACGGCCTCCACCGGGCCGCGCGCGGCGCCGTGGTGGACCTGCGCGAGGTCAGGCCCGGCGCTTCGGCCGAGGCCGTCTTCGAGGCGTGGACCGGGGCCCGCGCCAAGCTGACCGACTCCACCTGCATGGAGTTGCCGACGCTGCCCTTCGACGAGCTCGTCAAGCGCATGCCCGCGTCCGGTGCCCAGCGGGTCCGGGCCAAGCTCCGCAAGACCGACGCCGCCGGGATCGAGGAGCACGAGGTCACCGAACAGGAGGTCCCGGGGGCCGTACGGACGCTGCTGCGGCTGCACGAGAAGCAGTGGCGCGGGCGCGGGGTCACCCCCGAACACCTCAAGCCGCGCTTCGCCGAGCACCTCACGCGGGCGACCCGGCGGATGGTCCGGTCGGGCGAGGGCCGGCTGACCGAGTTCCGGCTGGACGGGCAGGTGGTCGCCGCCAACGTCACGCTGCTGTCCGCGGCGCTGAGCGGCGGCTACCTGTACGGGGCCGACCCCGACCTGCGTGATCGGAAGGTGGACATCGCCACCCTGCTGTTGCGTTACGAGACGGGCCGCGCCCTGGCCGAGGGCCGTCCGGTGGTCAGCTTCCTGCGCGGAAACGAGCCGTACAAGAACCACTGGCGGCCCGAGACGGTCGTCAACCAGCGGCTCCTGCTGTCCACCAACGCGCTCGCGCCCCTGCTGCGGCTGCACGAGTCGCAGGTGACGGGGCGCGAGCGGGCGGTGGACGCGTTGCGCGAGGCGCTGCCGGCCGCCAGGGACTGGCGGGCGCGACTGAACGAACTGCGGGTGCGATGACAGGAGGTACGCCCCCGTGCCCGTACCGGCGGCGCCCCGGCCGGGGCCGGGGCGGGCGGCTAGAACGGCCAGAGCGAGTACTTGCTCCAGTCGATCTTGATACAGACGGCCTGGTTGCCGACCAGTTTGGAGAGCCACTCGCCGAAGTTGATCGGCACGCACCACTGGGTGGTGTTGGTGGCGGGCGGATTCGGGTTGGGCGCCACGGGAACGACCGGCACCACGGGGGCCGCCGGGCTCGGCACGACGCCGGAGGGCGTGGGCGAGGGCGTGGGAGAGGGGACGGGGACGGGGTCGGACGGGACGACCGGCGGGACCGAGGGGTTCGCCGGGGTGGGATCCGGTGTGCTCGGCAGTGGGGCCGGGGTCTCGGACGCCGACGGCTCGGGTGCCGGGACCACCGGAGTGACCTCCGGAGCGGGGACGACGGGACTGGGTGTGGGTGTGGGCGTCGGGGTGGGTGTGGGCGTGGGGGTCGGCGAGGGCACCTGTGGGCTCGGCGGCTTCGGCGTGGTCGCGTCGGGCGTCGGGACCACGGGTGGCGTGGGGACGACCGGCGGCGTCGGGACCACGGGTGGCGTGGGGACGGCCGGCGGCGTCGGGACCACGGGTGGCGTGGGGACGGCCGGCGGCGTCGGGACCACGGGTGGCGTGGGGACGACCGGCGTCGGGGTGGCCGGGTCCGGCTCGTGCGGGGTCAGTGCGGCGCGGAACGCCTTGGCCGACTGCGGGTTCGCCTTGCACTGCCAGACGCCGTGCGGGCAGTAGTCCGTGATCGTGTGGTAGAGCGGCTTGTGCTGCTCGATCCACTTGAGCATGCGCCGTACGTACTCGGGGTTGTCCCCGCGCCGGAACAGTCCCCACTCCGGGTACGAGATGGGCTTGCCGTGTGCTTTCGCGAAGTCGATGTGCTGCTGGAGCCCGTACGGCTGGGTGACCTGGTCGTCGAACGTCCGGCCGGGGGACTGGTCGTACGAATCCATCCCGATGATGTCGACCACGTCGTCACCCGGGTAGCAGCGGGTCCAGCCGATCGCGTCCGCACCCCTGTTCGGGGCGAAATCGAACTTGAACTTCTGTCCGGGGACGGCGCGCATCGCGTTGACGACGCGCTTCCAGTACGCCTTCCAGTTCTCCGGGTCGGGACCGCAGCGGTGGGTGTAGGTGGAGCCGTTCATCTCCCATCCGAGCACCACGACGGTGTCCGGAAGGCCCAGCTCCACCAGCCGCTCGGCGAGCTTGCGGAAGTGGCCGTCGTAGTCGCCCCGCGCGCCCGCCCTGATCAGCCGGGCCACCTGCCAGTCGGACACCCGGTCCTCGTTGCGCGCCTGCATGGGCACGTTGAGGACGAACATCCGGTCGTCCCGGGCCTGGCGCCATTCGGCCCAGTCCTCCAGGAAGTCGACGGACCCCTCGATCCCGGCCCACCGGTCGCCGGGCAGATAGGTGTGCCCGACGCGGATCTCCTTGCCGCCCAGCCAGCGCGACAGGTACGGGATCCGGGCGACCCCCGGCGGCCCGTAGTCGAGGTAGGCACCCATGGCGATGTCGGAGCCGGAGCCGGAACCGGCCGGCGGCCCCGGTTCCGGCGCCGCCAGCGCGGCGCCGGACGCGAGGAGCCCGGCCGTGACCGTACCGATGCAGGTGCTCGCCAATCGGCGGTGTGGTCTGCGCATGGCGTCTCCCGAGCTTCCTGAACCGGTGTGGTCACCAACGACGTTAGACATCACATCCGACGAATGGCCTGTCCGATGACCCATCAGTAGTCCATTCGCAGGTGCGTACCCTTCCCGCTTGGTCCGACTAGGTGAAAGACACCGCTGCCATGCACGCGTTCGCCAACCATGTGCCCGCTGTTCTGCTCAGACTCGATCGCAATCCGTTCCACCACGGAACCCTCGGCGCCGTCAGATCCCTTGGCCGCAGGGGCGTGGAGGTCCATGCCGTCGTCGAGGCCGGGGGAGGTCCCATGGGGCGTTCGCGGTACCTGCGCGCCACGCACCCGGGGCCCGAGGGCGGGCTGGACCCGGAGGCGCCGGAGGCGTTGCTGGAGTGTCTCGTCGGGGTGTCCGAGCGGATCGGGCGGCCGGCGGTACTGGTCGCGATGGACGACCTGAGCGCCATCGCGGTCGCCCGGCTCGCACCGATGCTGAAGGGCCGTTACCGGATCCCCCATCAGCCCGACGGCCTGCCGGCACGGGTGGCCGACAAGGCGGAGCTGTCCCGGCTGTGCGCGCGCTGGGACATCCCGCACCCGGAGACGGTGATCCCGGCGAGCGGGGCCGAGGCGGCGGAGGCCGCCTGGCGGCTGGGCCTGCCGGTGGTGGCGAAGTGGAGCCGGCCCTGGCTGCTGCCGGCGGGCGCGGGGCTGCGGAGCACCACCCTGGTGCACGGCGCCGCCGAGGCACGGCGGCTGTACGAGCGCTCGACGGAGGCGGGGAGCCGGCTGCTGCTCCAGCGGTTCCTGCCCGCCGGTACGGACACGGACTGGTTCTTCCACGGCGCCTTCACCCGGGGCGGCCGGCCATTGCTGGTCGGCTCGGGCCGCAAGGAACTGTCCTGGCCGGTGCGGACGGGACTGACGGCGGTCGGGCGGTGGCTGCCGGACCCGGCGGTGGAGGAGGCGGGGCTGCGGCTCGCCGAACGGCTGGGCTACCAGGGCATCCTCGACCTCGACTTCCGGCGCGACGAGCGGGGCTGCTTCCGGCTGGTGGACTTCAACCCGCGCCCCGGGGCGCAGTTCCGGCTGTTCACGGACGCGAACGGACTGGACGTGGTCCAGGCGATGTACATGGACCTGACGGGGCAACGGGTACCGGAGCCGTCCGGCGGCCCCGGCCGGGTCTTCCTCGCCGAGAACTACGCGCTGCTGGCGGCGGTACGGGGGCGGCGCCTGCCGTTCGCCCCGGGCGTGGCGCGGGTCGCGGCGGCCGGCTGCCCGGCCGCCCCCGGGGCGCCGCCGCGGGGCCGGGGTCCGGGGCGGGGCCGGGTGGAAACTGCCTGGTTCGCCGCGGACGACCTGCGACCGTTCCTGGCGATGCTGGCCGCGTTCCTCGGGCGGGGCGCGGACAAGGGCGCGGGGCTGCTGCGCGCGGTCCCCGCGCGGGGTCGGCGCACCGCCCGCGCCGTGGTCCGGGCCCCCCGCCAGCGCGGCCGGCAGCAGCCGCCGGCCGCCTCGGGCGGCCCGACCGCCCACCCCGCCCCGCCGCCGGAGGCCCCGGCGGAACCGGATGAGCTGGTGACCCGGTGACCCGGTGACCCGGTGACCCGGTGACCCGGTGACCCGGTGAACCGGTGAGCCGTCCGGCCCCCCGCCCCGCCCGGCGTGCCGCGCGGGGCGTTCAGGGGCCGGGGCGAGGGGCCGCCCGCACGAGGCGCGGCCGGGTACCCATGGGACTGGAAGGACAGCGATGACGCGGATGGACGATCTCGTGGTGGTCGGCGCGGGACCGTACGGGCTGTCGATCGCCGCACACGCGGCGGCCGCCGGGCTCGGGGTACGGGTCCTGGGACGGCCCATGGCGTCGTGGCGGGACCACATGCCCCAGGGCATGTACCTGAAGTCCGAGCCCTGGTCGTCCAACCTTTCGGCGCCCGGGGGGCGGCACACCCTGGCCGACTACTGCGCCACCCGCGGGCGGGCCGCCGAGCACGGCAGCCCGCTGCCGATCGGCACGTTCAGCGAGTACGGGCTGTGGTTCGCCCGGCACGCCGGCGGCCCCGAGGTGGAGGAGGTCACCGTCACCGAGGTGGCCCCGCGCGGTGACGGGTTCGTGGTCAGGACGGCGGAGGGCCCGCCGCGGCTCGCCCGTACGGTCGCGCTCGCCGTCGGCGTGATGCCGTTCGTGAACTTCCCCCCGGCGCTGCGCGACCTCCCGCCGGGCCACTACTCGCACAGCAGCGGCCACCGCGACCTGAGCCGGTTCGCCGGTCGTGAGGTGGCCGTCCTCGGCGCCGGGCAGGCGGCCCTGGAGACGGCCGCGCTGCTGGCCGAGGCGGGGGCCCGGCCGTGTCTGGTGGCCCGGCGGTCGCGGCTGAACTGGAACACCGCCCCCCAGCCCCTGGAGCGGCCCCTGACCCGGGCGCTGCGCGACCCGCACAGCGGGCTGGGCACCGGCTGGCGCAGCTGGGTGTGGTCGGAGTTGCCCTGGGCGGTACGGAGGCTGCCGGCCGCGACCCGGGAGCGGATCGCCGCCACGGCGCTGGGGCCGGCCGGGGCCTGGTGGCTGAGGGACCGCTTCGAGCAGCGGGTCCCCGTACTGCTCGGGCACCACCTGCACCGGGCGGTCGCGGTCGGCGGGCGGACGAGGCTGGGGCTGACCACGGCGGCCGGGGAGTCCGTCGTCCTGGATGTCGCGCACGTGATCGCCGCGACCGGCTTCACCCCGGAGCTGCGCCGGCTGGAGCTGCTCGACGCGGGGCTGCGGGCCGCGCTGGCGACCGTGGGCGACGGTGGCACGCCGGAGCTGGGCCCCCGCTTCGAGTCGTCGTGGCCCGGCCTCTTCTTCGCCGGGCTGCTGACCGCTCCCTCGTTCGGCCCTTCCATGCGATTCGTGCACGGCGCCGGCTTCACGGCGGGGAGACTGGTCAAGGGAGTCCTGGGGCGCCTCGCCGGCCGGGGACCGTTGCCGGGCTCCTCCGGTGGTACCCGGGTCGACCGGGCGACCGCGGGGTATCCCAAGACGTATCTGCGGTGAGCGACGTCGGTGCGCTGAGAAGGGGTCGTGATGGGCGCGGAGCGAGCACAGGGCGGCGGCCGTGGCTGGGTACGCATTCCGGCGAGCCGCGGGGAACAGCCTCCGGCCGGGAGGGCCGCCGTCAAGGGCCCGGCGCCCGGCTCGGGCCCGGGGGGTCCGGGGCCGGGCCCGGGACCCGGATCAGGCGCGGGTGCCGGCGAGCCGTACACGATCTACCTGTCCCTCCTCTCGCGCTGGCGAGAGGCCGGGCGGACCCTTCCGGGGCATCCTGACGAGGAGTGGGAGCGGCTCATCTCCCAGCCGTGCTGGCCAGGCCGTTAGGTGGTGTGTGTCTCTTGGCAGCGGCGGAGCGATCCGACGGACCCGGGCCGGACGGTCCGGAAGCACGGGAGCCCCTGACCGGCCCCGGGGAGCGGCTCGCCCTGAACGGCATGGGCAGTTTCGACTGGAACCTGGGCACCGGGGTGTTGGTGCTGGACGACCCCGGCCTGGCCGTCTTCGACCTGGAGCGGGAGGAGTTCGACGACACCCCGGAGGGCCTCGGGCTGCGGATCCCGGCCGATGACAGCGCCCGCCTGGCGGACACCGTGCAGGGCGTCCTGGACGGCGGGGACGAGACGTACGGCGCGTACTTCACTGTCCGCCGGCGTGACGGGCGCGACCAGTGGACCCACACCCAGGGGCGGGTCCTGCGCGATCCGGGCGGCAGGCCCCTGCGGATCATCGGGATCGTCCGGGACGCCACGGCCGAACTCGCCCACCTGACCGTGCTGCGGAAGCTGGAGACGGCCCGCGCCCACCAGGCGACCATCGTGCAGCGCACCACGGAGGCCCTGTCGCGGGCGGTCACCGTCGACGACGTGACGGCGAGCCTGACCGGCGCGGGCGCGCTGGAGCGGCTCGGCGCGGACGGGCTGGCGCTGGGGCTGGTCGAGAACGACGCCATCAAGATCATCGCGCTGAGCGGGGAGAGCCTGGAGATCCTCAGCGAACGGCAGTTCACCCGGCTGGACGGTTCGCTGCCGCTCTCGCACGCGGTGGTCACCCGGCAGGCACGGTTCGCCACCTCGCTGGCCGAGGTCGCGGCCGAGTTCCCGCTGCTCGCGGACTACCTGAACCGGATCCCGTACGGCGCCGCCGCCTACCTGCCGCTGATCGCGCAGGCCAAGGCGATCGGCGGGCTGGTGCTGTTCTACCGCCGGCGCAGCGAGTTCAGCCCCGAGGAACGCAACCTGTGCCTGGGCCTGGCCGGCATCGTGGCCCAGTCGCTCCAACGGGCCCTGCTCTTCGACCAGGAGCGCGAGTTCGCCACCGGCCTCCAGGCCGCCATGCTGCCGCGCCGAATCCCCGAGATCAGCGGCGGGGAGATCGCCGTGCGCTACCACTCGGCCTGGAGCGGGCGCGAGGTCGGCGGGGACTGGTACGACGTGATCGCGCTGCCCCGGGACCGGGTCGGCATCGTCGTGGGCGACGTACAGGGCCACGACACGCACGCGGCGGCGATCATGGGCCAGTTGCGGATCGCGCTGCGGGCCTACGCGGGCGAGGGGCACCCGCCCTCCACCGTCTTGGCCAGGGCCTCCCGCTTCCTCGCCGAACTCGACACCGAACGCTTCGCGACCTGCATGTACGCGCAGGTGGACCTGGAGACGGGAGGCGTACGGGCGGTCCGCGCGGGCCACCTCGGGCCGCTGATCCGGCACACGGACGGCCGTACCGGCTGGCCGAACGTGCGCGGCGGCCTGCCGCTCGGATTGGCTTCCGTGTTCGAGCAGGAGGAGTTCCCCGAGACCCGCCTCGACCTGGTGCCCGGCGAGACGCTCGTGCTGTGCACCGACGGACTCGTGGAGGAGCCCGGCACCGCGATCACCCAGGGCATGGAGGCGCTCGCCCACGCGGTGCGCAGCGGCCCCGAAGACGCAGGCGCCCTCGCCGACCACCTCTCGGACCGGCTCTGGGAACGCTGGGGCTCCGGGGACGACGTGGCCCTGCTGGTGCTGCGACGGGCCCCCGACCCGGGCACGCACCGCGCACCCCGAATCCACCAGTACATCCACCAGGCCGACCCGGAAGGCCTCTCGGAGGCCCGCTACGCCTTGAGGCAGGCGCTGCGCGACTGGGGCATGCCCGAGCTCGCCGACGACGTGGAGTTGGCCGCGGGGGAGCTGCTGGTCAACGCCCTGCTGCACACCGACGGCGGTGCGGTGCTGACGATGGAGGTGCTGCCCGAGCCGGTCCGACGGATCCGTCTGTGGGTCAAGGACCGCTCCAGCGTGTGGCCGCGCCGGCGTACGCCGGGGGAGTCGGCCACCACCGGGCGCGGGCTGCTCCTGGTGGACGCCCTGGCCTCGCACTGGGGGGTGGAGTCGCGGGGCGAGGGGAAGGCCGTCTGGTGCGAGTTCGAGGCGACGGGCGTCCCGCGTGGCGCACTGTGATCTAAAGGTCACGGGTTGTGGTGGGCGGGGTCCGGGGTGATGATGCGGCCATGGAACCGACGTGTGACGTGGGGATCGTGACGTGCGCCGCCTGAACGGGCGGGTCGCCACCGCCTTCTTGGCCCTGCTCCTGCTGGTGGCCGGGATTCCGGCGGTCGTGGACTGGACGACCGGCCTCCCGCACGCCGACCCCGGCTGCCAGACGGTGGCGTTCATGTCGATGACGGGTGTCGCGCCGCACTGCCGCTGACGGCGCCGTCGCGGAAGGCGCGGCGGCCCCTCCCGTGAGGCCCGCGGCGCGTCGCGGAAGGCGCGGGGGCCCCGTCCGGTAGCGGCGGCTACCGGACCGGCCGGCGCTATGCCTCCCGGGGATGCGTTCCCGGTCACCGGTGGTCGACCACCTCGGCGCCGTGTACGTCCTCCGCGAGCGTGTCGACCGACTTCGGCATGATGCCGCCGGCCCGGTTGACCCGCTGGAGCCGTGCCTCGACGCCCGCGTCACCGGCGTGCAGGTCCGGGGTCCAGGCGAGCTTGGCGTGGCTCTGCCACTCGTGCACCGCGCCGTCGCAGACAGGCTCCTCGTCCGCGTTGGCGCCGAGGCGGACGGAGTCCTGGACGACCACGGCCATCAACTGAACCGCCCCCGCGGGTGACGGGTCGTCGCAGACGTACGTCCCGGAAAGGGTGATCGTGCCCTCCGGAGTGATGTGGGCGTACGGCTGTACGGAAATAGAATTGTGGTAAGAGGTGGCGGCGGCGGGGGCGGCGAATACCGCTGCGGCGGCCAATGCGGAGAACGCGATCAGGGCAGTTCGGGGACCGGTCGGGGCCATCATTCCTCCAGGTGGATGTGGGTGACGGAATTCCGCCGGAACGCATTGTGCTGGCAGTTGGGCGCCGACGCGTCGCGCGGGCTCGTGTCGGTGTGTGCAATTTCCGGGCGGGGCGCGTGAAACTGGCCGGAATACATCCCCGAAGATCCCCGAAGGGATCCCGTATGCGCAGCCACTCCGCTTCCGCCCTCGTCGTCGCCGCCCTCCTGCCCTGCCTGCTGTTCGGTGCCACCGCCTGCCAGAGCGCGCCCGCGGGGGACTCCCCGGTCCCGGCGGGCGCGCCCGCCCGGGTGGACGACGGGGCGCCCGGCGCCGGCGAGGACCCGGCCGGACCCGGCGTGCAGGCCGCGCCCGGCGCCGCGAAGGACGCTCATGTGGGTGAGTCCGTACGGGTGCGGGGGCGCCAGGTGGGGCGCCACCTCCAAGTGGTGCTGAACGCGTTCGTGGACCCGGCCGTCAGCGTCGACAAGAACTTCGCGCCGGCCGCCGGGACGCGCTGGGTGGGCGCCTCGATGTCGTTCGTCAACGTGGGCGGTGCTTCGTACGGGGCGCTCGGGCGCATGTGGGCGTACGACAGCGCCGGCGGGCGGCACGCGGTGGTGCCCACGGGTGAGCTGACCACGGGCAAACCGCTCGTCTTCGATTCCCTGGAGGTCGGGGAGCGGGCCGAAGGGTGGGTGGTGTTCGAAATCCCGGAAAAGGTGCGCGTGGTACGGCTCCAGTACCAGGACGCGAACATCCAGGCGAATTCCGGCGGAGGATTCTGGGCGGTGTAGCGGCCCCGTAGCCCGCCCGGGTGAAAGGCCGTGAAAGGGTCGCGGGAGAGAGCACTAAGGTGCGGCGCATGACTTCAACCCAAGCCGAAATCGACCGGTCCGACCTCGGCACCCTCTCGGTGCTCGCCTGGATCGGCGACCCCTCCGAAGGCCACGACATCCCGTACCTCCTCGCCTACACCCTCGGCGACGGCCCGAAGGGCAAGGAGGCCGGTGAGGCGGCGGCCCGCGGACTGCTGGAGGAGATCGGGCTGCCCATCGGCGACGTGGTCATGGACGGCACCCGCAACCCCTCCACCTTCGCGGTGCAGATCCTGCTGGCGGGCAACCAGGTCGCGCTGACACTGCCCGGCCTGAACGCCACCTGCACCGCCCCCGACGAGTGGGTGGCCGCGGCGAACGAGAGCGGGCAGGCGTACTTCCTCTTCGCCACCACCGCCTGGCCCGAGGCCGTCCCCGGCCGGCCGGTCAGCCCGGAGGTCCTCCAGGCGTTCGCGGGCGACGAGGCGGTGCTCACCGGCAGCGCCCACTGCGTCATCACGGTGCAGAGCCTGCGCCAGTAGCGGCGCGCCCCCTCCCCGGCCGCCGGGCCCCCAGCCTGCCCGGTGGCCGGCCCCCCGCCCGGGGACCGCCCGCCACTTTGCCGCCGCCTTGTCGTCGCCCTGTCAGGGGCGGTCGAAGGCGAACCGGAGCGAGCGGACCCGGTTGTCGAAGTTGGAGCCCGCCAGGTCGGGCAGGCCCACCGCCCGCAGCCCCACCGGCCGCGTCAGCAGTTCCCGGAACAGCGCCTTCATCTCCACCCGCGCCAGGTGCGCGCCCAGGCAGAAGTGCGGGCCACCGCCCCCGAACCCCAGGTGCGGGTTGGGCGAGCGGGTGATGTCGAAGGCGTCCGGGTCGGGGAAGACCGCCTCGTCGCGGTTGGCGGAGGCGTAGTACAGCACGACCTTGTCGCCCGGTTGGAACGCGTGGCCGCCCAGTTCGTGTTCGGCGGTCACCGTCCGGCGGAACTGGATGATCGGCGTCGAGTGGCGGATCATCTCGTCCACCGCCCCGTCGGCGTACGTCTCGAAGTCGCCGAGCAGCAGGTCACGTTGGTCGGGAAAGTCGGTCAACAGCGTCAGACCGTGGGTGATCGCGTTGCGGGTGGTCTCCACCCCCGCCACCATCAGCAGCGAGAAGAACGCGCCCAACTGGCGGGCGCCGAGCGCCTGACCGTCCACGTTCGCCCGGACCAGCGCGGAGATCAGGTCGTCCTGCGGGTTCCTGCGCCGCTCGCGCCCGATGCCCGCGACCATCCGCTGCATCCGGGCCAGCGCCCGCAGTCCCCGACCGGGCATCCGCAACCGCGCCGCCAGGCCGCGCTCGACCCCGATGTTCTCGGAGGCGTGGTTGACCCGGTCGGCGATCTCCGCCCGGTAGCGCTCCGGGATGCCCATCATGTTGCAGATGACCTCCAGCGGCAGCCGCGAAGCCACCGCCGAGACGAACTCGTCGGGCCGATGCGCCAGTACGTCGTCCACGATCCCGGCAGCCACCGCGTGGATGTCGGCCTCGGCCGCCGCCAGCAGCCGGGGCGTGAAGGCGCGCTGCACGATCTTGCGCAACTGCGCGTGGTCCGGCCCGTCCAGGTTCACCATGGAGTCGCCGAACAGCGCCCGCACCCAGCGGGCCGGTTCGGGAGTCGTGACGCCGGGCGCGCTGGCGAACACCTTCGGAAGTCGGCTCGCCTCCTGTACGTCCGCGTGCCGTACGAGGGCCCAGTGGCCGCGCCCGCGGCCCTCGGGCACGAACACCGGGGCGTCGAGCGCCCGCAGCCGGGCGAAGGCGGCCAGCCGCTCCCCGGGGGGCAGCTGCCAGAAGGCCGGATCGGCCAGCTCCTGCCCTGGCCGGTCCGCGTACCGCTGTGCCGGGACTGTCATGGCCCGCACCTACTTTCTCGTCGTCGGCGCAGTCGCCGTACCGCCCCCGGCCGTCTGTACTCACGCACCAGAACGCGTCCGCTCGGTCAAGGTCACGCCCACCGCCACCGAGGCCGCCATCAGCAGCCCGGCCCACAGCACCGCGTACTCCCCGGTCCAGGCGCAGGCGAGGATCGCCAGGGCGGAGAGCGGCAGCAGCAGTTGTTGGGCGGTGGTGCGCTTGAAGTGGCGGGCGTGCAGCAACCAGACGGCCGCCAGGTAGACGGCGGTGGGCACGGTGACCGCCAGGTCGGCCGCCAACTGCGAGATGTGCGCCGTGCCCACCGCGTGCTCGACGGCCACTTCCATCCCCGCGCCGATGGCCGCCGCCGATCCGAGGATCACGTAGTGCCCGTACCCCCACGGGATCGCCTCCCGGTTGGTGGACAGCCGTTCGTGCGCGGGAACCGCGAAGTAGATCCACCAGGCGGCGAACACGATCAGCAGGCCGCCCGCCGCGATCGGCAGCAGCACGCCCAGCGCCTCGTGCTCGTCGAGGGCGGACTGCACGGCGACGGTGCTGGCGGAGACCGTCTCGCCGAGGACGATCAGCGTGAACAGGCCGTACCGCTCCACGATGTGGTGTGGGTGCCAGGACGTCTGGTGGTTCCTCTCCGCGATCACCGGGACGGAGATCTCGGCCAGGACCAGTACCAGGAACAGCCAGCGCCGCGCTCCGGCGGGGGCCGCGAGCAGGGCGATCCACCCCGCCTGGCACACCACCAGACCGGCGGCGTAGAGCAGCGCCGAGCGGCGGCCCGCGCCGCTCTCACCGGCGGCGGCGCGCAGCCACTGCGCGGTCAGTGCGACGCGCATCACGACGTACCCGAGGATCGCGACGGTCCAGTCCTGGCGGTCGAAGGCGCGCGGCACCCCGGCCGCGTAGATCAGCACACCGGAGATCTGGACGAGGGTCGCCAGCCGGTACGGGATGTCGTCGCAGTCGTAGGCGGAGGCGAACCAGGAGAAGTTGATCCAGGCCCAGAAGACCCCGAAGAAGACGAAGAGGTAGCCGGTGATGCCGGCGCCGACGTGGCCCTCGACGAGTGCGTGGACCAGCCGGGCACCGGCCTGCGCGACGGCGACGACGAAGCAGAGGTCGAAGAACAGCTCCAGCGGCGTGGCGGTCCGGTGCGCCTCGTCCGGCCGCCGGGCGGTCATCTGTACGTAGATCATGGCGCTCAGGACAGCAGCCGTACGGCGGCCGAGAGCCGAGGCGCGCGGACCCGGCGGCGAAAACGGGCCCTCCCCGCGGCCCCGTACGCCTCACCCCGACGGCGTATCCACGACGCCCTCAGGGCCCTTCCACGCCTCCTGTTTGGCGTGCGCCGGTGGTTCTACGCCCGCATGGGCACGGAAGCCCCCAGCTGACCGACGGCGCCGGCGGGGGCCGCCGTACCCTGGAGGAATGAGCGCCACCCCCTCCTCCGACCGCCGGGACCCCGCGGACCCGTCGGGTTCCCCGACCGGTCCCGGGGCCACCCCCGCACCGGACCCGGCGGCAAGGCCCGCGCCGAAGCCCAAGCCGAAGCTCGACTTCGGTGACCCGTTGGACCAGCAGTCCTCGGACGACACGGACCGCGGCTGGGGCGAGCGGGCCCCCGCCGGCGGGAGCGCCGCCGACCTGGCCCGTTTCCTCGACGAGAAGCCCCCGCACCACGTCTGACCGCGCGGGCTCAGATCGAGCCGTCGTGCCCCTGGCCGTAGCCCGGCGCCTGGCCGTGCCCCTGCGCCTGGACTTGCCGGCCGTGGCCACCGGCCGGACCGGAGCCGGTGCGCTGGGCGACCAGGTTGTCGCGGATCTCCTTGAGGACCTCCAGCTCGGTGATCTCCATGGTTTCCTGCACGCCTTCCCGCGCCTTGCGCCGGTCCTCCATCCGGGCCAGGTACTTGGCCATCGGCAGCACCATCAGGAAGTAGACCACCGCCGCGGTGATCAGGAAGGTCAGCGTGGCGTTCAGCACCGAACCCCACATGATGTTGACGCCGGTCGGCTCCCCCTTCGCGTCGACGCCACACGGTGCCTTCAGGCAGGACGAGTAGCCCTCCAGGCTCTGCGTGCCGACCGCGCCGACCACCGGACTGATGATCCCCTTCACCACGGAGTTCACGATGTTGGTGAACGCGGCGCCGATGACCACGGCCACCGCCAGGTCGACCACGTTGCCGCGCATCAGGAAGGCTTTGAAGCCCGCCAGGACGCTCTCGTTCTTCTTGCTCACGACTGAGCCTCATCTCGCATCTACGGAACACGGAGCCGACGGTTCCGAAAACTACGGCAGTCGGGCCCCCGCGTGTCCAATCGATGCCCGCCCCGTGGCGGCCCGACCGCACGCTTGTCCGATTCAGCACAACGTCACCGCCAGCCGCGCCACACTGCCCGCGCCCACGAGGGTCCGCGCGGTCTCCCGGGGCACGGACAGGACCACCAGGGCCCCGCCGTCGCCCGACGCCTTCTCCGGCTCCGGCACCCCGGCGACCCGAGCCCCGACCGCCACCACCCGGGGCGGCCCCGCCCGCTCCGCCGCCACCACATCCACGCGGTCACCCGGCCGCAGCAGCCGCACAGTGGCCCCGTCGGCGATGCGCACGGGCGCCGACACCATCCGCACCACCGCCGGCGGCGGTTTCGCCTCCGGCGGCCCGGCGCCCCGCGAGGCCCGCGCCTCCGTTCCGCCCACCGCCAGCGCGGCCGCCACCACGGCCAGCCCGGCCGCCCCGGCCCGCCGACGGCGACGCAGGGCGCGCCTGAGGCGGTCCCCGCCCCGCCCCACCCGCAGCGGCGGGAAGGGCGGCACGGGCCGCGCGGGCGCGGACGTGGAAGGGGAAGACAGGGACGAAGGGGCCGCGGAGAGGTACCCGGACATGCTGAACACCGCCTGGCTGTGAGTTCGGTGTCCGGACCCGGCGTCCGGACACCCCTCACGATCCGCCCCGGCGGCGTATCCCGCTCGTGCCTGTGGACGGTCCCCAGGTTGTGGAAAACCCCCTCACCCCCAGGGGTGAGGGCGCCTCGCTACGGCAGCTCGATGCCCAGGTCCCAGCCGTCGTGCGCGTGCGTGCACAGGCAGTCCCGGGACTCCGTCCCCGGAAGGGCCGCGACCGCGTCGAACAGGACCTCCCGCAGCCGCCCGACGTTCTCGCCGAACACCTTCAGCACCTCCGTGTGGGAGACGCCCTCGCCCGTCTCGGCGCCCGCGTCCAGGTCCGTGACCAGGGCCATCGAGGTGTAGCAGAGCCCGAGCTCCCGCGCGAGGACGGCCTCCGGGTGCCCCGTCATACCGACCACCGACCAGCCCATGGCCGCGTGGAAGAGCGACTCGGCGCGCGTCGAGAACCGGGGGCCCTCCACCACGACCATCGTGCCGCCGTCCACCGGCTCCCAACCCCTGCCGCGTGCCGCGCCCATCGCCGCCGCCCGGCCCACCGGGCAGTACGGGTCGGCGAACGTCGTGTGCACGACGTTGGGCACCGACCCGTCGGGCAGCGGCTCCCCGTCGAAGAAGGTCTGCACGCGGGACTTCGTACGGTCCACCAGCTGGTCCGGCACCAGCAGCGTGCCCGGACCGTACTCGGCCCGCAGGCCCCCCACCGCGCAGGGACCGAGCACTTGACGCACGCCGACCGAGCGGAGAGCCCACAGGTTGGCCCGGTAGTTGATCTTGTGTGGCGGCACCGTGTGGCTGCGTTCGTGCCGCGGCAGGAACGCCACTGACCGGCCGGCCAGCTCGCCCAGGTATAGGGAGTCGCTCGGGGGCCCGTAAGGGGTCTCCACCTGGATTTCGGAGACGTCCTCCAGGAAGGAGTAGAAGCCCGAGCCGCCGATGACACCGATCTCTGCGTTCGCCATACGGTCACATTAGCCGGGCACGCGTAAGGCCCCGCCGCCCAGGAGGGCGGCGGGGCCTACGGAAAGCGGACGGCGTCAGGCGGCCGAGCTGGAACTGCTGCTCGTGCTCGTGCTCGCGCTCGAAGTCGACGACGACGAGGAGGCCGGGGCAGCGGCCGGGGCGGCGGTGGACGACGCGGCGGGCTTCGTTGCCGGCGTGCTGCTCGACGACGCACCACGGCTGTCGTTCCGGTAGAAACCGGAGCCCTTGAAGACGATGCCGACCGCGGAGAACACCTTCTTCAGGCGTCCGTCGCAGTTCGGGCACACGGTCAGTGCGTCATCGGTGAACTTCTGCACGGCCTCAAGGCCCTCACCGCACTCGGTGCACTGGTACTGGTAGGTCGGCACGAATTTCCTCCTGGCACTCTCACTCAATGAGTGCTAACGACGGTCCATGGTGACGTATTCCGGCGGAACAGTCCACCGATCTCGGCCGCGCGGTGACCGATACCACCCTCAGACGGTGCTGAGGTCCCGCTGCTGCACCCGGTTCTCGTGGCTCTCGCGGGCCTCCCGGTTCTCCTGGGCGCCCGACGAGCCGACGATCCGGCTCGCCGCCTTCGGCGCGAGCTTGGCCCGCAGCGAGAGCAGCGTGACCAGCGCCAGCGCCGTGGCGGCGGCCGGCACGAGGAACCCGTACGCGGACCCATGCGCGTCCGTCAGACGGCCGGCCGCGATCACGGCGATGGCCTGCCCGAAGGCGACCGCGCCGGTCAGCCAGGTGAACGCCTCGGTGCGGGCGTTCGCCGGGATCAGCGACTCGATCATCGTGTAGCCGGTGATCAGGGCCGGGGCGATGCACAGGCCGACGAGCAGTCCGAGCCCGGCCAGCAGGACCATCGAGTCGGCGGTCCACAGCAGCGACGCGGTGGCGGTCAGCCCGATGTAGCCGAGCAGCAGCCGGCGGCGTGGACCGATCTTCCAGGCGACGGCGCCGCAGACGATGCCGGCGATCATGTTGCCCGCCGCGAAGACTCCGTACAGCAGGCCGTTCGCACCCGGGTTGCCCATCTCGTTGGAGAAGGCGGCCATCGAGACCTGCATGCCGCCGAAGACGGCGCCGATCCCGAGGAAGGCGACGATCAGGACGCGCAGACCGGGGAAGGACAGGGCCGCGGCGCGCTTGGTGCCGGTGGCGGTCTGCGCGTGCGCCTTGGGCTGGCCGGCGCGCTGGGCGGCGAACAGCAGGCCGCCGATCAGCGACAGGGCGGCCTCGGTGATGAGGCCGGCCGAGGGGTGCAGGCCGGTGCACAGCGCGGTCGCGAGGACCGGGCCGACGACGAAGGTGAACTCGTCGGTGACGGACTCGAACGCGGCGGCGGTCGCCAGCAGCGGCGAGCTTCCCCGCGAGCCCTCGGCCTGGGCGGCGTTCCCACCGAGCGTGGCGGCCCAGCGCGCCCGGACCATCGGGCCGACCTGCGGCACCGAGGCGCCGGCGGGGATCGCGGCGGCCGCGAGGGCCAGGACGGGCGCGCCGAGCAGGGCGAGCGCGGCCAGGGCGCTCACGGCGGTGGCGTGGACGAGGACGACCGGCAGCAGGACGGCGCTCTGGCCGTGCTTGTCGGTGAGGTTGCCCATCACGGGGGCGCACAGCGCCATGGAGATGCCGGTGACGGCGGCGACGATGCCGGCGTTGGCGTAGGAGCCGGTGGTGTGCTGGACGAGCAGCAGGATGCTGATGGTCAGCATTCCGAAGGGCAGGCGGGCGGCGAATCCCGGGAGCAGGAAGCCGAGGGCGCCGGGCGTGCGCAGGAGCTGCCCGTAGCCGGGGCGGGCGGACGTGTCGGTCGTGACCGCGGATGTCACGGCCTTGCCTTTCCGCTGCCTGGTAGAACTCCCCGTCTGCGGACGGTGCATCGCCTTGTGGGCGAGTCGCACCCGTACATGTGGGAGCCCCGAGAGCTGTCCTCTTGCGCAGAACCGAGTGATACCTGGGCGCCCACTGCGGGAGGGAGCCACGGCCGCTTTGCGGTCGCGCCAGCTCTGCGTCAGGCAGAGTTGGTTCGATGTGGTGTGCCTTAATCGTACAGGCAGACCGCCTTCGACGCCCTGTGATTCCGGCGACAAGGCATGTCTTTACCTGCGATTAACTGGAAGTTCGCATTCCATGTACCCCCAAAGCAGGGCAGAATCCCTCACCAAACCGCGAAATCACAGATTTAGAACGTCGCTCTAACGCTCCGTTCCAGTCGGTCCCGGCCCCTTCCGGCCGCCGTTCACGCCCCGTCGGGGCCCGTCCCCAGCCATCCGGCGAGCTTGCCGCCGCGAGCGACCGCCCGCAGCCGTGCCTCCGCCGCGTCCCGCACCTGGTCCGTGGCCACCACCAGCAGCTCGTCCCCCCGGCGCAGCACCGTGGAGGGCGCCGGTACGAAGCTCTTCGCGTCCCGGACCACCAACGTCACCGACGCCCCGGCCGGCAGCCGCAGCTCGCCGACCTCCACCCCGTGCATCCGCGAGGCCGACGGTATGGCGAACGACAGCAGGTGCCCGCGCAGCTTCTCCAACGGAGCGGACTCGATGCCCAGGTCCGCCGCGGCCTCGTCGGTGTCGCCGAGTTCGAGCTTGCGCGCCAGCCACGGCAGGGTCGGCCCCTGGACCAGCGTGTAGACGACGACGAGCACGAAGACGATGTTGAAGACCCGGTCGCTGCCCTCGATCCCGGTCACCATCGGGATCGTGGCCAAGATGATGGGCACCGCGCCGCGCAGGCCCGCCCACGACATCAGGGCCTGCTCCTGCCAGGGGATGCGGAACGGCAGCAGGCTGACGAAGACCTCCAGGGGCCGCGCCACCATCGTCAGCACCAGTCCGATGATCACCGCCGGCCAGAAGTCGCCCGCCAGCTCGTGCGGGGTCACCAGCAGGCCGAGCAGGACGAACATGCCGATCTGGGCGATCCAGCCGAGCCCGTCCGCGAACCCCCTGGTGGCGGGCCAGTGCGGCAGCTTCGCGTTGCCGAGGACCATCGCGGCCAGGTACACCGCGAGGAAGCCGGAGCCGTGCGCCATCGCGCCGGCCGCGTACGCCGTGATGGCGATGGCCATCACCGCGATCGGGTAGAGGCCGGAGGCGGGCAGCGCCACGTGCCGCAGGCCGTACGCGCCGAGGAAGCCCACCGTCAGGCCGATGGCGATGCCGATGGCCAGCTCCAGCGCGATCTTGCCGATCAGGACGTACCACTCGTCCACCGGCCCGACGGTCGCGAAGGACACCACCAGGATGACCACCGGGGCGTCGTTGAAGCCGGACTCCGCTTCCAGCACACCCGTCACACGGGAGGGGAGCGGCACCTTGCGCAGGACCGAGAAGACGGCCGCCGCGTCGGTCGAGGAGACGACCGCGCCGATGAGCAGGGCCTGGCGCCACTCCAGCCCGACCAGGTAGTGCGCCCCCGCCGCCGTTACCCCCACGCTGACCGCGACCCCGACGAGGGACAGGACGCTCGCCGCCGGCAGGGCCGGCTTGATCTCTTTCCACTTGGTGCCCAGACCACCCTCGGCGAGGATCACGACGAGCGCGGCGTAGCCGATGACCTGGGTCAGCTCGGCGTTGTCGAACACGACATTGCCTATGCCGTCCTGGCCTATCGCTATGCCTATGCCGAGGTAGATGAGCAGGCTGGGAAGACCGCTGCGCGAGGAGACGCGTACCGCCGCTACCGCGACGAGCAGCACGAGCGAGCAGACCAGCAGGAGCTCATTGAGCAGGTGGACAGTCAGCGGGCGGCCCTTTCCCTCATGTGCCCCTGACGGATCGTTCCTCCGTAGGCACGCGCGACAAGCACTTTCGTTACCTTACCTAATCTTTGACGGAGTCTTTACTCGACAACCACATTGTGAAACGCCGCTCCGCCCCTGTCCTCAGGACGGCTACCCCTGGCGGATCACCGGGGGTGGTCCTGCGCCTATGGTTGCTTCCAGCAATCCCAGGACCACCCTGCCCCTCTAAGGACAGCGATGCCCGCCAACTCATCCGGCCCTTCCGTCAAGAAGAAGGGACGACGCGCACGTCTGATCGTGCTCGTCATGGTCCTGGCGCTCTTGGCGGGACTCGGCTACGGGGCGTACTGGAGCGTCGACGGCGTCCGTGCCTCCCATCCCCAGACCACCGGCTCCCTCAAGCTGCCCGGCCTGACCGGGACCGTCGACGTCAAACGCGACGAGCACGGGATCCCGCAGCTCTACGCCGACAACGACGAGGACCTCTTCCGCGCCCAGGGCTTCGTCCACGCGCAGGACCGCTTCTGGGAGATGGACGTCCGCCGCCACATGACCTCCGGGCGGCTCTCCGAGATGTTCGGCTCCGGCCAGGTCGAGACCGATGCCTTCCTGCGCACGCTGGGCTGGCGCCAGGTCGCGCAGGCCGAGTACGACACCAAGCTCTCACCGGAGACGAAGAAGTACCTCCAGGCGTACGCCGACGGGGTCAACGCCTACCTCAAGGGGAAGTCCGGCAAGGACCTCTCCGTGGAGCACGCGGCCCTCAAGCTGACCGGCGACTACACGCCGGAGCCGTGGACGCCGGTGGACTCGGTGGCCTGGCTCAAGGCGATGGCCTGGGACCTGCGCGGCAACATGCAGGACGAGATCGACCGTTCGCTGATGGCCGGCAAGCTCACGCCGCAGCAGATCGACGACCTCTACCCGCCCTACCCCTTCGACCGGAACAAGCCGATCGTCGAGGGCGGCTCCGTCGCAGGCGGCAAGTACACGCCCCAGGGCACGGCGTCCGCGGGCTCCACGGGCACGGGCTCCACCGGCACCGGCACGGGTACGGGCTCGACGGGGGGTACGGGCACGGGCACGGGTACGACCACCGGCTCGCAGGCCACCCCGAACGGCGGCATCACCACCGGCCTCGCCGACAACGCCTCCGCCCAGGGCGCGAGCGTCGGCCTGCGCACCCGGCTGTCCTCCCTCGCCAAGACCCTGGACGAGATCCCCGCCATCCTCGGCCCCAACGGCAGCGGTATCGGCTCCAACTCCTGGGTCGTCGCGGGCAAGTACACGACAACCGGCAAGCCGCTGCTCGCGAACGACCCGCACCTCTCGCCGCAGCTGCCCTCCGTCTGGTACCAGATGGGCCTGCACTGCCGTGCCGCCTCGCCCCGGTGCCAGTACGACGTCGCCGGCTTCACGTTCTCCGGCATGCCGGGCGTGGTCATCGGCCACAACGCCGACATCGCCTGGGGCATGACCAACCTCGGCGCCGACGTCACCGACCTCTACCTGGAGCAGATCAAGCCCGACGGCTACGTCTACGACAACAAGGTGGTCCCCTTCACGACCCGTGAGGAGGAGATCAAGGTCGCGGGCGGCAAGAGCAAGCACATCACGGTCCGCACCACCAACAACGGCCCGCTGATCTCCGACCGCAGCGACGAACTCGCCACCGTCGGTTCCCGCGCCCCCGTCTCCGGCTCCGCACCCGACCGCGGCGACGGCTACGGCGTGGCCCTGCGCTGGACGGCGCTGGACCCGGGCAAGTCGATGGAGGCGGTCTTCAAACTCGACCGCGCCAAGGACTTCGCCGCCTTCCGCGCCGCCGCGCGCGACTTCGAGGTGCCGTCGCAGAACCTGATCTACGCCGACAACAAGGGCCTCAACGGCAACATCGGCTACCAGGCCCCGGGCCGCATCCCGATCCGCGGCGCCGGCGACGGTCGCATGCCGGCGCCCGGCTGGGACCCGAAGTACGCCTGGAAGGGCGGCAAGGACGGCGCGACCGGCTACGTCCCGCAGGACGAGATGCCGTACGACTCCAACCCCGCGCGCGGCTACATCGTGACGGCCAACCAGGCCGTGACCGAGAGCGGCACCGCCGCGGGCAAGTACCCGTACGTGCTGACCACCGACTGGGGTTACGGCGCCCGGAGCCAGCGGATCAACGACCTCATCGAGGCGAAGACCAAGGACAACGGCAAGATCTCCACCGATGACATGCGCACCATGCAGATGGACAACAGCAGCGAGATCGCCGCGCTGCTGACGCCGATGCTGGCCAAGATCCCGGTCTCCGACCCGGACGTGCGCTCGGCGCAGAAGCTGCTGGAGGACTGGAACTACACCCAGGAGCCCGACTCGGCGGCGGCCGCCTACTTCAACGCGGTGTGGCGCAACATCCTCAAGCGGGCGTTCGGCGACAAGATGCCGAAGGAGCTGCGCGTCACGAACAGCTGCATGAACGTCCAGGACAGCGGCAACGGGCCCGCCGACGACCTCGCCGCCGTCGTCCGCGAATGCGGTACCCGCGGCGCCGACTCGGCGCAGCCGGACGGCGGCGACCGCTGGTTCGAGGTGGTCCGCCGGCTGGTCAAGGACGAGAAGTCGCCGTGGTGGACGTCGCCGGGCACCGTGCGGGAGAAGGCGACCACGACCCGCGACGAGCTGTTCGCGCGGGCCATGAAGGACGCCCGCTGGGAGCTGACCGCCAAGCTCGGCAAGGACCAGTCCACCTGGAGCTGGGGCCGACTGCACCAGCTGACGCTCAAGAACCAGACGATCGGCACCGAGGGCCCCGGTTTCATGCAGTGGCTGCTGAACCGCGGTCCGTGGAACCTGGGCGGCGGCGAGGCCACCGTCAACGCCACCGGCTGGAACGCCTCCAGCGGCTACGGGGTCACCTGGGTGCCGTCGATGCGGATGGTCGTCAACCTCAACGACCTCGACAAGTCCCGCTGGATCAACCTGACGGGTGCCTCGGGGCACGCGTACAACGCCCACTACACGGACCAGACCACGCTGTGGGCCAAGGGCGAGCTGCTGGACTGGCCGTTCGGGAAGGAGGCCGTGGACAAGGCCACGGTCGACACCCTGACGCTCAAGCCGTAGTGCCGTAGTGCCGTAGCGGCGGGCGCTCAAAAGCGGATCACCCCCGACGGGGTGGCCACCGCCCGGACGGGGTGGTCGTGCGGTTCCTCCGGGACCCGCGCGACCACCTCTTCGTCGTAGAGGAGCACCACCAGGGCGGGGCGCGCCCCGGCGCGTTCCAGTCGCTCCAGCACCCTGTCGTACGAGCCCCCGCCGCGGCCGAGCCGCATCCCGCGCGCGTCGACCGCGAGACCCGGCAGCAGCACGGCGTCCGCCCACGTCACCGCGTCCGGGCCGAGGGCCGGTCCGGAGGGCTCCAGCAGCGCCATCTTCCCGACGTGCGCGATCTCGGTGAGACGGCCGGGGCCCTCGTACTCGGCCCAGTCGAGGTCGTTGTCGGGCAGCAGCCGCGGCAGCAGCACCCGCTTCCCGCCGGTCCGCAGCGCGTCCAGCAGGTCGCGGGTGCCGGGTTCCGTGCCGACGGAGACGTACGCCGCCACCGTTGCCGCTCCGGCCAGTTCGGACAGTGCGAGGGCCGAGCGGGCCAGCGCGCGGGCCGCCGTACGGCGCGACTCGGGGGATCGGGCCCGGCGGGCGGCGAGCAGCTCGCGGCGCAAGGCCGCCTTCTCGGCCACGCGGGCCGGCCTCTCGTCGGACGGGTCCGACCGGTTGCCTACCACAGCTGAATCAGATTTCCTTCCGAATAGGCGCAGACCGGGAGCTTCTCCCCGGAATCTGACCTGGCGTTTCCGCGTAACCCACTATCGTTCTGCGCATGAATCAGTTGCACCCCGTGATCAAGAAGGCCGTCATCCCGGCCGCGGGCCTCGGTACTCGCTTCCTTCCGGCGACCAAGGCAACCCCGAAGGAAATGCTTCCGGTCGTGGACAAGCCCGCCATCCAATACGTGGTCGAAGAGGCCGTCTCGGCGGGACTCGACGACGTACTCATGATCACAGGACGTAACAAGCGCGCCCTCGAAGACCACTTCGACCGCAACTACGAGCTGGAGTCCGCCCTCATCGCCAAGGGCGACGACGACCGGCTCAAGAAGGTCCAGGAATCCAGCGATCTGGCCACCATGCACTACGTCCGCCAGGGCGACCCGCGCGGTCTCGGCCACGCCGTGCTGTGCGCCGAGCCGCACGTCGGCGACGAGCCCTTCGCGGTCCTGCTCGGCGACGACCTGATCGACCCCCGCGACCCTCTGCTGCGCCAGATGGTCGACGTCCACGGCCGCACCGGCGGCACCGTCATCGCCCTGATGGAGGTCGACCCGGCGAACGTGCACCTCTACGGCTGCGCCGCCGTCGAGCCGACCGACGAGGCCGACGTCGTGCGGATCACCGGACTCGTCGAGAAGCCGGAGCCGGCGGACGCCCCCAGCAACTACGCGGTCATCGGACGCTACGTCCTCAACCCCGCGATCTTCGGCATACTGCGGGAGACCGAGCCGGGCCGCGGCAACGAGATCCAACTGACCGACGCCCTGCAGAAGCTTGCCGCCGACGAGAGCGTGGGCGGCCCGGTGCACGGCGTGGTCTTCCGGGGCCGCCGCTACGACACCGGGGACCGCGGTGACTACCTGCGGGCCATCGTCCGACTCGCCTGCGAGCGGGAGGACCTCGGCCCCGAGTTCCGTACCTGGCTTCACCGTTACGTCACGGAGGAGATGTAGCACCTTGAGCAACCCCGACGCACCGCAGGACACCGGCCCGCACCGTCTGTGGTCGGTGGACGAGCACCTCGCGGACGTCCTCGCCGCCGTCCGGCCGCTGGAGCCCATCGAACTCCAGCTGCTCGACGCCCAGGGCTGTGTCCTGGTCGAGGACGTCACCGTGCCCGTCGCCCTGCCGCCCTTCGACAACAGCTCCATGGACGGTTACGCCGTCCGGGTGGCCGACGTCCAGGGGGCGAGCGAGGAGTTCCCCGCGGTGCTGACGGTGATCGGGGACGTCGCGGCGGGCAGCGGTGAGCTGCCCACCGTCGGCCCCGGTCAGGCCGCCCGCATCATGACCGGCGCCCCGCTGCCGCCCGGCGCGGAGGCCGTCGTACCGGTCGAGTGGACCGACGGCGGCACGGGGGGCGGCGCGGCCTCGGGGATGACCCCGGCCAGCGCGGCGCCCGAGGGCGCGGGCGGTGAGGTACGGGTGCACCGCGCCGCCGAGGTCCGGGCGCACGTCCGCTCGCGCGGCAGCGACGTACAGGCCGGGGACCTGGCGCTGGCCGCCGGCACGGTGCTCGGCCCGCCACAGATCGCGCTGCTGGCCGCCATCGGGCGGGGCAGCGTCCGGGTCCGGCCGCGGCCCCGGGTGGTCGTCCTGTCCACCGGCAGCGAACTCGTCCAGCCGGGGGAGCCGCTCACCGCCGGGGCCATCTACGACTCCAACAGCTTCGCCCTCGCGGCGGCCGCGCGGGACGCCGGGGCCATCGCCTACCGGGTCGGCGCCGTCGCCGACGACGCGGACACGCTGCGCGCCACCATCGAGGACCAGCTCGTCCGGGCCGACCTGCTCGTCACCACGGGCGGTGTCAGCGTCGGGGCGTACGACGTCGTCAAGGAGGCGCTGACGGCGGTCTCCACCGGCTCCGACGACGTGGAAGGCGGCGGGATCGACTTCCGCAAGCTGGCCATGCAGCCGGGCAAGCCGCAGGGCTTCGGCACCATCGGCCCCGACCACACCCCGCTGCTGGCGCTGCCCGGCAACCCGGTGTCGTCCTACGTCTCCTTCGAGCTGTTCGTGCGTCCCGCGATCCGGGCGCTGATGGGCCTGCCCGACGTCAGCCGTCCGGCCGTACGGGCGGTGCTCAAGACGGACCGGGCGATCGGCTCCCCGACCGGGCGCCGCCAGTTCCTGCGCGGCGCGTACGACGCGGAGACCGGGACGGTCAGCCCGGTCGGCGGTACGGGGTCCCACCTGATCGCGGCCCTGGCGCACGCCGACTCGCTGATCGTCGTACCGGAGGACGTCACCACGGTGGAGCCGGGGGCCGAGCTCGAAGTGGTCCTGCTCGGCTGAGGACCGCCGGGTGCGGGTAGCGTGTTGCACCACACAGGCCCTTGCGGGGCCCGGAGCGGGAGCGGCACGAACCTATGGCAGCGTTTTCCCGGGGGGAGCCCCCCCGACCCCCTCAGCACAGCAGGCTGACGCACATCGACGAGGCCGGGGCGGCCCGGATGGTCGACGTCTCGGCGAAGGACGTCACCACCCGGACCGCCCGCGCCAGTGGGCGCGTCCTCGTCTCCCCCCGGGTGATCGAGCTGCTGCGGGGCGAGGGCGTACCGAAGGGCGACGCCCTCGCCACCGCGCGGATCGCCGGGATCATGGGGGCGAAGAAGACCCCCGACCTGATCCCGCTCTGCCACCCGCTGGCCGTCTCCGGCGTGAAGGTCGACCTGTCGATCGCCGACGACGCCGTGGAGATCCTGGCCACCGTCAAGACGACCGACCGCACCGGCGTGGAGATGGAGGCGCTGACCGCGGTCGCCGTCGCCGGGCTCACCGTCATCGACATGGTCAAGGCCGTCGACAAGGGCGCCGTCATCACGGACGTCCGGGTGGAGGAGAAGACCGGCGGCAAGTCCGGCGACTGGAGCCGGGCGTGAACGCCCCGCGCGGCGGCGAGGCGTTCAGCCACAGCCACAGCCACAGCCACAGCCACAGCCACAGCCACGTCCCGCCGGTGCCGGGCGAGGCGTGGGCGGCCGAGCCGGGCGCCGGCGAGCCCGTACGTGACCTGCGCGCGCTGGTGGTCACCGCCTCGAACCGGGCCTCGGCGGGCGTCTACGCCGACAAGGGCGGCCCGCTGCTCGCCGACGGGCTCGGCCGGCTCGGGTTCGCCGTGGACGGGCCGCGCGTGGTACCGGACGGAGATCCCGTCGAGGAGGCGCTGCGCGAGGGCGTGGCCGCCGGGTACGACGTCATCCTGACCACCGGCGGCACCGGCCTCTCGCCGACCGACCGCACCCCCGAGGCCACCGCGCGGGTACTGGACTACGAGATCCCCGGCATTCCGCAGGCCATTCGCGCCGAGGGCCTGGCGAAGGTGGCGACGGCCGCCCTGTCGCGGGGCCTCGCGGGCGTGGCGGGCCGCACCCTGATCGTGAACCTGCCCGGTTCGACGGGTGGTGTGCGCGACGGACTCGCGGTGCTGGAGCGCATCCTGCTGCACGCCGTCGACCAGGTCCGGGGCGGCGATCACCCCAGACCAGCCGGGAGCGCGAGCTGAACGGCCCGTCCTGGCCCGTGGTGCTGACGGACGGCGATGTCACCCTCCGTCCGATAAAGCTGCGCGACCAGCGGGCGTGGCGCGAGGTCAACCGTCGTAACCGCGACTGGCTTCGGCCGTGGGAGGCCACGATCCCGCCGCCCGCGCCGTGGGGGCCGGTAATCCACCGGCCGACGTACCGTCAGATGGTGCGGCACCTGCGGGCGGAGGCGAACGCGGGGCGGATGCTGCCGTTCGTCATCGAGTACCAGGGGCGCTTGGTCGGCCAGTTGACGGTCGCCGGGATCACCTGGGGGTCGATGTGCGCCGGACACGTGGGCTATTGGGTGGACCGGGACGTCGCGGGCCGCGGGGTGATGCCGACGGCCGTCGCGCTCGCGGTGGACCACTGCTTCGCGAAGGTCGGGCTGCACCGGATCGAGGTGTGCATCCGGCCGGAGAACGGCCCGAGCCGCCGGGTGGTGGAGAAGCTCGGGTTCCGCGAGGAGGGGCTGCGGCCGCGCTACCTCCACATCGACGGGGCCTGGCGGGACCACCTCGTGTTCGCGCTCACGGCAGAGGAGGTGCCGGAGGGGCTGTTGCGCCGCTGGCGCCGTTCCCAGGGGAACCCGGGCACCCAGGGCAGCCAGGGCAGCCAGGGCAGCCATGGTCTCCCGAAATAGCAAAATCGCAAAGACGTTCGAATTCTTGGCCGATTCGCCCATAACCTGATCCGAAGAATCACAAAAAAAGTCCGTGATATCAGCGAGATCGCGCGACACGCCGGCTCAATTGGCCGATACCCGCAGCCGCGTCCCTCTACGGTGTGGGGTGTGAGCAGCAGCGGCCTCATCTACGCAGTCATTGTCGGGGCCTGGGCCGCCTACTTGGTGCCCATGTGGCTCCGGAGGCAGGACGAGCTGAACGAGGCCCGTCCGACGGAACGCTTCTCCACTGCCATCCGGCTGCTTTCCGGCCGGGCGGGAATGGAGCGCCGTTACGCCAAGGGACTGCGTGAGCGCGGTGCCGAAGAGGTGGAAGTCCAGCCCCACGCGGACCCGGACGCGGCGACGGAAACGGTGAATTCCGTGGACGCCGACGCCCGGGCTTTCGTCGTGCCCCCGACCAGGGCGGAACCCAGGTCGGCCGGCGCGCAGCGGGCGGAGCGGGCGGAGCGGGCCCGGCGCGAGCAGCGCCTCCAGGTCCTCGCCCGCCGCAGGCGCACCACCGCGCTGCTCTTCCTGATCTTTACCCTGGGGGCGGTGGTCGCCGCGGTCGGCGGCCTGCGCTTGCTGTGGGTGCCCGCCGTTCCCGCGCTGCTGCTCAGCGCGTACATCGTGCACCTGCGGGTCCAGGAGCGGCGTCGCTACGAGTTCACCATGGACCGCCGGCGCGCGGAGGCGGCCGCCCGGCGGCTGCGCGAACACCACTCGCGCCGCCGGGAGTCGGAGGCGGAGGCCGGCGCCGAACCGGACCCCGCGCCCCCGGTGTCCCCGCAGGAAGCGGGGCGGCGCGCGGTGGTGGAGCAGACCGACCACGCCGAGTGGGTGGACCAGCAGCGCGAGCGCGAGCGGGGTCCGGCGCGGGGTGACAGCTGGGAGCCGGTCCCGGTCCCGCTGCCGACCTACGTGACGGCCCCGGTCGCCCCCCGAGCCACCGGTCCGGCGGCCCCCGACGCCTGGAGCGCGACCCGCTCCAGCACCGCCGAGCCGACGGAACCCCGCCTGCGCGCCCAGCCGGGCCCCCCGAAGACCGCGGCGGAACCGAAGCTCCCGGCCGGCCCGGCCCCGTCCACCCCGCGCCCCCGCGGCCGCACCCCGCTGTTCGACCAGTACGAGGGCGAGTCCCGCCCGCGCGCCGCGAACGAGTGATCGGTGACCTGCGCGGACGCTCCCGAAAACCGGTTTTGGAGCACCCGCGCGGGGATGCTAATGTTTCACACGTCGCAAGGGCCTGTGGCGCAGTCTGGTAGCGCACCTCGTTCGCATCGAGGGGGTCTGGGGTTCAAATCCCCACAGGTCCACAAACGACAGTTCCCGGGTAGCTCCCGAGAACGTCATGAGATCCCGTCCGGTCGCAAGACCGGGCGGGATCTTCTGCTTTCCCACCCGGCCGCCGCCCTGTCCCGCGTAGATCCGTCGGGCGTCGATACCGATGGAGAGCGTGTCCAGGGCCACCCGGGGCGGCGACGAGGGTGAGGCGGACGCCCTGTGTCAGGTGGTGCGCGTGACTTTGTCCCGGGGCCACCTATTCGTCCGGGTTCGCGCAGCGGGTCAGCGGCTTGGACATGCAGATGCTGGACTCGTAGGCGCGGTAGTAGCCGAACTTGGGGCAGTTCGCGTAGCCCGAGGAGCCGTACAGGGCTATCGCCTCCGGCTGTTGGTCGCCGGTTTCGAGGACCATGCGGCGGCGGCCGGCCGTGCGGGCGTCGGCTTCGAGGAGGGCGAGGATGCGGCGGGCCAGGCCCAGGCCGCGGGCCTCCGGGACGACGTACATGCGCTTGAGTTCCGCGTCGCCGTCGAGGTAGCCCTCCGGGCTCGCGTCCCGGGCGCGCCAGCCGCCGCTCGCGACCGGGGCGTCGGATGTGTCGTACGCCACGAGGTACAGGCCGTTCGGCGAGGCGAACATCGCCGGGTCGAGGACGGTGGCGTCGCCCTCGCCCTCGTAGCGGGCCTGGTATTCGAGCTGGACCTGGTCGTTGAGCTTGACCGCGTCCGGGTGGTCGTACGGCACGGCGCGGAGGGTTATCCCGTGAGACATCGGAACATCGTACGGAACGCTCCCGCTATCGTGCGGGGATGCTCACCGTGACCACCGTGAATGTGAATGGGATCCGCGCCGCAGCGAAGAAGGGCTTCGTCGAGTGGCTCGCCGGATCCGACGCCGACGTCGTGTGCCTCCAGGAGGTACGGGCCGAGGAGGCGCAGATTCCGGTGGAGGCACGCGAGCCCGAGGGTTGGCACACCGTGTTCGCGCCGGCCGCCGTCAAGGGGCGGGCCGGGGTCGCGCTCTACACGCGCCGGGCGCCCGAGCGGGTGCGGATCGGCTTCGGGAGCGCCGAGTTCGACGGCTCCGGCCGGTACGTCGAGGTGGACCTGCCCGGGGTGACCGTGGCGAGCCTGTACCTGCCGTCCGGGGAGGCCGGGACCGCGAAGCAGGACGAGAAGTACCGGTTCATGAAGGAGTTCCTGGACCACCTCGCCGAGCTGAAGGTGCGGGCCGCCGCCGAGGGCCGCGAGGTGGTGGTCTGCGGTGACTGGAACATCTGCCACCAGGAAGCCGACCTCAAGAACTGGAAGACCAACCGCAAGAACGCCGGGTTCCTGCCCGAGGAGCGGGAGTGGCTCGGCAAGGTGTACCGCGAAGCCGGCTACGTCGACGTGGTGCGGGTGCTGCACCCGGACACCGACGGGCCCTACTCCTGGTGGTCCTATCGCGGCCGGGCCTTCGACAACGACGCCGGGTGGCGCATCGACCTCCAGGTCGCCACTCCCGGGCTCGCGGAGCGTGCCGTGAAGGCGTGGGTGGAGCGGGCCGAGACGCACCCCGAGCGGTGGTCCGACCACGCCCCGGTGACGGTCGTCTACGCGTCGGGCTCCTGACCCCCGGAGGCCGGCAGGCGGTCCATCGCCATGGTGAGCTCTGCCTCGACCACGCTCTTCGCGAGCGGGCGCAGCCGGGGCAGCGCGTCCTCGTCCGCCAGGTGCGCGGAGATCAGCTCCGTGAAGAGGGCCGCCAGGGCGTCGGCGTGCTCGCGCACCCGGCGCCCCGTCTCCAACACCGCCGCCAGCGGGACGCCCTCGCGGACCAACGCCGAGGAGACCTCCAGCAGGCGGCGGCTGACGTGCACGATCTCGTCGCCGTCGACGGCGAGGTAGCCGAGGTCCAGGGCGGCCGCCAGGTTCTCGGGGGTGACCTCCCCCTCGAAGTAGTCGGCCAGCGCCTCCGGTGTCAGGCGTACGGGGGTCTCCTCGGACCAGCCGATGCCGAGCAGTTCGCCGAGCTGGCCGACGTCGCGGCCGTTCTCGAAGGCGGCCGTCAGCTCGGCGATCCCGCCGAGGGTGTGGCCGCGCTCCAAGAGGGCGGCGATGGTGCGCAGCCGGGCGAGGTGGTGCTCGTCGTACCAGGCGATCCGGCCATCGCGGCGGGGTGGCGGCAGGAGCTTGCGCTCACGGTAGAAGCGCAGGGTGCGCACCGGGATGCCGGCCGCCTCGGCCAGCTCCTCCGTACGGTATTCGCGTGTCTTTTCTTCCGCCACATGCGCAGCGTAGGGCGTACCCGGGGTAATTTTCCCGCCGCGACCCCTACCCATGGGTACGGGGCTGCTCTACCCTCCCGATTGTGCCAGTGATTGCTGGCAGTGTTTTTTGACGGTGCGGCTGGGACAGTGGAAGCGGAAGGCGGGCGGGCATGGGCGGCATGGACGGGCGCGAACACGTGCGGGTGGCGGTGATCGGCTCCGGGTTCGGCGGGTTGGGCGCGGCGGTAAGGTTGCGGCGCGAGGGGATCACCGACTTCGTCGTACTGGAACGGGCCGACTCCGTCGGCGGGACGTGGCGCGACAACAGCTATCCCGGGTGCGCGTGCGACGTTCCCTCGCACCTGTACTCCTTCTCCTTCGCGCCGAACCCGGACTGGCCCCGGACCTTCTCCGGGCAGCCGGCGATCCGCGCGTACCTGGAACACGTCGCCGACACCTTCGGGCTGCGCCCGCACATCCGGCTGAACTCCGAGGTGCGGATGATGCGCTGGGACGCCGACGGGTTGCGCTGGGAGGTCGAGACCTCCGCCGGTGACCTGACCGCCGACGTGGTGGTGTCGGCGACCGGGCCGCTGTCCGATCCGAAGATGCCGGAGATCCCGGGGCTGGCCGAGTTCCCCGGCAAGGTCTTCCACTCCGCCCGCTGGGACCACGACTACGACCTGCGCGGCAAGCGCGTCGCGATGGTCGGCACCGGCGCCTCGGCCATCCAGATCGTCCCCGCCATCGCCCCCGACGTGGAGCGCCTCACGCTGTTCCAGCGCACCCCGCCGTGGGTGATGCCGCGCACGGACCGGGCGATCTCCACCGCCGAGCGCTGGCTGCACCGGCAACTGCCCTTCACCCGCGCCGCACGGCGCGGGCTGCTGTGGGGCATCCGCGAACTCCAGGTCAGCGCCTTCACCAAGCGGCCCAACCAGCTTGGGCTGATCGAGTCCCTGGCGAAGGCCAACATGGCGCGCTCGATCAAGGACCCGGAGCTGCGGGCCAAGCTGACCCCCTCGTACCGGATCGGCTGCAAGCGCATCCTGCTCTCCAGCGACTACTACCCGGCGCTCGCCCGGCCGAACGTGGACCTGGTCGCCTCCGGGCTGACGGAGATCCGCGGGAGCACGCTGGTCGCGGCGGACGGGACCGAGACCGAGGTCGACGCGATCGTTTTCGGCACCGGCTTCCACGTCACGGACATGCCGATCGCCGACCGGGTGGTGGGCGCGGGCGGCGAGACGCTCGCGGACGCGTGGAAGGACGGCATGCACGCCCTGCGCGGGGCGACGGCGGCCGGCTTCCCCAACTGGATGACGATCATCGGGCCCAACACCGGGCTCGGCAACAGCTCGATGATCCTGATGATCGAGTCGCAGCTCAACTACATGGCGGACTACCTGCGCCAGTTGGACGTGCTCGGGGGCCGGGCCGCCCTCGCCGCCCGGCCCTCGGCGGTGGGCGCCTGGAACCGGCACGTCCAGGAGCGGATGAAGCGCACCGTGTGGAACACCGGCGGCTGCACCAGTTGGTACCTGGACGCCAACGGCCGCAACACGACGGTCTGGCCGGGCACCACGGGCGAGTTCCGGCGTGAGACGCGCTCGGTCGACCTCGCGGAGTACGAGGTCGTACGCGTGCGGCACCGGGAGCGGGAGCGGGAGCGCGTCGCCGCCGAGGCTGCCGTTCCCGCGCCCGCGGCGCCGCCGGCCACCGCGCCCGCCACCGTCGAGGAGGGCGCGGCATGAGGCGCCCCGCGTACGTCACCTCCGGCCGGTACGCGCCCCCGGCGGCCCGGCGCGACCTGGTCGCCGTCTCCGCCGACGGGGCCCGGCTGCACGTCGAGGTCCACGGCGACGAGGACGCCCCGCCCGTGGTGCTGTCCCACGGCTGGACCTGCTCCACCGCGTTCTGGGCCGCCCAGGTACGGGACCTGGCCGAGGACCACCGGGTCATCGCCTACGACCAGCGCGGGCACGGCCGCACCCCCGCCGGACGGTGGTACACCACCGGCGCGCTCGCCGACGACCTCGTCGCCGTCCTGGAGGCCACCGTCGCCCCCGGTGAACGGGCGGTCGTCGCGGGCCACTCCATGGGCGGCATGACGATCATGGCCGCCGCCGGGCGGGCCGGGTTCACCGAGCACGTCGCGGCCGCCCTGCTGTGCAGCACCGGCAGCGCACGGCTGGTCGCGGAGGCGCTGGTCCTGCCGGTCCGCGCCGGGCGTGCGCGGACCCGTATCACCGGCGCGATCCTCGGATCCCGCGCTCCCCTCGGGCCCGTCACGCCCCTGGGCAAGCGGGTCCTGAGGTACGCCACCATGGGTCCCCGTGCCACGGCCGACCAGATCGAGGCATGTGCCCGCATCGTCCACGGCTGCCCCACCGCCGTCCGGCACGCCTGGTCGCAGGTGCTCGCCGGGCTGGACCTGGAGGCGAATCTGGCCGCGCTGACCGTGCCCACCGCCGTCATCGGCGGCACGGCCGACCGCCTGACCCCGATGTCGCACGCACGCGCCCTCGCTGCCGCGCTGCCCGACTGCGCCGGTCTCACCGAGCTGCCCGGCGCGGGCCACATGACCCCGATCGAGGCGCCGGAAGCCGTCACCCGCGTGATCCGCGAACTGACCGCCCGCCTCCCGGCCGCCCGCCGACCCGTCACCGCCCCGCTCGACACCACCCCGCTCGACACCACCCCGAAGGAGAAGACGCCGTGAGCGCTCGCAGGAGTCTGGAAGGCCAGGTCGCCGTCGTCACCGGCGCCGCCCGCGGGGTCGGTGAGCTGCTGGCCCGGAAGCTCTCCGCGCGGGGGGCGAAGGTCGCCCTGGTCGGGCTGGAGCCGGAGGCCCTCAAGGAGGTCTCCGAACGGCTGCACACCGACAGCGCCCACTGGCACGCCGACGTCACCGACCACGAGGCCATGGCCCGGGTCGCCCAGGAGGTCAAGCAGCGCTTCGGCAAGGTGGACGTCGTCGTCGCCAACGCGGGCGTGGCCGCCGGAGGGCCGTTCGTCGACTCCGACCCGGACGCCTGGCGCCGGGTGATCGAGGTCAACCTGATCGGCGGGGCTGTGACCGCCCGCGCGTTCCTGCCCGTACTGACGGAGAGCCGCGGCTACTTCCTCCAGATCGCCTCCCTCGCGGCGATCACCCCGGCGCCGATGATGACGGCGTACTGCGCCTCCAAGTCGGGGGTCGAGGCGTTCGCGCACTGCCTGCGCGCCGAGGTCGGCTACAAGGGCGTCAAGGTGGGCGTCGGTTACCTCTCCTGGACCGACACCGACATGGTGCGCGGCGCCGACCGGGACGAGGTCATGCGGGAGTTGCGCGGGCGGCTGCCGTGGCCGGCGAACCGCACGTACCCGCTGGGCCCGGCCGTCGACCGGATCGTGGCCGGCATCGAGCGGCGCTCGCCGCACGTGTACGCGCAGTGGTGGCTGCGGGGCATGCAGGGCGTACGGGGCTACCTGCCGGCGGTCATAGCGGCCGGCGGGCAGCGGGAGATGCGGCGCTTCGAGCCGCGGCTGGCCGGTGTCCCCCGTGGACTGGTCGGCGCCGGCGGAGCCGCCGACGAGCAGGAACGGACGGCGGGGACCCCGCGCAACTGATCGAAATGCGGCCTTCGTCCGCCCGTGCGAGTGTGGTCGATGCCCGACCACCGACACCCCGCACGGAGTGAACAGCATGGGTATCAAGGACCGGTCCCCGGACGGGACGAACGAACCCGACCAGGCGCGGCAGGCGGAGCGGGACGAGGCGTCGCGGCGCGGCGGCCCCGCCCAGGACGGGTCGGTCCAGGCCGAGAAGGTCCGCGGGCAGCGCCGGACGGACGGCGTCCGCGGCGAGTTCGACGACGACTGGGACTAGCGAGGCGCACCGAGGGGCGCGGCCCGTTTCGACGGGTCGCGCCCCTCGCGTACGTCTACGGCCTCGGCGGGAGCTTCGGCCGGCGCAGGTCCGGGACGTCCTCGTAGCCGGGTGGGACCGCCGCCGGGTCCTGTTCCAACAGCTCCAGCGCCAGGAGCACGGCGTCGTCCAACTGCGCGTGCCGCCCCTCCGCCCAGTCGAGCGGGGTGCGCAGGATGGCCAGGTCCGGCTCCACGCCGTGGTTCTCCACGGACCAGCCGTACTCCGGGAACCACGCCGCGTTCATCGGCACGGTGATGACCGTCCCGTCGCCCAGGGTGTGCCGGCCGGTCATCCCGACCACGCCGCCCCAGGTGCGCTGGCCCACGACCGGCCCCAGCCCCAGCAGCTTGAAGGCCGCCGTGATCATGTCGCCGTCCGAGGAGGTCGCCTCGTCGGCCAGTGCCACGATCGGCCCCCGTGGAGCGTTGGAGGCGTACGACACCGGCTGCGCGTTCCGCGTGAGGTCCCAGCCGAGGATCGAACGGGTCAGCTTCTCCACCACCAGCTCGCTGATGTGCCCGCCCGCGTTGCCGCGCACGTCCACGATCAGCGCGGGCCGTGACATCTCCATCCGCAGGTCGCGGTTGAACTGGGCCCAGCCTGAGCCGCCCATGTCGGGGATGTGCAGGTAGCCGCACCTGCCGCCGCTGAGTTCCCGGACCACCGCCCGCCGCTTGGAGACCCAGTCCTGGTAGCGCAGCGGCCGTTCGTCGATGAGCGGGACGACCGCGACCCGGCGGGGCGGCCCCTCGCCCTCGGCCGGCTCGAAGGTCAGCTCCACCGTGGTGCCGCCCGCCGCCGACAGCAGCGGGTACGGGCCCGCCACCGGATCGACGGGACGCCCGTCGACGTGGGTGAGGGCCGCGCCCTCGCGGATGCCGGTGCCGGCGAGCGGGGAGCGGGCCTTGGAGTCCGAGGACTCGCCGGGCAGGATGCGCGAGACGGTCCAGGCCCCGTCGCGCGGGACGAGGTTGGCGCCGAGGAGGCCGATGGCCCGCTGGTAGTGCGGGGGGCCCTCGTTGCGGCGCGCGGGGGACACGTAGGCGTGCGAGGTGCCGAGTTCGCCGAGCACCTCGCGCATCAGGTCCGCGAACTCGTCGGGGGAGGCGACCCGTTCGACCAGGGGGCGGTACTGGCGCAGCACCCCGTCCCAGTCGATGCCGCACATGTCCGGTTCCCAGAAGTAGGCACGGATCAGCCGGCCCGCCTCCTCGAACGCCTGGCGCCATTCGGCGGCCGGGTCGACCTCGTGCAGGATGCGCCGCAGGTCCAGGTAGACGGTGGAGTCGCTGTCGCCCGACTCGGTCGCCGGGACCGCCCGCAGGTCGCCGTCGTCGTTGACGACCAGTCGGGTGCCGTCGCCGCTGACCGCGAACCAGTCCAGCCCGGAGGCCAGTTCGGTCTTGCGCGCCTTGGTGATGTCGAAGTATTCCAACGTCGGTTTGCCCGTCATGTCCGCCGGGTTGGCGAAGGTCTCGCCGAGCGCGCCGGAGATCGGCCAGCGCAGCCAGACCAGCCCGCCGCCGTGCACGGGGAAGAGGGCGGAGTACTTCGACGCCGCCACCGGGAAGGGCGTCACCCGGCTCTCCAGCCCCTCGACCTCCACCGTCACCGCGCCGTCGCCCTCGCCGGACTCGCCTTCCACCGGGTCGAGTCCGCCGGCGGCGGGCCTGCCGTCGGGGGTGAACGCGAAGGGGGAGGGGGTGGCCGAGGACAGCGGTACCAGGTAGGGCCGGCAGCCCAGCGGGAAGGACAGGTCGCCGGTGTGCACGTCGTAGACGGGGTCGAAGCCGCGCCAGGACAGGAAGGCGAGGTAGCGGCCGTCCCGGGTGAAGACCGGGTTCTCGTCCTCGAAGCGGCCGTTGGTGACGTCGACGATCGTGCGCGCGCCGGGGCCGGAGATCCGCGCCATCTTGATCTGGCGCAGGGAGCGCCCGATGCCGGGGTGCGACCAGGTCAGCCAGCAGCCGTCGGGGGAGAACGCCAGGTCGTTGACGGGCCCGTTGACGGACCGGATCAGCTCGGTGACCTCCCCTTCGGAGTCCTCGGTGGCGTCGATGAGCAGCAGCCGTCCGTCGTTGGAGGCGATGGCGAGGCGCTCGCCGTCCGGGTCGGAGAGCAGTTCCAGGACGCGTCCGAGCTTGCCGGAGGCCAGCCGGCGCGGCTGCCGCGGCCCGGAGGCGCGGGGCAGGTAGGCGATCTCGATGGCGTCCTCGCCCTCGGCGTCGGTCACGTACGCGACCTGCCCGCCGCTGCCGAGCATCTCGGGCAGGCGTACGCGCACGCCCGGGGTGTCGGCGATGGTGCGGGCCGGGCCGTCGCGGTGGGTGAGCCAGTACAGGCTGCCGCGTACGACGACGGCGCTGGCCCGCCCGGTCGTGTCGACGGAGAGCGAGTCGACGTGGCTGGCGGCCGGGACCTGGTACGTGCGCCGGCCGGCGCGCGGGCCGCCGAGGCGGACGTCGAGCTTGCGCGGGGAGGCGTCGGCGGCCAGGGAGTCGACGACCCAGAGGTCGCCCGCGCACTGGTAGACGACCCGGGTGCCGTCGCTGGAGGCGTGCCGGGCGTAGAACTCCTCGTGGTCGGTGTGGCGCCGCAGGTCGGTGCCGTCGGGCAGGCAGGAGTAGAGGTTGCCGATCCCCTCGTGGTCGGAGAGGAAGGCGATCCGGCCGTCCACGAACATGGGGGAGTCGAGGTGGCCCTCGATGTCCTCCAGCAGCCGTGTGCCGTGCAGCCAGAGCCGGCCGGTGGCGCCGCCCCGGTAGCGCTTCCAGGCCGCCGGTTCGTGCGGCGGTTTGCCGGTGAGCAGGAGGGTGCGCCGCTCGGGGGAGCCGTTCCCGTTCGGGACGTCGTGGACGGCGATGTCGGAGACCGGGCCCCAGGGAAGCCGGCGGCCGGGGCTGCCGTCGGTGGGCAGGGAGTAGGCCCAGGAGTAGTAGGGGAAGGGCTGGCCGTGCGAGGAGACGGCCAGGATGTCGCTGCGGCCCTCCTTGTCCGGCGGGGCCCAGCCGCAGACCCGGGTGTCGGTGGAGCCCCAGAAGCTCAGTCTGCGGGCGGGCCCGCCGTCCACGGGGGCGAGGTGGATCTCGGGGTCGAGGCTGCGCCAGGTGGTGAAGGCGATGTGGCGTCCGTCGGGGGAGAAGCGCGGGTGCCCCACCCGCGTCCGGTCGACGGTGATGCGCCAGGCCCGTCCGGCGGCGGCGCCGGGCGGCACGAGGGGCGCCACCCAGAGATCGTCTTCGGTGGCGAAGCACAGGAGGTCGTCGTGCAGGTGCGGATATCGGAGGTACGCGCCGTCGTGACTCACCCCCCAATGCTTTCCGCGCGGAGGGGCCCTGGCAACTCGTACAGGTGATCCATGCCACGCCAGCATCGAAACGGAACGGTTTCGTTTCGATGGCGGTGGGGGTATGGTCTGAAGAGTACGAAACGGTTTCGTTCGGACGGGGAGGCGTGGAGATGACCGAAGAGGGTTCGTCACGACGCACCCGGATCAGCCCCGAACGGGAAGCCGAACTCCACGGGGCGGTCCTCGACCTCCTGCGCGAGGTCGGCTACGAGGCGTTGACCATGGACGCGGTCGCCGCCCGTACGAAGTCCAGCAAGGCGACCCTCTACCGCCAGTGGGGGAGCAAGCCCGAACTGGTCGCGAAGGCCCTGCGGTGCACCCAGCCGGTCTCCCTGCGGGAGATCGACACCGGCAGCCTGCGCGGGGACCTCGCCCTCATGGTCGAGCACTCCGACGACGCGCAGATGGCCAAGGACACCGCCCTGATGCGGGGCCTGGCCCACGCCGTCCACGAGAGCCCGGAGCTCCACAAGGCGCTGCGGGACCTGCTGGTGGACCCCGAGATCAACGGCCTGCAGGTGATGCTGCGGCGCGCGGTGGACCGCGGGGAGATCGAACCGGACTGTCCGGCGCTCGACTTCGTACCGCACATGCTCATCGGGGCGTTCATCGCGCTCCCGCTGATCGAGGACCGCTCGGTCGACCGGGCTTTCCTCGGCCGCTTCATCGACGCCGTGGTGTTCCCCGCCCTCGGCGTCTGATCCTCCCCCCGCCCTCCCCGGGGCGGGTCCGCTGCTCCTGACACGCCGCTCTCGTCGTCGGGCCGGCTCTCCATGCCCTCGGGGGGTGCCTGACGGCGCCCCCACCCATTCCACGACCCGAACGGGAGAACCACCGACGTGGCCACCTTCCTCTACCGACTCGGCAGGGGCGCCTTCCGGCGCCGTCGCTTCGTCGCCCTCGTCTGGGTGGCACTGCTGTTCGCCGCCGGCTTCGGCGCGGCGTCGGCGTCCGCCCCCACCTCAGGCTCGTTCTCCATACCCGGCACGGAGGCCCAGAAGGCCTTCGACCTGCTGGAGCAGCGCTTCCCGGGCATGACCGCCAACGGCGCGACCGCCCGCATCGTCATCAAGGCACCGGACGGCGCCAAGGTCACCGACCCGGCTCCCAAGGCCCAGGTCGAGAAGATCGTCTCCGGCCTCAAGGGCGGCGCCGGCGCGGACCAGATCGCCTCGGTCGACGACCCGTACCAGTCCAAGGCGATCAGCAAGGACTCCGGTACCGCCTACATCAGCGCCAAGTACAAGGTCAGCGGCATGGAGCTGACCGACGCGACCCGCGACGCGCTCAAGGAGTCCGGCCAGGCCGCCCAGGCCGCCGGGCTGACCGTCGAGATCGGCGGTGACGCGCTGATGACGGCTCCCGAGACCGGCTCCGGCGAGGTCATCGGCATCCTGATCGCCGCCGTCGTCCTGGTCGTCACCTTCGGCTCGCTGATCGCGGCCGGACTGCCGCTGCTGACCGCGCTGATCGGCGTGGGCATCGGCGTCTCCTCCATCACGGCGCTCGCCAACGTGCTGGACCTCGGCTCCACCACCTCCACCCTCGCGATGATGATCGGCCTCGCCGTCGGCATCGACTACGCCCTCTTCATCGTCTCCCGCTACCGCGTGGAGCTCGCCGAGGGCCGCGAGCGCGACGAGGCCGCGGGCCGGGCCGCCGGAACCGCCGGATCCGCCGTGGTGTTCGCCGGTCTGACCGTGGTCATCGCCCTGGTGGGCCTGGCCGTCGTCAACATCCCTATGCTGACGAAGATGGGCTTCGCGGCGGCCGGCACCGTCGTCATCGCGGTGCTCGTCGCCCTGACCCTGGTCCCCGCCATCCTCGGCTTCGCGGGCAAGAAGGTCCTGCCGGCCGGCACCAAGAGCAGGCTGTTCGGCAAGGGCAAGCCGGCCGGCGCCCAGCCCAAGGCCAACGGCGGTACCCGCTGGGCCCGCTTCGTCCTGCGCCGCCCGATCCTGGTGCTGCTGGCCGGTGTGATCGGCCTCGGCGCGATCGCGATCCCGGCGGGCAAGCTGGAGATGGGCCTTCCGGACGACGGGGCCCAGCCCGTCTCCACCACCCAGCGCCGGGCGTACGACCTGCTGTCCGACGGCTTCGGCCCCGGCTTCAACGGCCCGCTGATGGTGGTCGTGGACGGAGACAAGGCGCTCGCGGACAAGACGGTCGACCGGATCAAGGGTCTGGACGGCGTGGCCGTGGTCACCCCGCCGATGCCGAACAAGGCGGGCGACGCGGCGATCATCAACGTGATCCCGAAGGACCGTCCGTCCTCCACCGAAACCGAGAAGCTGGTCCACACGATCCGCGACGGCAGCGGCGACGACGTCCTCGTCACCGGCGCGACCGCGATGAACATCGACTTCTCGCAGAAGATGAACGACGCGCTGGTGCCCTATCTCGCGCTCGTCGTCGGTCTCGCCTTCCTGCTGCTGATGCTGGTGTTCCGCTCGATCCTCGTCCCGCTCAAGGCGGCCTTCGGCTTCCTGCTGTCGGTCGTCGCGGCCCTCGGCGCGGTCGTCGCGGTCTTCCAGTGGGGCTGGCTGGGCTCGCTCTTCGGGGTGGAGCAGACCGGTCCGATCATGTCGATGATGCCGATCTTCATGGTGGGCGTCGTCTTCGGCCTGGCGATGGACTACGAGGTCTTCCTGGTCACCCGGATGCGTGAGGCGTACGTCCACGGCGAGCGCCCGGGGCAGGCCGTGGTGACCGGCTTCCAGTACAGCGCGCGGGTGGTCGTGGCCGCCGCCATCATCATGATCGCGGTGTTCTCGGGCTTCATCGGGGCCGGCGAACAGATGGTCAAGATGATCGGCTTCGGTCTGGCCGTCGCCGTCTTCTTCGACGCCTTCGTGGTCCGCATGGCCATCGTCCCGGCGGTGCTGGCGCTGCTCGGGCACAAGGCCTGGTGGCTGCCGAAGTGGCTCGACCGCATCCTGCCGAACGTGGACGTGGAGGGCGAGAGCCTGCGCAAGCACCTCGGGGAGTCCGCCCAGGGCCCCGACCAGGACCGGGAACTGGTCAACGCCTGACCCCGCCGGCTTCCGACCCGGCTGCCCGGACCCGCCGCCCGACCTTGCTCCGCACGGGTGAACGACCGGCCCCGCACCGCCTGATCCCAGGTGGTGCGGGGCCGGTCGCGTTCGTGTCTAGCGTCCGGTGGCGAACGTACGGCGCAGGAAGCGGCGCAGCGCGGCGCTGTCGAACTGGACGACGGCCACGCCCTCGGGCGCGTGGAACTCGACGATGACCTGCACCCGGCCGCAGGGCCAGACGCGTACGTCGCCGGTCCCGCTCGGGGCCAGAAGTCCCGCCTCCAGCAGGGCGCGCGGCAGCACCCACTCGTTGTCGGTGCCCTCGGGGGAGACTCCGGCGGGGAAGACGATCCGGACGGCGAGCGGCTCGGAGGGTGCGAAGCGCAGCGCGACCGGTACGGCGCGGTAGAGCGGATCGTCGGTGATCACGCGGGCGCGGACCCGTTCCTCGACTGCGGTCCTGGTGGCGGTCGCGTGGGGATTCTCGGCGGTGGCTGACATCTCCAAGACTCCTCCATATCGGAACATATGGGTCCTTATTCCCCCCAGCCTCGCACATTCCCACGAATCCGCCCGCTTCTAGTTGTGCTGTGGGCGCTCTTGCCAACGGTTTGCAACTGGGCACTATTCTTGAACGGTTAAAGAGTGTGACGAGTCAACCGCAGGAAGCGGAGCGAAACCCATGCACGTGCCCGACGGCTTCATCGATGCCCCCGTCTCCGTCGCCGCAGGTGTAGCGGCCGCCGGAGCGGTGGCGATCAGTCTCCGCGGCGCCCGCCGGGAACTCGCGGGCCACTCCCGGGCGGACGCGGGCTCCGCGGGGGAGCGGGCCGCGCCGCTCGCCGGACTGGTGGCCGCCTTCATCTTCGCCGTGCAGATGCTGAACTTCCCGGTCGCCGCCGGCACCAGCGGACACCTGCTCGGCGGCGCCCTCGCCGCGATCCTCGTCGGCCCCTACACCGGCGTGCTGTGCGTCTCCGTGGTGCTGCTCATGCAGGGCGTGCTGTTCGCGGACGGCGGCCTGACCGCCCTCGGCGTCAACATCATGAACATGGCCGTCGTCACCGTGGTCGTCGCCTACGCGGTGTTCCGCGGCCTGGTGAAGGTCCTGCCCAAGACCCGGCGCTCGATCACCGTCGCCGCGTTCACCGGCGCCCTGCTGTCCGTGCCCGGCGCGGCCGTCATGTTCACCCTCCTCTACGCCCTGGGCGGCACCACCGACGTACCGCTCGGCAAGGTGTTCACCGCGATGGTCGGCGTGCACGTCCTCATCGGCATCGGGGAGGCCGTCATCACCGCCGCGACGGTGGGCGCGGTGCTCGCCGTACGCCCCGACCTGGTGTACGGCGCCTGCGGCCTGAGCACGCCGCTCAAGCTGCGCGTCGGCGGCGAACTGGTCGACGCACCGGCCGCCGCCAGGCCCGTCGCCGGGCCCCGCTCCACCAAGCCCGTGTGGATCACCGGCCTGGTCACCGCCCTCGTGCTCGCCGGCTTCGTCTCCTACTACGCCTCCGCCAGCCCGGACGGCCTGGAGAAGGTCGCCGCCGACAAGGGCATCGACCGGAAGGTGGGGCAGCACGCCGCCGCGGACTCCCCGCTCGCCGACTACAGTGTCAAGGACGTCACGGACGCCCGTCTCTCCGGCGGCCTCGCGGGCGTCATCGGCGTCGGCGCGACCGTCGTCGTCGGCACCGGGATCTTCTGGACCGTGCGCCGGCGCCGCGCGGAGGACCTGACGGCCGGCTCCACCGCCGCCCCCACCGACCCCGCCGCGGGCTGACATGGGCGCCGGGCACAGCCACAAGCTCTACCGCCACGGGCACTCGGCCGTGCACGCGCTGCCGCCGCAGTGCAAGCTCGCCGCCGCCTTCACCTTCGTGGTGGTCGTCGTTTCCACGCCGCGCGAGGCCGTGTGGGCGTTCGCGCTCTACGCCGTCCTGCTCGCCGCGGTCGCGGCGGCGGCCCGGGTCCCCGCCGGCTTCCTGCTGCGGCGACTGCTGATCGAGGTGCCGTTCGTCGCCTTCGCCGTCCTCATGCCCTTCGTGGCCGAGGGCGAGCATGTGGAGGTGCTCGGCGTGTCGCTGAGCGTCTCGGGTCTGTGGGGCGCGTGGAACGTACTGGCCAAGGGCACCCTCGGGGTGGCCGCCTCCGTGCTGCTCGCGTCGACGACCGAACTGAGGGCGCTGCTCCTCGGCATGCAGCGGCTGAAACTGCCGCCGCTGCTGGTCCAGATCGCCACCTTCATGATCCGGTACGGCGACGTGATCACCGGCGAACTGCGGCGGATGTCCATCGCCCGGCGTTCGCGCGGCTTCGAGGCGCGCGGCGTCCGGCACTGGGGGGTGCTGGCGAAGACCGCGGGCTCGCTCTTCATCCGTTCCTACGAGCGCGGCGAGCGGGTCTACCTCGCGATGATCAGCCGCGGCTACACCGGCTCGATGCCGGTGATCGACGACATCGCGGCCTCGCGCGCCCAGTGGGCGTACGCGGCCGCACTCCCGGTGACGGCACTCGCCGTCTGTCTGATGGGATGGACGCTGTGACCACCGACGCACCCTCGCTGGAAGTCTCCGGCCTCGCCTACGCCTACCCCGACGGACACCAGGCCCTCTTCGGCGTCGACCTGACCGTGGGGCGCGGGGAACGGGTGGCGCTGCTCGGCCCCAACGGCGCGGGCAAGACCACCCTCGTCCTCCACCTCAACGGCATCCTCGGCGGTGGCGTCGGCGCGGTGCGGGTGGCGGGGCTGCCCGTGGAGAAGCGGAACTTCGCCGAGATCCGCCGGCGCGTCGGAATCGTCTTCCAGGACCCCGACGACCAGCTCTTCATGCCGACCGTGCGCGAGGACGTGGCCTTCGGCCCGGCGGCGGCCGGGATGCGGGGCGCGGAACTCCGGGCGCGGGTGACGGAGGCCCTGGAACTGGTCGGTATGGCCGCCTTCGCCGACCGGCCGCCGCACCACCTGTCGTTCGGGCAGCGCCGCCGGGTGGCGGTGGCGACCGTACTCGCGATGCGGCCGGAGATCCTCGTCCTGGACGAGCCCTCCTCCAACCTCGACCCCGCCTCGCGACGGGAGCTGGCGGACATCCTGCGCTCGCTGGACGTCACGGTGCTGATGGTGACGCACGACCTGCCGTACGCGCTGGAGCTGTGCCCGCGCGCGGTGGTCCTCAGCGAGGGGGTCATCGCGGCCGACGGACGCACCCAGGACCTGCTGGGCGACGAGGAACTGATGCGCGCCCACCGGCTGGAGCTGCCGTTCGGCTTCGACCCGCGGTCGGTGACGCTGCCGGCGGCCGTGGCATAAGTACCATCGGCCGATTGTTGGACCGCTCGTGAACATCCAGGGTGAGGTGGCGGAGGGCTTCGAGCCCGTCCGCGATGCTTTCGTACGCAACTTCGAGGTGCTCGGGGACCGGGGCGCGGCCGTCGCCGTGTACCGGGACGGGCGCCGGGTCGTCGACCTGTGGGCCGGGACGAAGGACGCGGACGGGACCGACCCCTGGCGGGCGGAGACCGCGCAGGTGGTGCGGTCCGCGACCAAGGGCGTGGCGGCGGCGGTGCCGCTGCTGCTGCACCAGCGGGGGCTGCTGGACCTGGACGCGCCGGTGGGGGCGTACTGGCCGGAGTTCAAGGCGGGCGGCAAGGACCGCGCGCTGGTCCGGGACCTGCTGGCCCACCGCGCGGGGGTGCCGGCGCTGGACCGGCCGCTGAGCCCGGCCGAGGCCGTCGACGGGGTGTCGGGGGCGCGGGCCGTCGCGGAGCAGCGGGCGTTCTGGGAACCCGGCACCGAGCACGGCTACCACGCGCAGACGTACAGCTGGCTGCTGTCGGAGCTGGTGCTGCGGGTGACCGGGGAGTCGATCGGGGCCTGGCTGGCGCGGGAGGTCACGGGCCCGCTGGGCCTGGACTTCTGGATCGGTCTGCCGGAAGCGGAGGCGGCGGCCGGTCGGGTGGGGCGGGTGGCGGCGGTGGAGCCGCCGGAGTCGGCGGGCGGGCTGCGGACGCGGCCGCGCAGGAACGTTTCGAAGGCGTACGCCGACCCGGAGTCGCTCACCCGGCGCGCCTTCGCGGCGATCGACCCGCAGCCGGACGAGAACGCCCCCGAGTACCGGGCGGGCGAGCTGCCGGCCTCGGCCGGGATCGGGACGGCCCGGGCGCTCGCCGGGTTCTACGCGGCGCTGCTCGGGGACACCGAGGACGGTGCGCGGCTGTTCGACCCGCGGACGACGGCGCTGGCGTCCCGCGAGCTGTCGGCGGGGCCGGACCGGGTGCTGGTGGTGAACACCCGCTTCGGCCCGGGGTACATGCTGCACGGGCCGGCCTCGCCGCTGCTGTCCCCGGCGTCTTTCGGCCACCCGGGGCGGGGCGGCTCGCTGGCGTTCGCGGACGCGGAGGCGGGCATCGGCTTCGGCTACGTCACGAACGCCCTGGCCACATCGGTCACGGCCGACCCCCGCGCCCAAGCACTGGTCCGAGCCCTCGGCGCGGCGCTCGCTTCTTGACGCGCCCTCGCGCCGCTCGGCCCGCTCGGCCCGGGCGGCCCGCCAGGGCCGAGCGGCGCGAGGTGACCGTCAAGAAGGTGTGGGGCGCGGAAAGAAGGAGTGGGGCGCGTCAAGAAGGAGAGGGAACGCCCAGCACGGCCGCCACGATGGGGCCGGCCGCGTCCGCGCCGTGGCCGCCCGATTCGACCATGGCCGCCGCCGCCACGTCGTCGCTGAAGCCGGTGAACCAGCTGTCCGGGGTGACACCGTCCACCTCCGCCGAGCCGGTCTTGGCGCCCTTGTCGCCGCCGACCGAGGACATCGCCCCCGAGGCCGTCCCGCTGGACGCGGTCAACCGCATCATCGAGACCAACTGCTGCCGCACCGACGGCTTCATCCCGCGCGCCGCCTCGGCGATCGGCCGGCCGTCCAGCTCCGCCGGGACCAGCAGCGGCTGGTGGAACCGGCCGCTGCGCGCCGTGGCCGTGAGGGACGCGACGTTCAGCGGGTTCATGGTGATGTCGCCCTGGCCGATGTACTCGGCCGCCGCCTCCGCGCCCGTGGCGGCGGGGACCTTGCCGTCGACCGACTTGACGCCCGTCTTCCAGTCCAGGCCGATGCCGAAGACCTCCTTGGCCTCCTTCGACAGCGCCGCGTCGTCCTTGACGTCGTCGATCTGCTTGATGAAGGCGGTGTTGCAGGACTTGGCGAAGCTGGTCGCGAAGGTCGCGCCGGGCAGCGCGAAGTCGTTCAGGTTGTGGAAGGCGCGGCCGCCCCAGACCGCTTCCTTGACGCATTCCGCCGGCCGATCGGCCGCCGCCTTGCCCCGGTCGAGCAGCATCGCCGCCGTCACGATCTTCATCGTCGAGCCGGGGGCGCGGGCGCCCTGCATGGCCGCGTTGAAGCCGTCCTTGCGGTTGTTGGCCACGGCCAGGACGTGTCCGGTGCTGGGCTGGACGGCGACCACCGAGGATTCCGGATAACGGCTGACGGCCTTCTCCGCCGCCGCCTGCACCCGCGCGTCCAGGTACGTCGTGAGCGTGGCGGGCGCGCCCTCCGCCAACGTCAGCAGCGTCCGCTTCGGCGCGCCCGCGACCGCCGGTTCGATCCACAGTTCCGCGCCGGGTTTGCCGCCCGCCTTGGCACCGTAGGTCTGTCGCAGCTCGGCGAGGATCGGGCCCAGCGAGGGGTACTTCTCCGCCGTGAGCTCCTCGCCGGTGTGGTCCACGGCCTTGACCGGCGGGCTCGCGGGCGCCCCGGCGCGCAGCCTTTCGCCCTTCTGTAGCTGCGGGTGGAGGACCGAGGGCTGCCAGTCGACCAGCGCCTTCCCGGTGGTGACGCCGCGTACGACGGTCAGTTGCGACTCGTAGGCGAAGGGCTTGGTGGTGCCCTCGTACGTGACCTCGGCCTCGACCTTGAACGGCACGGTGGCGCCGTTCGGCGTGCCGGGGGTGATCACGGCCTTCGACACGTACGCCTTGGACTTGAAGTCCGCGACCGCCCCCTGGGCTTCCTGCGCGTTGTTCGTCAGGTCGGCGGCCGCGCGCTCGTCGCCCGAGGCCCAGGCGGCGAGGAAGTCCTTCGCCGTCCGCGCGACCTCCTTGCCGGTCGGCGGCCCGCTGTCCTTGGCGGCCGTGACCCCCGTCGCCCCGCCGCCCCCGCCGCCGTCCTCCCCGACCAGCATGTAGACGCCGTACCCGCCCCCGCCGACCACCGCGAGGAACACCCCGCCGACGATGGCACCCTTCGCCGCCCCGTTCACTTGCGTCCCCTCCCCGACACCGTCCCTGAACGTGTTCAAGAACCTTGTGGTGTGGACCTTACGCGGTGCACACCACCGAGACGCGCCTCGTTATCGGACCGGGACGTCGTGGCCGATTCCCGCCCCCACACGCCATCGGCCGCTACACCCAGGTGTCCAGCCACATCCGGCCGCGCCAGGAGTCCATCGGGATGCTCTCGCCCGTGTAGATCGGCCAGAAATAGATGAGGTTCCAAATGATCAGCAGAACCAGGACGCCCGCTCCGATCGCGCCCAGTGCCCGGCGGCGCTCCGACGAGCCGGCCGGGCCGAGCAACGCGCCGATCATCATCGTCACCGCCAGGCACAGGTACGGGACGAAGACCACCGCGTAGAAGTAGAAGATCGTCCGCTCCTGGTAGTTGAACCAGGGCAGCAGACCCGCGCCCAGCGCGCACGCGATCGCGCCGGCGCGCCAATCGCGGCGGAAGGCCCACCGCCACAGCACGTACAGCAGGGCGAAGCAGCCCGCCCACCACAGCAGCGGCGTCCCCAGGGCCAACACCTCGCGGGCGCACTTTCCCGTCTCGGTCGCCGGGCAGCCGTCCGTACCGGGCGCGGGCGACTCGTAGAAGTACGAGACGGGCCGGCCCAGCACCAGCCAGCTCCACGGGTTCGACTCGTACGTGTGACCCGAGGTCAGGCCGACGTGGAACTTGTACACCTCGGTCTCGTAGTGCCACAGGCTCCGCAGCCACTCCGGCAGCCAGGACAGCGAACTGCCCCGGTCGTGCTTGGCGGCCCAGTCGCGGAAGTAGCCGCCCTTGCCGTTGTCGGGGCTCAGGAGCCAGCCCGCCCAGGACACCAGGTACACGGCGATCGCCACCGGCACCGTCGACAGGAAGCCGGGCAGCGCGTCCCGGCGCAGCATCGCCGCGTACGGGGCGCCCGCGCCCGCCGTGCGGCGCGCGGCCGCGTCCCACAGCACGGTCAGGACGCCGAAGAAGGCCAGCACCACCAGGCCGTTCCACTTCGTGCCGAACGCCAGGCCCAGACAGACGCCCGCCAGGAGCCGGTACGGGCGCCACCCGAGCCGCAGTGTCTGCGCGACGAGCGGGTCCGGCCGGGCGCGGCCCTCGCCGTCCACCGGCAGCGCCGCCGCGAGCCGGGCCCGCGTCCGGTCCCGGTCGATGACCAGCGCCCCGAAAGCGGCCAACACGAAGAACATCAGCACCAAGTCGAGCAGCGCCGTACGGCTCATCACCAGGTGCAGCCCGTCCACCGCCAGCAGCGTGCCCGCCAGGCAGCCCAGGAACGTCGACCGGAACAGCCTGCGGCCGATCCGGCACAGCATCAGAACGGACAGGGTGCCCAACAGGGCGGTCATGAACCGCCAGCCGAACGGATCGAAGCCGAACATCCACTCGCCGAGGCCGATCACCCACTTCCCGACCGGCGGATGGACGACGTAGCCCGGCTCCAGCGGCAGCGCGACCCCGCTCGGGTCGGCGAGGATCGACTTGTCGACGTCCTTGGGCCAGCTCGCCTCGTAGCCCTGCCGGATCGTGGCCCACGCGTCCTTCGCGTAGTACGTCTCGTCGAATATCACCGCCTTCGGGCTGCCCAGGTGCGCGAACCGCAGCACTCCCGCGACCAGCGTCACCAGCAGCGGCCCCACCCACGACAGGACGCGCTGCCAACGCTCGCGCGCGGCGACGGGCACACCGAGCGCCGTCCACAACTGCTCGGAGGGGCGCGCGTACGGGGGCACGAGGCGGGTACGGACGTCCGCGCCCCGCGCGCGCGGGGCGTAGCCGAAGCCGCGCAGGCGGCGGAGCCAGACGGGCGGCTCGGGTTCGAAGCCGGGTCCGCCCGGTGGGACGGGCGGGGCCCCCGCGGGGCTGGGCGGCGGCGTCGCGGTACTGGTCACCGGGTCATCGTAGGGAACGCGCCTGGGGGAACCCCAGTGGCTGCGCGAGTCACCTGGGGCGGCTGAGAGGATGGGCGGGTGACGACTGACCAGCCCCGCGCCGCCGAAGCCCCCTCCACCGCCGGCGTGCTCGTGCTCGCCGGGACCCCGATCGGCGACCTCGCCGACGCCCCGCCCCGCCTCGGGGCCGAGCTGGAGCGGGCCGACGTGATCGCCGCCGAGGACACCCGGCGGCTGCGCCGGCTGACCCAGGGCCTCGGCGTGTACACCACCGGGCGCGTGCTGTCGTACTTCGAGGGCAATGAGTCCGCCCGCACCCCCGAGCTGGTAGAGGCGCTGGAGTCCGGCAAGCGCGTGCTGCTGGTCACCGACGCCGGGATGCCCTCGGTCTCCGACCCCGGCTACCGGCTCGTCGCCGCCGCCGTGGCCAAGGACATCAAGGTCACCGCCGTCCCCGGGCCCTCCGCCGTCCTGACCGCGCTCGCGCTGTCGGGGCTGCCCGTGGACCGGTTCTGCTTCGAGGGGTTCCTGCCGCGCAAGGCCGGCGAGCGCCTCGGCCGGCTGCGCGAGGTCGAGGGCGAGCGGCGCACGCTCGTCTACTTCGAGGCCCCGCACCGGCTGGACGACACCCTGGCGGCGATGGCCGAGGTGTTCGGCGCGGGCCGGCGGGCCGCCGTGTGCCGCGAGCTGACCAAGACGTACGAGGAGGTCAAGCGCGGCGGTCTCGGCGAGCTGGCGGCCTGGGCCGCCGAGGGCGTGCGCGGCGAGATCACGATCGTCGTCGGGGGCGCGCCGGCCGCCGCGCCGGGCGACGTGGACGACGAGGAGCTGGTGCGCAGGGTGCGGGTGCGGGAGGAGGCGGGGGAGCGACGCAAGGAGGCCATCGCGGCGGTCGCCGCCGAGGCCGGCGTACCCAAGCGCGAGGTCTTCGACGCGGTGGTCGCGGCAAAGAATGCGGCTCAAAACGTCCCGTAGATCGGTAAAGAGATAAGCTGAAAAGCAAAGCTCAGACCGCGTACCGGCCCTTTTGGGCATGAGTGGCCCAAAGTCCGCCCAACACTGGACAGGGCCTGATGCGCTCCCGCCCGAAGAGGCGTCCACTGGCAATGCACCAGTGGAACAAGAGGAGCTGGCATGAGTGAGATCGCTGAGACCCCGGCACCCGCACCGACCGCCGCCACCGCCATACCCACCGCCCCGTCGAGGCCGGCCCTGCACACCGTGCACGAGGCGTACTCGTTCGCCTGCATGAAGTGCGGATACGGCTGGGAGCAGGGGTACGAGATCGAACACCACGTGAACGGCCACGGAGAGCCCTTCATCGTGTATACGGTCAACAGCGAGCGGGTTCCCTCCCCCCTGTCGAACCCGACCTGCATGAACTGCGGCGGCCACGTGGTCCGCATCATGCGCGAGGGACAGGTCAAGTCGGTCCTCGGCATGCTCGACCAGCTCTACCACCAGGCCATCCACCCCGGCATCGCCGGACCGGTCCCGGCCACCCACGACGCTCCCCGCCCGCCCAAGCAGCGCAAGAGCGTCCCCGACCACGCCGCGCCGGGCCCCGTGCCCGTCGAGGACGCCGCGGCCCGCCGCGGACCGCTGGCCCGGCTGCGGAGGCTATTCCGGAAGTGACCGGAAGCGATGGACAGTGATCGGCGGGGCCCGCCCATCCCACCGGTCATAAGATCGGCCTCATGAGCCGTACCCCGAACGACGCGCCGCCCCCGCTGCCCGAACCGCTGCGGGTGGCGGTCGCCGACTCCCACACCCACCTGGACATGCAGTCCGGAACCGTCGAAGAGGGCCTGGCCAAGGCCGCCTCGGTGGGCGTGACCACCGTCGTCCAGGTCGGCTGCGACGTGAAGGGCTCCCGCTGGGCCGCCGAGACCGCCGCCGCGTACGAGAACGTCCACGCGGCCGTCGCCCTTCACCCGAACGAAGCGCCCCGCATCGTGCACGGTGACGCCGACAACTGGTCGAGGCAGGGCGCCCGGCCCGGCGGCGGCGAGGGCGCACTCGACGACGCGCTGGCCGAGATCGAGGCCCTCGCCGCGCTCCCGCACGTCAAGGCGGTCGGCGAGACCGGGCTGGACTACTTCCGCACCGGACCCGAGGGCATGGCCGCGCAGGAGCGTTCCTTCCGCGCCCACATCGAGATCGCCAAGCGCCAGGGCAAGGCCCTGGTCATCCACGACCGCGACGCCCACGCCGACGTGTTGCGCGTCCTGCGCGAGGAGGGCGCCCCCGAGCGGACCGTCTTCCACTGCTACTCCGGGGACGCGGCCATGGCCCGGGAGTGCGCGGCCGCCGGCTACTACATGTCCTTCGCCGGCACCGTTACCTTCAAGAACGCCGCGCCGCTGCGCGAGGCGCTGGCCGTGGCGCCGCCGGAGCTGGTGCTCGTCGAGACGGACGCCCCGTACCTCACCCCCGCGCCGTACCGCGGGCGGCCCAACGCGCCCTACCTCCTTCCACTGACGGTGCGGGCGATGGCCGCGGTCCGCGGCATCGACGAGGACGCGATGGCCACGGTCCTGGCCGCGAACACCGCCCGCGCCTTCGCCTACCTCTGATCTTGGCCAGTGTTCCGCCCTTCAGGGCGGGGTCGTCTTGCACCTGTACCGGATGGGCCACGCGCTCGTCCCGGCAGCCGGGAGGGCAGTCGTCAGGCGCGCCAAGCGCGTCAAGCCCGCTGCCGCGAGGCAGGCAGGAATCTCCCGGCCTCAGCCGGGAGAGCACTTCAATGAGGCGCCACTGGGTCATCTGTACGACCCGCCGACCCGCCGACACGCTGGGTAGCGGCCCGACTTTGATGAGTGACGCCCGTTCCCGCTAGGGTGCCGTGCCCGAACCAACGGGGCCGGACACGTGGAGCGAGCGTCGTGAGCGAGACACAGGGCAGTGGCGGACACCGCCGTGGCGGCCGCGGCGCGCGGAAGGCGGAGCCGGTCTTGTGGCCGGGGCCCGACGGCAGCGGCCCCGCCCCCGCCCCCGACCGACCCTGGAGCGTACCGGTGCCGTGGACCCCGGACCCGCGCACCGCCGCCCTCGCGGCCGGCCCCGGTCACGGCCACGACGAGGGCCGGCGTGACGGTCATGGACCCGCCCCGTACACAGGCCACGGGCACGGCCCGGTCCACGGCCGGGGCGATGCATCCGCCGGCGCCCCGGACGACGGTCAGGACCACGGCGCCGCCGGCGCCCCGTACGACCGCCCGCCCGACACCCCGTACGAGCGCCATGGCGACGGGCCGTACGGAAGCCGCCCCGGCGGCCCGCTCGACGACCTGTTCGGCCCGCACGGCGACCCCGAACCCCCCTCGCCCTGGAACCGGGACCCGGACCCGGGCCCGGGCCCCGACCCCGGAGTCGGTCCCGAGGCCGCCGTCCCCGCCCCCCGCTCCGCACGGCGCCGCAAGGCCCGCGGGCGTACCACCGCCCCGCACGAGACCCCGTACCGCACCCCGACCGAGGCCCCCCCGGGGCCCGGCCGACGTCGCCGCCCCGAAGCCGGTCCCGCCACCCTCGCGCCCCCCACCGAGACCGGGCCCGGGCGCCGCCGCCGGAGCGAGGGCCCGCCGCCGGCGCCCCTGCCGGCCCCGGCCGGCGCCGGCACCGGAAGACGCCGAGCGGCGCCCGCCCACGCCCCCGCCGGCCCCGACCACTGGCGCCGCATCGTCCCGCAGGCCCTGGTCGTCGCCTTCCTCGCGGGCGGCACCACCGCGTTCGTCGCCGCCGACAAGACGGTCCGCCTCACCGTCGACGGCGTACCCCGCACCCTCCACACCTTCGCCGACGGCGTGGACGAACTGCTCGCCGCCGAACACCTCGGCGTCGGCTCCCACGACCTCGTCGCCCCCGGCCGGGACACGGCCCTCGAAGACGGCGAGGACGTCGTCGTCCGCTACGGGCGCCCCCTCCACCTCACCCTCGACGGTCAGCGCCGCCAGGTGTGGACCACCGCCCGCACCGTGGACGGCGCCCTGCGCCAACTCGGCGTCCGCGCCGAAGGCGCCTACCTGTCCGCCGCCCGCACCACCGCCGTACCGCGCACCGGACTCACCCTCACCGTCCGCACCGAACGCGGCGTCACCTTCATGGCCGACGGCCACGAGACCACCATCCGCACCAACGCCGCCACCGTCCGGGAAGCCCTCGGCCAGGCCGGCATCACCCTGCGCGGGCAGGACACCACCTCCGTCCCCCCGGACTCCTTCCCCCGCGACGGGCAGACCGTCACCGTGCTGCGCATCACCGGCACCCGCGAGGTCCGCGAGGAACGCATCCCGTTCGAGACCGAGAAGGCCGACGACGACAGCCTGTTCGTCGGCACCGAGGTGGTGGAACGCGCCGGCCGGCCCGGCGCCCGCCGGGTCACCTACAGCCTGCGCACCGTCAACGGCGTACACGAGAAGCCCCGCCGGATCGCCGACGAGGTCATCCGCGAACCCGTCACCCGGCTCGTCAAAATCGGCACGAAACCGCTGCCGACCTCCGTCGCGGGCGCCGACGGCCTCGACTGGGACGCGCTCGCCCAGTGCGAATCCGGCGGCCGGCCCGCCGCCACCGACGCCTCCGGCACCTACGGCGGGCTGTACCAGTTCGACGTGACCACCTGGCAGAGCCTCGGCGGCAGCGGCCGCCCCCAGGACGCCCCGGGCGCGGAGCAGACGTACCGGGCCAAGAAGCTCTACGTGCAGCGGGGGGCGACTCCCTGGCCCCACTGCGGCCGTAGGCTTTACCGGTGAGCACCGCAGAGCAGCAGCCCCACGAGACCCCTTCCGACGCCCTCCTCGGCCCGGCCGACATCCGGGAACTGGCCGCCGTACTCGGCGTCCGGCCGACGAAGCAGAAGGGCCAGAACTTCGTCATCGACGCCAACACGGTCCGCCGGATCGTCCGCACCGCCGAGGTGCGGCCGGACGACGTGGTCGTGGAGGTCGGGCCGGGGCTGGGCTCGCTCACGCTCGCGCTGCTGGAGGCCGCCGACCGGGTCACCGCCGTCGAGATCGACGACGTGCTCGCCGCCGCGCTGCCCGCCACCATCGAGGCGCGGATGCCGGGCCGCAAGGACCGCTTCGCGCTCGTCCACTCCGACGCCATGCTCGTCACCGAACTGCCGGGCCCCGCGCCGACCGCGCTCGTGGCGAACCTGCCCTACAACGTGGCCGTGCCCGTCCTGCTCACCATGCTCGACCGCTTCCCCAGCATCGAGCGGACGTTGGTGATGGTGCAGGCGGAGGTGGCCGACCGGCTCGCCGCCGAGCCGGGCAACAAGGTGTACGGGGTGCCGTCCGTCAAGGCCAACTGGTACGCGCACGTCAAGCGGGCCGGGTCCATCGGCCGCAAGGTGTTCTGGCCCGCCCCCAACGTCGACTCCGGTCTGGTCTCGCTGGTCCGCCGCTCCGAGCCGATCAAGACCACCGCCTCCAAGGCGGAGGTCTTCGCGGTCGTCGACGCGGCCTTCGCGCAGCGCCGCAAGACCCTGCGCGCCGCCCTCGCCGGCTGGGCCGGCTCCGCCGCCGGCGCCGAGGCCGCGCTGGTCGCCGCGGGCGTCTCCCCGCAGGCCCGCGGCGAGTCGCTGACCGTGGAGGAGTTCGCCGCGATCGCCGAGCACAAGCCGGCCGCCGAGAGGCCCGCGCTGTGAGCCGCTCCGTGACCGTCCGCGTCCCCGCGAAGGTCAACGTCCGGTTGGCGGTGGGCGCCGCCCGCCCCGACGGCTTCCACGACCTGGCGAACGTCTTCCTCGCCGTGTCCCTCTACGACGAGGTCACCGCGAGCCCCGCCGACGAGCTGACGGTGACCTGCGACGGCCCCGACGCCGACCAGGTGCCCCTGGACCGCGGCAACCTCGCCGCGCGCGCCGCCGAACTCCTCGCCAAGAGGGGCGGCCTCACCCCGTCCGTACACCTCCACATCGCGAAGAGGATCCCCGTGGCGGGCGGCATGGCCGGCGGCAGCGCCGACGGCGCGGCGGCCCTCGTGGCCTGCGACGCCCTGTGGGGGCTGGACACCCCGCGCGCCGAGCTGCTGGAGATCTGCGCCGAGCTGGGCAGCGACGTCCCGTTCGGCCTGGTCGGCGGGGCGGCGCTGGGCACGGGGCGCGGGGAGATCCTCACCCCGGTCGCCGCGGGAACCTTCCACTGGGTCTTCGCCGTCGCCGACGGCGGGCTGTCGACCCCGGCCGTGTTCCGCGAGTTCGACCGGCTCGCCGCCGGGCGGGACATCCCCACGCCCGAGGCGTCCCCGGCCCTGCTTGAGGCCCTCGCCTCCGGCGACCCCGACGCGCTCGCCGCGACCTTGGCCAACGACCTCCAGCCCGCCGCGCTGTCGCTGCGACCCGGGCTCGCCGACACCCTCGCGGCGGGCACCCGGGCCGGAGCCCTGGCCGCACTGGTCTCCGGCTCCGGCCCCACCACCGCGTTCCTGGTCCGCGACGCGGAGTCCGCCGCCATGGTGGCCGCCGCCCTGGAAGCGTCCGGGACCTGCCGTACCACGCGGGTGGCGACCAGCCCCGCCCCCGGAGCCACCGCGCTCCCGGAGGGTTAGGCTGAGGGGCTGATCCACACCCTCTCCCGGACACCGTCCGGGGGGACCCCCACCTGGAGCGCGTCTGATGGCCGTCAATCTGGTCAATGTCGAGGCAGTCAGCAAGGTGTACGGCACCCGTACCCTGCTCGACGGCATCTCCCTCGGCGTGTCCGAGGGAGACCGCATCGGCGTCGTCGGCCGCAACGGCGACGGCAAGACCACCCTCATCCGGATGCTCGCCAAGCTGGAAGAACCCGACACCGGCCGCGTCACCCAGTCCGGCGGACTGCGCATGGGCGTCCTCACCCAGCACGACTCCCTCGACCCGCGGGCCACCGTCCGCCACGAGATCATCGGCGACATGGCGGACCACGAGTGGGCCGGCGACGCCAAGATCCGCGACGTGCTGACCGGCCTGTTCGGCGGCCTCGACCTGCCCGGCTTCGGCCAGGGCCTCGACACGGTCATCGGCCCGCTCTCCGGCGGCGAGCGCCGCCGCATCGCCTTGGCGAAGCTCCTCATCGCCGAGCAGGACCTCCTCGTCCTCGACGAGCCCACCAACCACCTCGACGTCGAGGGCATCTCCTGGCTGGCCAAGCACCTCCAGGAACGCCGCTCCGCACTCGTCTGCGTCACCCACGACCGCTGGTTCCTCGACCAGGTCTGCACCCGCATGTGGGACGTCCAGCGGGGGGCCGTCCACGAGTACGAGGGCGGCTACAGCGACTACGTCTTCGCCCGCGCCGAACGCGACCGGATCGCCGCCACCGAGGAGTCCAAGCGGCAGAACCTCATGCGCAAGGAGCTCGCCTGGCTGCGCCGCGGCGCCCCCGCGCGCACCTCCAAGCCCCGCTACCGCATCGAGGCCGCCAACGAGCTCATCGCGGACGTGCCGCCGCCGCGCGACACGTCCGCGCTGATGCGCTTCGCCAACGCCCGCCTCGGCAAGACCGTCTTCGACATGGAAGACGTCACCGTCCAGGCCGGACCCAAGATCCTCCTCAAGCACCTCACCTGGCACCTCGGCCCCGGCGACCGCGTCGGTCTCGTCGGCGTCAACGGCGCCGGCAAGACCTCCCTGCTGCGCGCCCTCGCCGCTGCCGCACGCACCCAGGGCGAGGAGCAGCCCGCGGCCGGCACCGTCACCGTGGGCAAGACCGTCAAACTGGCCTACCTCTCCCAGGAGGTCGGCGAACTCGACCCCTCGCTGCGCGTCTTGGAGGCGGTCCAGCGTGTCCGCGACCGCGTCGACCTCGGCCAAGGCCGCGAGATGACCGCCGGTCAGCTCTGCGAACAGTTCGGGTTCACCAAGGAGAAGCAGTGGACGCCGGTCGGCGACCTCTCCGGCGGCGAGCGGCGACGCCTGCAGATCCTGCGCCTGCTGATGGACGAGCCCAACGTCCTGTTCCTCGACGAGCCGACCAACGACCTCGACATCGAGACCCTGACCCAGTTGGAGGACCTCCTCGACGGCTGGCCCGGTTCGATGATCGTCATCTCCCACGACCGGTTCTTCATCGAGCGCACGACCGACACCGTGATGGCGCTCCTCGGCGACGCGACCCTGCGGATGCTGCCGCGCGGCCTCGACGAGTACCTGGAGCGCCGCCGGGCGATGATCGAGGCCGCCGCACCCGCGCCCGCCCCCGCGGCCGTCAAGTCGTCGTCCTCGGGCGACGCGCGCGCCGCGAAGAAGGAACTCCAGAAGATCGAGCGGCAGCTCAACAAGATGTCTGACCGCGAGTCGAACCTGCACGCGCAGATCGCCGAGAACTCCACCGACTACGACAAGGTCGCCAAGCTCGACGCGGAGCTGCGCGGACTCATCGCAGAACGGGACGAGTTGGAAATGCGCTGGCTGGAGCTGGCCGAAGACGCGTGATCCGTGCCGCGCACGGCCGCCCGCCGGCCGGATAACGGCCACGTCACGGGCCGGTCCTCCCTTGGGAACAGGGCGTGGACCGGCCCGATGTATGTTCGGCGGCAGTGATAGAAAGGTCATCCTCCCGTCACGACCGTCCGACGCCGAAGGTATGCGCTGATGACCGAGCCGCCCCAGCCGCCGCCGAACCAGCCGCCACCGCCTTCCGGTTACGGCCACCTGCCCGGTCCGCCGCAGCTCGCCCACGTGCCCCCGCCGGGCGCGAACCCGTACGCCCAGCAGCCCCCGACGGTCCCGCAACCCCAGGCGCCACCCGGCCGGTTCCCCCAGCCCGGCTACGGCTACCCGCAGCCCCCGACCGTCCCCGGCGCCCCCCAGGGCATGCCCGGTGCCCTCGGCCACCCCGGCGGGCAACGCCCGCGGAAGCCGGCCGTCATCCTCGCCGCCGTCGTGGGCGCCACCATCGTCCTCGCCGTCGGCGGTTACTTCGCCTTCGGCCACGGCGGCGGCGACTCCCCCGAACATCCCGTCGCGCAGGGCAGCACGCCGGCCGACGACAAGCCCTCCGGCTCGCCGTCCGTGGACACGGGCGACGGGAGCGGCAACGGCAGCGGCGACCAGGAGGACCTCAACGCGGGCCGCAAGCCCGGCGAGGACAAGGTCCTCTGGTACAAGAGCGCGAAGATCGACGGCCCGGGCGCGGGCGTTCCCGCGCAGGGCCAGTGGGTCGTCGGCGACTCCGTCGTCAAGACGGTGGGCAAGTCCCTCGTCGGCTACCAGGTCACCGACGGCAAGCAGAAGTGGAAGCTCGACTTCCCCGCCGATGTCTGCGGGAGCACCAACCAGACCACCGGCGACGGCAAGACGGTCATCCTGCTCAAGGACGGCGACAGCGACACCGCCGACTGCAGCCAGATGAAGCTGATCGACCTCAAGACGGGCAAGGAGGGCTGGACGAAGACCGTCGAGCAGCAGAACCTCTTCGACACCGCCATCAGCGCCTACCCGAGCATCGTCGGCGACACGGTCGCCGTGAACCGGAGCATCTCCACCACCGCCTACAAGATCAGCACAGGTGACAAGATCTTCACCGGCAACGTCCCCGAGGGCTGCAAACCGCGCGCCTACATCGGCGGCAACGCCAAGATGATCGGCCTCGCCACCTGCGAGGACGCCGACCGCACCGTCGAGGTCCAGGGCATCGACCCGACCACCGGCAAGAAGAGCTGGACCTACCGCCTGGCCAAGGGCTTCGAAATCAACAGCGTCTACTCCGTCGACCCCGTCGTCATCGACGTCGGCAACCGCGACACCAAGAAGCGGGCCATCATGTCCCTGGGGCCGGACGGGAAGACGCGCGCCAGCATGTCCGCCGAAGGCTCCTTCGTCGTCAACTGCGGCGCCGGCAGCGACAGCCTCCAGGGCTGCGGCACCTCCGCCGTCGCCGACGACACCCTCTACCTGGCGACCCTGCCCGCGAACGGCGCCAAGGCGAACGAGATCGTCGCCTTCGACCTGGGGACCGGCAAGGCGAAGTGGCGTACCCCCTCCGGGGAGAACGCCGGCATCATCCCCCTCGTCGCCGAAAAGGGGCGGCTCATCGCCTACCGCAAGAGCGTGTCCTCCGACAAGGGCGGCGAGATCGTCTCCGTCCCGGCCGCCGGCGGCAACCCCACCGTGCTGCTGCACAATCCGTCGGGACCCGCCTCGGAGGTCGAGAGCGCGTTCTACTCACCGGAACTCGACTACGTGGACGGCCGGTTCTTCGTGTCCGTCACCCGACTGCAGGCCGACGGCAAGGACGAGAAGCTCCTGATGGCCTTCGGCAAGTGAACGAGTCCACCGAGCCGCCCACCGAGAGGCAATAGATCCCCCCATGAGCACGCCCAGTACCCCGCCCCCGCCGAACCAGCCGCCCGGCGGCTACGGCGCGCCCCCGCCACCCAACCAGCCGCCCAACCAGCCGCCGCCCGGCGGCTACGGCGCGCCTCCGCCGGTCCCGCCCATGCCGCCGACGGCCCCGCAGCAGCCCCCCGCCGCCGCGCCCGGGCAGCCCTCCTACGGCTACCCGCCGCAGGCACCGGCCGGTTACGGCTACCCCCAGCAGCAGCCCCCCGGCTTCCCGAGCGGGCCGCAGCAGGCCGCCGGCCAGGGAGGCGGCGCGGGCGGCGGCGACAAGCGCACCCAGCTGATGATCGTCGGCGCCGCGCTGCTGGCCATGGTCCTCATCATCGGCGGCGGCTTCTGGTACGTCTCCGACCAGGGCGGAGGCGGTGGCACGCAGCCCGTCGCGGGCGGCGACCCCACCGGCTCCACGGGCAACGACAAGGGCCCGACGCCCCAGGGCGGCACGGAGAAGGTCCCAGCCAACCCCAAGTCGCGGACCCTGATCAACGTCCCCAGCCCGACGCCCGACGACGTCGTCTCCGTCGACGGCTCCTGGCTCACCGACAGTACCTACGTCAAGTCCGACGTGGCCAAGGTCGTCGGGTACAACCTCGTCGACGGCGGGAAGAAGTGGGAACTCCCGCTCCCCGCCCAGATCTGCGGCGCGACCAAGCACGTCAGCGGCAACAAGACCGCCGTCCTCTTCCAAGAGGGCATGGCCAGTGACAGCAACAAGTACCCCCAGTGCACCCAGGTCGGCGTGATCGACCTCGACACCGGCAAGCTCGTCTGGTCCGGCACCGCCAAGTCCCAGACCAACGGCGACAAGCCCGTCCCCTTCACCGAGGTCACCCTCAGCGGCCAGACCGTCGCCGCCGGCGGCCTGCGCGGCGGCGCCGCCTGGAACCTCGCCGACGGCAAGTCCCTGTGGACGCCCAAGGTCGACGGCGACGGCTGCTACGACCTCGGCTACGCGGGCGGCGAGGCCCTCGCCGTCCTCCGCAAGTGCGGCCAGGACCCCAACCAGACCCTGTACGCCCAGTCCCTCGACCCCGCCACGGGCGCGCCGAAGGCTTCGTACAAGCTCGCCCCCGGCATCGAGTGGGCCGGCATCATCTCCACCAAGCCGCTCATCGTCGCCGCCAACGTCGGCAACACCGCCAAGAACGCCACCAACGTCAGCGACCTCTTCGTCATCGACGACGCCGGCCAGCTCAAGTCCCGCATCGGGCTCTCCAGCGGCAACTACGCCCCGGACTGCCCCGCCACCGAGGTCGAGCAGTGCACCGGCATGGTCGTCGGCAACGGCAAGGTCTACATCCCGACCTACGAGCACCAGGGCGCGTCGTCCTCCATCGGCCGCACCAACGAGATCGTCTCCTTCGACCTGAACACCGGCAAGGGCACCACCGACCGCGCCGACGCCGGCGAGCGGTACACGATGTTCCCGCTGCGCATGGACGGGTCGAACATCATCGCCTACAAGGAGCCTCCGTACGACGGAGGCGGCCAGATCGTCAGCATCGACGGCAAGACGATGAAGCAGACCGTCCTGATGCAGAACCCGTCGGACAAGGCCGTGCACAGCGCCGAGACCCAATTCGTGGTCGACCACGCCGAGTTCCGCTACCACAACGGACACCTGTTCATCGCCCGCACGATGGTCCGCAAGCCGTACGGCAGCGCCGGCGACCCGGAGCACCTCTTCGTGTCCTTCGTCGCCAACTGAACCCTCGACCTCCTCGCGCGAGCCCCCGGACGACCCAACGCTTCCGGGGGCTTTCGCACGGTAACCGGCACGCCCCGTCGAACAAGCGTGTAGCTTGCCGGGTCAGGAGGAACGGGGAGGGTGCCCTCATGGGCGTACGGGTCATGGTGGTCGACGAGCACCGCCTGCTGGCCGAGGCGCTCGCCTCGGCCCTCAAGCTGCGCGGCCACCGGGTTCTCGCAGCCGCCGCGCCGGCCGCCGGCGCGGCCGAACTGGTCATCAGCCGCGCCCCCGAGGTCTGCCTCTTCGGTACCGCCACCCCCGCCGAACCGACCGTCTTCGAACCCGTCGTCCGCATCCGGCGCGAACGCCCGCAGATCGCCGTCGTCGTCCTCGGCCCGGTGCCGAACCCGCGGGGGATCGCCGCCGCCTTCGCCGCGGGCGCCTGCGGGTACGTACGTCACGACGAGCGCATCGAGGGTGTGGAACGGGCCCTGGCCAAGGCGCGCGCGGGGGAGGTCGCCATTTCCCCCCAGCTGTTGCAGAGCGCCTTCGCGGAACTCCTCAACCCCGCCGCCCAGCCCGACGACGAGGGCAGCCGGTTGCTGCGGCTGCTCACCCCGCGCGAGGTGGAGGTCCTGGTCCGGGTCGCGGAGGGCGAGGACACCCGGCTCATCGCGGCGGGCATGGCCATCGCGCCCAGCACCGCCCGCACGCACGTCCAGCGGGTCCTGATGAAGCTGGGAGTGGGATCGCGGCTGGAGGCGGCCGCGCTGGCCGCCCGTACCGGGCTCCTGGACCGGGCGGCGCCGCCCGTGTGGCCGCCCTCCGGCCGGGACTGAGCAAGCCCGCCGTCCAGGGTCCCGCCGCCCCCCGGGATCGCGCTCCGGCGGATTGGGGCAGGATGTCCGGGGCGGATTTCCCCGGACGCGTGCGATCCGGTAAGCCGGACCCAGCACGCGAAATCCCGCGTGCGTCACCCCGCGAGAGGCAGCATCACGTGAGCAAGTACCTGGTCACGGGCGGCGCCGGATATGTGGGCAGCGTCGTCGCCGCCCACCTTCTGGAAGCCGGCCACGAGGTCACCGTCCTCGACAACCTTTCCACCGGCTTCGGCGAGGGCGTCCCCGCGGGCGTCACCCTGATCAACGGGCGGATCCAGGACGCCGCCGAGTACCTGGACGCCTCCTTCGACGCCGTCCTGCACTTCGCGGCCTCCTCGCAGGTCGGCGAGTCCGTCGCGAACCCCGGCAAGTACTGGGACAACAACGTCGGCGGCACCCTCGCGCTGCTGACCGCGATGCGCGAGGCCGGCGTGCGCAAGCTCGTCTTCTCCTCCACCGCCGCCACCTACGGCGAGCCCACCGAAGGGCTGCTGACGGAGACGTCCGTGACCGCGCCGACCAACCCCTACGGCGCCTCCAAGCTGGCCGTCGACCACATGATCGCCGGCGAGTGCGTGGCGCACGGCCTGGCCGCCGTGTCGCTGCGCTACTTCAACGTCGCCGGTGCCTACGGGGAGTTCGGCGAGCGGCACGACCCCGAGACGCACCTGATCCCGCTGGTCCTCCAGGTCGCGCTCGGACAGCGCGCGTCCATCTCGGTGTTCGGTGACGACTACCCGACCCCCGACGGCACCTGCGTACGCGACTACATCCACGTCGCGGACCTCGCCGAGGCCCACCTGTCGGCGTTGCGCGTCGCCACCGAGGGCGAACACCTGATCTGCAACCTCGGCAACGGCAGCGGCTTCTCGGTCCGCGAGGTCATCGAGACCGTCCGCAAGGTCACCGGGCGGGAGATCCCCGAGATCGTCGCCCCGCGCCGGCCGGGCGACCCGGCGGTCCTGGTGGCCTCCGCCCGCACGGCGCACGAGCGTCTCGGTTGGACCCCCACCCGCTCCGACCTCACCGGCATCGTGACCGACGCCTGGAACTTCGCGCGCCGTCACCACTCCTGACCGGCTCGCACACCGAGGCCCGCCCGCACGCCCCGGCCCGCCCGCGTACTCCGGACCGCCCGCGCCCCCCGTCGCGGGCGGCGCCCGGCGGCGGGGGCGCGTGTCGTGGGGCCGCGCGCCGTGGTCGGGCGCCCTGCGCGGGCGCCCAGCGTGCGTACGCCGGGTGAACCGCCCCCCGTGCAACTGCCCGTGACACGCACCGGGACCCTGAACCGGCCGTCGCGCCGCGCGGACCCACCGGACCCACCGGACAAGCGAAATCAAGCCACACCGAGGCCCGTTCAGAGCCACCGCGCCGGAAAATCGCTCGGAAAACTTCTGCTATTCGGCCAACCGCCGGAGCCCACCCGCTCTACGCTGATGCGTGACACCGGTGGGGGCCGGCGTTGATTCAGGGGTCGAGATACGCCGGGTACGGCGTCCGCTCCGGGGTAGTGCAGAGATGTCTCGGCGGCGGCCGCGGCTGCTGCGGATCACCACCCGGTCCGGGCGCCGTACCCGCCGTCGTCCGTTCCCCGACCCGTGGGGGTTTTCGTGGTTCGTATCCGGGTTCTCGTCGTCGACGATCACCGCATCTTCGCCGAATCTCTCGCGGCCGCGCTCGCGGCCGAGTCGGACGTGGACGTGTCCGCGGCCGGCAGTGCTCCCGCCGCCGTGCGCTGCCTCGAACGCGCGGCGGCCGAGGGTCGCCGCTTCGACGTCATGCTCGTGGACGCCGACCTGGGCGCCGCCGCGGGGACCGTACCCGTACAGCGCGCGGGATCGGGGCCACCACCCGCGCCTCCCGGCACGGACGGGATCGCGCTGGTCGCGAGCGTGCGGGCGGCGCATCCCGGGGTGCGGGCGGTGGTCCTCGCCGAACGCGACGACCCCCGCCGGGCCGCGCTCGCGCTCCAGGCGGGGGCGTCCGGCTGGGTCGCCAAGGACTGTTCGCTCTCGCGGCTGCTGGCCGTGATCCGGGGCGTCCTGCGGGAGGAGACCCATCTTCCGCCCGCGCTGCTGACAGGGGTGCTGCGGGAGCTGACCGCGGCGCGCAAGCACCGTACGGACAGCGAACGGCTGGTGGAGTCGCTCACGCCGCGCGAGCACGAGGTGCTGCGCTGCATGGTGGCCGGGCTGGGCCGCAAGGACGTGGCCGCGCGACTGTTCCTGTCCCCGCACACCGTGCGCACGCACATGCAGAACGTCCTGGGCAAGCTGGGGGTGCACTCCACGCTCGCGGCGGTGGCCCTGGCCCGGCGGGCCGGGGTGCGGCCGGCGGAGCTAGCCGGGGATGTTGTCGAACGGAGCGGTCAGCCTGCGTAGCAGCGCCGCGAGGTCACCGCGCTGGCCCTGCGAGAGCTGGGCGAGGATGGCGCGTTCCTGCGCCAGCAGCCCGGCCAGGGACTGGTCGGCGCGGTCGCGGCCCTCGGGGGTCAGCCGGACCAGTACGCCGCGCCGGTCGCTGGGGTCGGGAAGCCGCTCCACCAGGCTCTTCTTGGCGAGCCGGTCGATGCGGTTGGTCATGGTGCCGGAGGTGACCAGCGTCTGGGTCAGCAACTGGCCGGGGGAGAGCTGGTACGGGGCGCCGGCGCGGCGCAGCGAGGTGAGGACGTCGAACTCCCAGGGCTCCAGGCCGTGCTCGGAGAAGGCCAGCCTGCGGGCGCGGTCGAGGTGGCGGGCGAGCCGGCTCACGCGGCTCAGCACCTCCAGCGGTTCAACGTCGAGGTCAGGGCGTTCTCGCCGCCATGCCGCGACCAGTCGGTCGACCTCGTCCTCCATGCCGATCAGTGTAAGGGGTCTGTCGATGTGAAGTCTCTTCAGTTCGAGGATCTTGGGTCCTGGATATCTCGATCTCGTGTATCTTGACATCAAGATATATATTCGGCCAGGATGGGAATGGAGGGGGCCGGACAGCTTCCGCTTCCAACCGCCCCATCAGCAGGGAGGCTTCGCATATGCATTCCGATACCGCCCCGGTTCCGACGCCCGTCGCCACCGCTCCCGCGGCGCCGGTCTGGGATCCCCAGCAGTACCTCCGGCACGCCGGACACCGCACACGCCCCTTTCTCGACCTGCTGACCCGCATACCCGAACTCCCCACCGCCCCCGCACGCATCGCCGACCTCGGCTGCGGCCCCGGCAACGTCACCGCCCTCCTCGCCGACCGGTGGCCCGACGCGCGGATCACCGGCTTCGACCTCTCCCCGGAGATGCTCCACCGCGCCGCCCAGGACCACGCCGGACCCACCCCCGGCGGCGGGCACCTCGACTTCGACCGGGCCGACCTCGCCGAATGGCACCCCGAGGAGTCGTACGACCTGATCGTCTCCAACGCCGCCCTGCAATGGGTGCCCAACCACCCCGGCTCCTTCGCGGCCTGGATCACCGCACTGCGACCCGGCGGCACCTTCGCTTTCCAGATCCCCGGCAATTTCACCGCGCCCAGCCACCGGATGCTCGCCGACCTCTGCGACACCCCCCGCTGGCGCGACCGCCTCGCCGGCCACGGCGCGCGCTACGTCCACATCCTCGAACCCGCCGAATACCTCGCCCGCTTCACCGAACTCGGCTGCGCCGTCGATGTCTGGGAAACCACTTACCACCAACTGCTCTCCGGCCCGGACCCCGTGCTCGACTGGGTCAAGGGCACCGCCCTGCGCCCCGTCCTGACCGAACTCGGCGACGACGAGGAAGCCGTCGACAGCTTCCTCGCCGAATACCGGGAAGCGCTGCGCGCCGCCTACCCGCCCGGCCCCCGCGGCACGGTGTTCCCCTTCCGTCGCATCTTCGCCATCGCCCGCAAGGAGCTCTGAGGTGCTCACCGCACTCGACCACGTCCAACTCGCCGCCCCACCCGGCTCCGAGGACCTGCTGCGCCGCTACTACACCGACGCCCTCGGCATGACCGAACTCCCCAAGCCCCCCGCGCTCGCCGCCCGCGGCGGTTGCTGGTTCGCCGCCGGTCCCGTGCAACTCCACGTCGGCATCGAAGACGCCTTCCGGCCCGCCGGAAAGGCCCACCCGGGTCTGCGCGTCACCGGGATCGAGGCGTACGCCCGCAGGCTCCGCGAGCACGGGGCCGAGGTCCACTGGGACACCGACCTGCCCGGCCACAAGCGGTTCTACTCGCACGACCCCGTCGGCAACCGCCTCGAATTCCTCGAACCCACCCCCTGACGACGCACCGGCGCCCCGCCACCGTGGAATCGGTGACGGGGCGCCGGTGCGCCCTCCCGCGCCGGTCAGCTCTTGCGGTGACCCACCAGCCGAGGGCGCGCCTCCAGGTTCTCCAGACCGTGCCAGGCCAGGTTCACCAGGTGCGCCGCCACCTCGGCCTTCTTCGGGCGCCGCGTCTCCAGCCACCACTGGCCGGTCAGCGCCACCATGCCCACCAGCGCCTGCGCGTACAGCGGGGCCAGCTTCGGATCAAAACCACGCGCCTTGAACTCCAGGCCCAGGATGTCCTCGACCTGCGTGGCGATGTCGCTGATCAGCGACGCGAAGGTACCCGTCGACTGCGCCACCGGCGAATCCCGCACCAGGATGCGGAACCCGTCCGTATAGCTCTCGATGTAGTCCAGCAGTGCGAACGCCGCCTGCTCCAGCAGCTCCCGCGGGTGCCCGGCCGTCAGCGCGCCCGTCACCCCCTCCAGGAGCTGCCGCATCTCGCGGTCCACGACCACCGCGTAAAGACCTTCCTTGCCACCGAAGTGCTCGTACACCACCGGCTTCGACACCCCGGCCTTCGCCGCGATCTCCTCCACCGACGTGCCCTCGAAGCCCTTCTCGGCGAACAGCGCCCGACCGATGTCCAGCAACTGCTGACGCCGCTCCGCACCCGTCATCCGCACGCGGCGACCACGCCGGGGCTTGTCACCGCTGGAACTACTGCCGTCGATCGCCACGTCCCCCATCATGCCGCGTTCGACGACATGTCCTTGCGCCGGGCATCGATGCGGGACTCCGACGGCCACCGCACGTCGGAAGCCCAGCCCACCTGCTCGAACCAGCGGATCAACCGCGCACTGGAGTCGACCTGCCCCCGCAACACGCCGTGACGCGCCGACGTCGGATCCGCGTGGTGCAGGTTGTGCCACGACTCGCCGCACGACAGCACCGCCAGCCACCACACGTTCCCCGAACGGTCCCGCGACTTGAACGGACGCTTGCCCACCGCGTGACAGATCGAGTTGATCGACCAGGTCACGTGGTGCAACAGGGCGACCCGCACCAGCGAACCCCAGAAGAACGCCGTGAAGGCCCCCCACCAGGACATCGTCGCCAGCCCCCCGACCAACGGCGGGATCGCCAAAGACACCACCGTCCAGAGCACGAAGTCCCGGGAGATCCGCCGGATCGCCGGGTCCCCGATCAGGTCGGGCGCGTACTTCTGCTGGTTCGTCTGCTCCTCGTCGAACAGCCAGCCGATGTGCGCCCACCAGAGGCCCTTCATCAGCGCCGGCACGCTCTCGCCGAATCGCCACGGCGAATGCGGGTCACCCTCGTGGTCCGAGAACTTGTGGTGCTTGCGGTGATCCGCCACCCACCGCACCAGCGGCCCTTCCACCGCCATCGACCCCATCACCGCCAACGCGATGCGCAACGGCCGCTTCGCCTTGAAGGAACCGTGCGTGAAGTAGCGGTGGAAACCGATCGTGATGCCATGGCACGCCAGGAAGTACATGAACACCATCAGGCCCATGTCGAGCCAGCTCACCCCCCACCCCCACGCCAACGGGATCGCCCCGGCCAGCGCCACGAAGGGCACGGTGATGAACAGCAGCAAGGCGATCTGTTCCACGGAACGCTTGCTCTCGCCGCCCAGTGTCGCGGACGGCTCAGACGTGCGAGAGGCCGCCGAAGCGCCCTCCCTCAGATCGGGACTCATGATCAAAGTGATCCCCTGGGGGGTGAGGAGACGGCAGGTGCCCTTACCACCGAGCCTACGGAACCGTAAGTTACGGCAACGTAAGTATGGCAAAGCCTGCGCCGGCGGCAAGAGGAGCACGCACCACGCCCGCGCTGCCGTCACCCGAGCACCGGACACCTATCCTGGTCACGTCGGACAGCGCGGTCCGCACGGGCAGCCCGAGCTGAGCAGCGGCACCGCCGCGCCCGCCCGGGGAAGCCCACCGCCCAGTAGCGCTCGAACACTGCAAGGAGCCGCACCTGTGAGCAGTGCTGACCAGGCCGCCCAGGCCCCCGTCACCCAGGCCCCGGCCACCAAGGCCACCCTCACGCAGGCCGCCACCGCCAACGCGGAGCTGCGCGCCGACATCCGCCGCCTCGGCGACCTCCTCGGGGAAACCCTCGTACGCCAGGAAGGCCAAGACCTCCTCGACCTCGTCGAACGCGTCCGCGCCCTCACCCGCACCGACGGCGAAGCCGCCGCCCGGCTCCTCGGCGACACCGACCTCGAAACCGCGGCCAAGCTCGTCCGCGCCTTCTCCACCTACTTCCACCTCGCCAACGTCACCGAACAGGTACACCGCGGCAAGGAACTGCGCGCCCACCGGGCCGCCGAAGGCGGCCTGCTGGCCCGCACCGCCGATATGCTCAAGGACGCCGACCCCGCCCACCTGCGCGAAACGGTCAAGAACCTCAACGTCCGACCCGTCTTCACCGCACACCCCACCGAGGCCGCCCGCCGCAGCGTCCTCAACAAGCTGCGCCGCATCGCCGCCCTCCTCGAAGAACCCGCCACCGGCGCCGGCGAACGCCGCCGCCACGACCTGCGGCTCGCCGAGAACATCGACCTCGTCTGGCAGACCGACGAACTGCGCGTCGTCCGTCCGGAACCCGCCGACGAAGCCCGCAACGCCATCTACTACCTCGACGAGCTGCACGCCGGCGCCGTCGGGGACGTACTCGAAGACCTCGCCGCGGAACTCCAGCGCGTCGGCGTGGAGCTGCCCCCCGGCACCCGCCCCCTCACCTTCGGCACCTGGATCGGCGGCGACCGCGACGGCAACCCCAACGTCACCCCCGACGTCACCCGCGACGTCCTGATCCTCCAGCACGAACACGGCATCACCGACGCCCTCGCAGCCATCGACGAACTGCGCGGACTCCTCTCCAACTCCATCCGCTACACCGGGGCCACCGAGGAACTCCTGACCTCCCTCCAGGCCGACCTCGAACGCCTGCCCGAGATCAGCCCCCGCTACAAGCGGCTCAACGCCGAAGAGCCCTACCGCCTCAAGGCCACCTGCGTCCGCCAAAAGCTCCTCAACACCCGCGAACGCCTCGCCCACGGCACCCCCCACCAGGACGGCCGCGACTACCTCGGCACCGCCGAACTCCTCGCCGACCTCACCCTCATCCAGAACTCCCTGCGCGAACACCGCGCGGCCCTCTTCGCCGACGGCCGCATGGACCGCACCATCCGCACCCTCGCCGCCTTCGGCCTCCAGCTCGCCACCATGGACGTCCGCGAACACGCCGACGCCCACCACCACGCACTCGGCCAGCTCTTCGACCGACTCGGCGAGGAATCCTGGCGCTACGCCGACATGCCCCGCGACTACCGCGGCAAGCTCCTCGCCAAGGAACTCCGCTCCCGCCGCCCCCTGGCCCCCACCCCCGCACCCCTCGACGCGGCCGGCGCCAAGACCCTCGGCGTCTTCTTCGCCATCAAGGACGCCTTCGAGAAGTTCGGCCCCGAAGTCATCGAGTCCTACATCATCTCGATGTGCCAAGGCGCCGACGACGTCTTCGCCGCCGCCGTCCTCGCCCGCGAAGCCGGCCTCATCGACCTCCACGCGGGCTGGGCCAAGATCGGCATCGTCCCCCTCCTGGAGACCACCGACGAGCTCAAGGCCGCCGACGTCATCCTCGACGCGATGCTCGCCGACCCCTCCTACCGCCGCCTGGTCTCCCTGCGCGGAGACGTCCAGGAGGTCATGCTCGGCTACTCCGACTCCTCCAAGTTCGGCGGCATCACCACCAGCCAGTGGGAGATCCACCGCGCCCAGCGCCGCCTGCGCGACGTCGCCCACCGCTACGGCGTCCGCCTGCGCCTCTTCCACGGCCGCGGCGGCACCGTCGGCCGCGGCGGCGGCCCCTCCCACGACGCGATCCTCGCCCAGCCCTGGGGCACCCTCGAAGGCGAGATCAAGGTCACCGAACAGGGCGAGGTCATCTCCGACAAGTACCTCGTACCGTCCCTCGCCCGCGAGAACCTCGAACTGACCGTCGCGGCGACCCTCCAGGCATCCGCCCTGCACACCGCCCCCCGCCAGTCCCACGACGACCTCGCCCGCTGGGACGCGGCCATGGACACCGTCTCCGACGCCGCCCACGCCGCCTACCGCGCCCTCGTCGAAGACCCCGACCTCCCCGCCTACTTCTTCGCCGCCACCCCCGTCGACCAACTCGCCGACCTCCACCTCGGCTCCCGGCCCTCCCGCCGCCCCGACTCCGGCGCCGGCCTCGACGGCCTCCGCGCCATCCCCTGGGTCTTCGGCTGGACCCAGTCCCGCCAGATCGTCCCCGGCTGGTACGGCGTCGGCTCCGGCCTCAAGGCCCTGCGCGAAGCCGGCCAGGACGACGCCCTCGGCGAAATGGGCAAGCGCTGGCACTTCTTCCGCAACTTCCTGTCCAACGTCGAGATGACCCTCGCCAAGACGGACCTGCGGATCGCCCGCCACTACGTCGACACCCTCGTCCCCGACCACCTCAAGCACGTCTTCGACCGCATCGAAGCCGAACACGAGCTCACCGTCCGTGAAGTCCTGCGCATCACCGGCGGCGAGAAGCTCCTCGACTCCCACCCCGTCCTCCAGCAGACCTTCGCCGTCCGCGACGCCTACCTCGATCCCATCTCCTACCTCCAGGTCTCCCTCCTCGCCCGCCAGCGCGCCGCAGCCGAACGGGGGGAAGAGCCCGACCCGCTCCTCGCCCGCGCCCTCCTCCTCACCGTCAACGGCGTCGCCGCCGGCCTGCGCAACACCGGCTGACCGGCCCGGAACACACGCCAAGGGGGTCCCCCCGTGCCTCGAAGGCACGGAAGGACCCCCTTCCCGTACGACCCGCTACGCGTTGTACGCCGACTGCGCCCGCTCCAGACCCTCCTGGACCAGACACTCCACCGCATCCGCCGACCGGTCCACGAACCAGTCCAGCTCCTTGCGCTCCGTCGACGAGAAGTCCTTCAACACGAAGTCCGCCACCTGCATCCGACCCGGCGGCCGCCCGATCCCACACCGCACCCGGTGATAATCCGGCCCCATCGCCTTCGTCATCGACTTCAACCCGTTGTGCCCGTTGTCCCCGCCGCCCAACTTCAACCGGAGCGTCGGATAGTCGATGTCCAGCTCGTCGTGCACCGCCACGATCCGCTCCAGCGGCACCTTGTAGAAGTCCCGCAACGCCGACACCGGACCCCCCGACAGGTTCATGAACGACATCGGCTTCGCCAGCACCACCCGCCGGTTCGCCGGACCCGGAGGACCCATCCGGCCCTCCACCACCTGCGCCCGCGCCTTGTGCGCCTTGAACTTCCCGCGCATCCGCTCCGCCAACAGGTCCACCACCATGAACCCGATGTTGTGGCGGTTGCCCGCGTACTCCGCCCCGGGATTCCCGAGACCGACGATCAGCCAGGGCGCCGCGTCGTCCGACATCAAAAAAGCTCCTTAACGAAGACGACCGCCGTCCCGCTCCAGTGGAGCCGGACGGCGGTCGTTCAGCAAGTGCTGCGAATGCTGAGGGGGAGAGGCGTGACTCAGGCCTCGGTGCCCTCGGCGGTCTCGGCGGCCGGCTCCTCGGCCTGCGGGGCGACGACCTGCAGGACGGCGATGTCACCGTCGACGGCCAGGGTGGTGCCGGCCGGCAGGACCAGGTCCGAAGCGTGAATGGTGGCGCCGGCCTCCAGGCCCGCGATCGAGACGGTGACCTCGGTCGGGATGTGCGTGGCCTCGGCCTCGACGGAGATGGTGTTCTGGAGGGTCTCCAGCATGTTGCCACCGGCGGCCAGCTCGCCCTCGGTGACGATCGCGACGTCGACCGTGACCTTCTCGCCCTTCTTGACGATCAGGAAGTCGACGTGCGAGATCGAACGCTTCAGCGGGTGCTTCTGCACGGCCTTCGGGATGACCAGCTCGGTGCCGCCGTCCTTGATGTCCAGGGAGATCAGGACGTTCGGGGTGCGCAGCGCCAGCTGAAGGGCGTGGGCGTCGACGTTGACGTGCTTCGGGTCGGTGCCGTGGCCGTAGATGACCGCGGGGGTCAGGGCGTCACGACGGGCCTGACGGGCAGCACCCTTGCCGAAGTCGGTACGGGACTCGGCGGAAAGCTTGACCTCGGACATGCTCACTCCTCGTGGGGTGACGGAAAATGGACGACAGTCACCCGGCCGGAACGGCCTGCTACGAAGAGCGCGTCGATAACGGAGCATCCGCACCCGAAAAACAGGTACGGCCTCCCTCGCCGAGCAACTCGAAGAGTCTACCCGGCCGGAGGCCGTACCCAAAAAGGATCAGCGGCGGGACCGCCGATCCCCTACTGCTGCTCTTCGAAGAGGCTCGTGACCGAACCGTCCTCGAACACCTCACGGACCGCACGCGCGATCATCGGCGCGATCGAGAGCACCGTGATCTTGTCCAGCTCCAGGTCCGACGGATCCGGCAGCGTGTTCGTGAACACGAACTCGCTCACCTTCGAATTCTTCAGACGGTCCGCGGCGGGACCCGACAGGATGCCGTGCGTCGCCGTCACGATGACGTCCTCCGCACCGTGCGCGAACAGCGCGTCGGCCGCGGCGCAGATCGTGCCACCCGTGTCGATCATGTCGTCCACCAGGACACAGACACGACCCTTGACCTCACCCACGACCTCGTGGACGGTCACCTGGTTCGCCACGTCCTTGTCACGACGCTTGTGCACGATCGCCAGCGGCGCGTCCAGACGGTCACACCAACGGTCCGCCACCCGCACGCGACCCGCGTCCGGCGACACGATCGTCAGCTTCGACCGGTCCACCTTCGCACCCACGTAGTCCGCGAGGACCGTCAGCGCCGACAGATGGTCCACCGGACCGTCGAAGAAGCCCTGGATCTGGTCCGTGTGCAGGTCCACCGTCAGGATGCGGTCCGCACCCGCCGTCTTCAGCAGGTCCGCCACCAGACGCGCCGAGATCGGCTCGCGACCCTTGTGCTTCTTGTCCTGACGGGCGTACCCGTACGACGGCACGATCACCGTGATGGAACGCGCGGAAGCACGCTTCAACGCGTCGATCATGATCAGCTGCTCCATGATCCACTTATTGATCGGAGCCGTGTGGCTCTGGATCAGGAAGCAGTCCGCACCACGAGCCGACTCCTGGAAACGAACGTAGATCTCACCGTTCGCGAAGTCGAAAGCCTTCGTCGGCACCAGGGCGACGCCCAGCTGATGCGCGACCTCCTCGGCCAGCTCGGGGTGGGCGCGGCCGGAGAAGAGCATCAGCTTCTTCTCGCCGGTCGTCTTGATCCCGGTCACAGCACAGTCTCCTCAGACGTGTTGAAAGCTGCTCGCCCCCGTGTGCGTCCGTCCCGCACACGGTGAGCCAGCCGAATTGCGTGCACCTATCACGGTACGCCGTCACCGGCGCACCTGTTTCCGGTCAGTTCACCCGGACAGCCGCTCAACGCGACCCCGAGCCCTCCCCGACCGCCGACTCGGCCGCCGCGGCGGCGGCGCTCCCCGGACGCTTACGCGCCACCCAACCCTCGATATTCCGCTGCTGACCGCGGGCCACGGCCAGCGCACCCGGCGGCACGTCCTTCGTGATCACGGACCCGGCCGCCGTGTAAGCACCGTCCCCGACCGTGACGGGCGCCACAAACATGTTGTCCGAACCGGTCTTGCAATGTGAACCGATGGTCGTGTGGTGCTTGTGCTCGCCGTCGTAGTTCACGAACACGCTCGCAGCACCGATGTTGGAGTACTCGCCGATCGTCGCGTCCCCGACGTACGACAGGTGCGGCACCTTCGTGCCCTCCCCGATCGTCGCGTTCTTCATCTCGACGTACGTACCCGCCTTGGCCTTGGCACCCAGGTTCGTCCCCGGACGCAGGTACGCGAACGGACCCACGCTCGCCGACTCCCCGATCACCGCCGAATCCGCCACCGTGTTGTCCACCCGCGCCCCCGCACCCACCCGCGTGTCCGTCAGCCGGGTGTTCGGACCCACCTCGGCCCCCTCCGCGACGTGCGTGCGCCCCAGCAACTGCGTACCCGGGTGGATCAGCGCGTCCTGCCCGAACGTCACCGTCACGTCCACGAACGTGCTGGCCGGATCGACCACGGTCACGCCGGCGAGCATCGCCCGCTCCAGCAGCCGCGCGTTCAACAACGCACGGGCCTGGGCCAACTGCACCCGGTTGTTGATCCCCAGGATCTGTCGGTGATCCGCTCCCACGGCCGCACCGACCCGGTGACCGGTCTCGCGCAGGATGCCGAGGACATCGGTCAGGTACTCCTCGCCCTGGCTGTTGTCGGTACGGACCTTGCCGAGCGCGTCGCTCAACAGCGCCCCGTCGAACGCGAAGACCCCGGAGTTGATCTCACGGATCGCACGCTGGGCGTCGGTGGCGTCCTTGTGCTCGACGATGGCCGTCACGGCGCCGGTCGCCGCGTCGCGGACGATCCGACCGTAGCCGGTCGAGTCGGGGACCTCGGCGGTGAGCACGGTGACGGCGTTGCCGTCGGCCTCGTGCGTCGCCGTCAGCCCGGCCAGGGTCTCGCCGGTCAGCAGCGGGGTGTCGCCGCAGACGACCACCACGGTGCCGGTGATCTCGCCGCCGAGCTCTTCGAGGGCCATCCGGACGGCGTGCCCGGTGCCGTTCTGCTCGTACTGGACGGCGGTGCGGACACCCGGGTCGATCTCGGCGAGGTGCGCGGTGACCTTCTCGCGGGCGTGGCCGACGACGACCACGAGGTGCGCGGGGTCCAGCTCGCGCGCGGCGGCGACGACGTGGCCGACGAGCGAGCGCCCGCCGATCTCGTGCAGAACCTTGGGAGTGGCCGACCTCATGCGGGTGCCTTCACCCGCTGCGAGTACGACGACGGCTGCCGGGCGGGTTGCGCTCACGGGGGTGCCCTTCGGCTTCGGGGGTGGACCCGTGAAGGATACCGGTGGCCCGGGGGCCGGAAACGAGGCCGGGTCCTGACCGTGGAGGTCAGGACCCGAACTTGTAAAGCTCCCCTGCCAGGACTCGAACCCGGACATAGGACTCCAAAGGTCCCAGTGCTGCCGATTACACCACAGGGGATAGCAAACCCGACTAAATCGGACATTCGCCTCTGTCGATCGAGTCGACGGCACCTACTATGCCGCACCAAGTGCCCTCAATGCGACGGTACAAGTCGCAGCTCGCGGACACACGGACGATCAAGCATCCACGGTAGTCGGTTCCGGTGTTCTTGCGGACGGTCTTGGGGTTGTGCTTCTTGAGCGTGGTCCTCTGGAGCTGCGACCGCTGCACCCCGACGAAGTCCGCCCAGTAGAGCTCCGCGCCGGCCACGTCTGCCGTCTCGTGGATCATCACGCGGAAGCGCAGCCGCTCGGGAGTGATGCCAAGGAGGCTCAACCAAGCCAGGTAGACGCGGATGACGCCGGGGTCGCTGTTGATGAACGTCGCGGTCTCACTCCGCCGATACGGCTTGCTCTTGCTGCCCTCGGCCCAATAGAGGGCCGCTCCGATCAGGAAGAGCTCACGGTCGCTCAGGCCGCCGACCGCTGCTCTCGCGGCGTCGATCGAGGCTTCGCGCGCGGCCTCCCGGCGTGGCCCCTCGAAGGCCCAGCGCTTCAGGGCGGCGTCGCGGCCCTGCTCCTGAGGCGTGCGGTGATCCACCTTGGGGAGGTCGCGGACCCAGAGGGAGACGGAGCTCTTGGAGCAGCCCAGCTCGGTCTGGATCTGGTCGTACGTGAGGCCCTGGAGGCGCAGCGCGCGGGCTCGGTCGCGGAGGTCGTCCTTGGCGTTCGGGCGGCGGGTCCATTCCGGGGCGGCCTCCCCTTGCAGCAGGCGGTTCAGGATCTCGCCGTTGAAGACTTGTAGGCGGTCGCGGATCTCGCGGCGGCTGAAACCGTCGCGACGGAGGGCCACGGCCTGGGTGCGGAGACCCTCGAAGTCGGCGTATTTGCTCATGGACCCAGGTTCGTCCGGAATGTGGGATTCAGGTCTTGCCCTGCGCGACATTCAGTCGTACGTGCGATTACCGGCGGTTTGCCGGAAAAACCGGCCGGGCCGTGGTGGGGGTGCTGCGTAGGCTGGACGGCATGACCAGTACGGGGGAAGAGCAAGGCCGCGCTGGGCCGCCTTTGTGGTGGGAGCGGCGGCGGGACGTCGTGTGGGACGTGGGGATCGGGGCGGTGTCCGCCCTGGAGTGTGCGTGGGAAGGGGTGGGGTTCGCCCGCGAGGCCGGGGTGCCGGTGGTGCTCGGGGTGGTGTTCGGGTTCGTGGTGGGGGCCACGCTCGTGCTGCGGCGCCGGTGGCCGGTGGCCGTGGTGCTGGTGGCGATCGCGGTGACGCCGGCGGTGATGGGGTTCCTGCTGGGGGTGGTCGGGCTCTACACGCTGGCCGCGTGCGAGGTGCCGCGGCGGGTCACGGCGACGGTGGCCTCGATGTCGCTCGTCGCGACGCTGGTGGTGATGTACCTGCGGACCGACGGCGACGCGGGCGTGACGCCGACCCTGGTGATCTCGCTGTCGGTGTTCGTGGCGGTGGCGCTGACCGTGCCGCCGGTGCTGCTCGGCATGTACGTCGGTGCCCGGCGCCGGCTGATGGAGAGCCTGCACGAGCGGGCGGATTCGCTGGAGCGGGAGCTCTCGCTGTTGGCGGAGCGTGCCGAGGAGCGGGCGGAGTGGGCGCGTACGGAGGAGCGGACGCGGATCGCGCGGGAGATGCACGACGTGGTGGCGCACCGGGTGTCGTTGATGGTGGTGCACGCGGCGGCGTTGCAGGCGGTGGCGGTGAAGGACCCGGTGAAGGCGGCGCGGAACGCGGCGTTGGTGGGGGACATGGGTCGGCAGGCGCTGACGGAGTTGCGCGAGATGTTGGGGGTGTTGCGGGCGGAGGCGCCGAGGTCGGTGGAGCGGGTGCCGTCGGTGTCGGTGTCGGTGCCGGCCGTGGAGGAGGGGCCGTCGTTGGCGGAGTTGGAGGCGCTCGTGGGGCAGTCCCGGGCGGCGGGGATGGTGGTGGAGCTGTCGGTGCGGGGGGAGTGGCCGGGGTGTGCGGCCGAGGTGGAGCAGACGGCGTACCGGGTGGTGCAGGAGGCGTTGACCAATTGCCACAAGCACGCGCCGGGTGCGGAGGTCGTGGTGCGGCTGGCTCATCGGGAGGGTGAGGTGGCGATGCAGGTGGAGAACGGGCCGTGTGACGGTGATGCGGGTGGGGCGGGTCTGCCGAGTGGGGGGAACGGCTTGGTGGGGATGCGGGAGCGCGTGCTGGGGCTGGGTGGTGTGTTCGTGGCGGGGGCGACCGATGCGGGTGGTTTCCGGGTGTCGGCCGTGTTGCCGTGTGCGCGTGGGGTGGGTGCCGTTTAGCCCGTCGTGAGGCGGGTGGGTTGGAGGCCGGTGAGGAGGAGGGTGAGGGCCTCGTCGAGGGTGGCGCCGAGGTACCAGTCGCCGGTGTGGTCGATGGCGTAGACGCGGCCTTCGCGGTCGATGGCGAGGTGGGAGCCGGTGTCCGGTTCGGCGCCGAGGGGGCTGAGCTCGGTGGAGAGGGCGCGGCCAAGGTCGGCGAAGGTGCGGGCGAGGTGGAGCCCGGTGAGGGGGTCCAGGCGGATGGGGGTGGGGGCTATCTGGCGCCCCGGGCCGGGTGCGGTGAGGGTGAGGCCGCCGAATTCGGCCCATGCTTCGACGGCGGCGGGGAAGACGGTGTGGCGGTGCCCGGCCGGGGTGGTGTGGTCGCGGAGGGCGTCGGCCCAGTATTCGGCTTGTTTGATGTCCCAGCGTCCGGGTTCCCATCCGGCGGTGCGCAGGGCGGTGTCGATGGGGGTGGGGAAGCGGGTGGCTGAGGAGCGGTCGTAGGACGCGGAGGTGGTCATGGCGGCTACTCGGTGTGGGAGAGGTCGACGGGGCGTACGCCGAAGTGGGCGAGCAGGGCTTGGCAGGAGCGGCAGGGGGGCGCGTAGCTGCCGTGGAGGGGGTCGCCGTCCTCGCGGATGTGGCGGGCGGTGATCTTGGCGTGTTTCAGGGAGCGGCGGGCCTCGCTCGCGCTGAGGGGTTTGCGGGCGGCGCGTCTGCTGCGGGCGGCTTCGGTGGCGGTGATGTGGCGGGAGAGGAGTATCGCTTCGGGACATCGGCCGGTGAAGCGTTCGCGTTGGTTGCTGGTGAGGGTGTCGAGGTAGTCCTGGACGAGGGGGTGCAGGGCGGGGGGTTGGTCGGCTTTGCCGGCGGTGCCGGTGAGGGTTTCGCCGCGTACGGAGAGGGCGGCGGCGATGGTGGGGAGGATGCCGTCGCGGCGGAAGCGCAGGGCCGGGGCGGTGTGGGCGCCGTCGGTGGTGCTCCAGCGCAGGCGGGGGTCGCCGGTGGTGCCGGTGGGTGCCGGTTCGGCGTGGTCCGTGCGTGTTGCCGTGTGCTGCATGTCGCTCTTCCCTCCCGTGGCGGCGGTGGTGGCCGCTGTCGCGCACGCCCCCGTGCTGAGGGGACAGCCTGTCAAATGTCCCGTGTGGTGTGGAAGCGGGGTCGAATTTTCGTATCAATTCGGATGTTGCGGGCCGTGGTGTGGGTGGGGGGCCGGTGGGCGGATGCCGCTCTTGCGGGAGCACATAGGCTGTGGTGAACCAGCCAGATCCAGCAGGGGGCTACCGCCATGACGACAGGTCGGCTCGGGCAGCAGGCCCCGCCACCCAACGCCGCTTATTCGGGGCAGGTCGTGCATTTTCCGGACCCGGTCCGGGCTGCCCGGCATCCTCACGGGGTCCGGATGGGCGGTGAGGGGCATCCGGATCTCTCTCCTTACGCGCGGGCGGCGGTGGAGATCGCCGAGCCGCCGGAGGGTTTCGGTGTGGACGAGTTGCGTCTGACGGACTACGTGTCCGCGAACGCGGCGATGCGCGCGGTGGGTCACGAGTTGTGGGACACGGTGGGTGCGGTGGCGACTCCGCACGGGTGGACGTGGCACCACGTGGCCGGGTCGCGCCGGTTGGAGTTGGTTCCGGTCGAGGTGAAGGCGTTGTTGCGGCACCACGCGGGGTTGGCGACGGCGCCGGTGGACCACGAGAAGCGTGGTACGCGGTCCTTGCAGGAGGTGCGGCCGGTGCACCTGGAGCTGCCGAAGTCGGTGGTTTCGGTGTCGGAGCGGCATGTGCAGGGTGTGGAGGAGGACCTCGGGTACCGGTTGCCGGAGGCGTACCGCTCGTTCCTGAAGGCGGCCGGGGGCTGTGCGCCGGTGGGTGCGGGGCTGGACGTGGAGTTGGGTCTGTTGATGGACCAGCCGTTCTTCACGGTGCGTGAGGAGGCGGCGGTCAATGACCTGGTGTACGTCAACAAGTGTCTGCGGGACCACCTGACGAAGGACTACCTGTGTGTGGCCTTCGTCCAGGGCGGGTTGCTCGCGGTGAAGGTGAAGGGCGAGGGGATCGGCTCCGTGTGGTTCTCTCCGTACGACGACGCGCGGGACCGGGACGGTTGGTCCGTGCAGGAGCGCGTGGAGCGGCTGTTGTTGCCGTGCGGTGCTGATTTCGATGCCTTTCTGGAGCGGTTGGCGGGCAATCCGCCGGAGTTGGAGACGGTGGCCGGTCTGATGGTGGACGGCGGATTCGCACGCTCGGTTCCCGTCGCGGGTGCCGCTCCGGTGGAGGGGTGACGGTGCGGTGGTGACGTTTGCGCAGGCGCAGGAGCGCGCCGAGGAGTGGATCAACGGGGACGTGCCCGCGTACCAGCACCGTGAGGTGCGGGTGCGGGAGTTCGGGCTCGGGTTCGTGGTGTGGTCGGAGGACCGGGCGGGTGGTCCGGTGTCCGGTGGTGGCCGGCAGCGGCTGGTCATCGCGCGGGACAGTGGCGAGGTGACGTTGTGGCCCGGGTTGCCGGTGGGTGAGGTGATCCGGCGGTACGAGGAGGAGTACGGGGCGGGGTCGGCGCCGGTGGTTGAGGCTTCGGTGCCGTCGCCGCGGATCGACTCGGAACAGACGTCGTTCATGTTGAGCCCGCCGGAGTGGTTGCAGGAGGCGGCGGACCGGGCGGGCATCCCTGCGGTGGGTGCCGATTCCTCGGTTGGTGGCGCGTCCGGGGTTTCTAGTGCGTCTGGTGTGTCTGGTGGGTCTCCGGTTTCCGGTGGGGTCGACGCTGCTGCCGGTTCCGGGGCTGCCGCCGCGCCTGCCGCGCCTGTGTCCTCGGGGCCGGCCGGCGCCGTTTCCGACGTGGTGCCGCTCCGCCGCGGGGGCGGGGTGCCGTACGAGCCGACCGCAAATGACGGGGTGCCGGCGGGGACGACGCCGTGGGCGGGGACGGATGTGAACTCCGGCGCGGACGAGCCGTCGGTGCCGTTGCCGGCGACGGTGTTCGCGCCGCCGCTGTCGGGATCGGACCTGGAGGAGCGCGCGGGGGCGCCTTCGGGGGTGGCTCCGGAGGCGAAGACGACGTTGATGTCGGGCGGTAGCCAGTTGCCGAGGACGGCCATAGCGCCGGCCTTGGGGCAGGGTGCCGGGGACATCGCCGACGCGCCGACGAGCAAGGCGCAGGTGTCACGGCCGGGGGTTTCCAGGGCAGCGGCCGGTGCGCCGGCCGACGTGCCGTCCGCGCCTCCCGCGCCTCCCGCGCTGCCGGGGGCTTCTGGTGCGCCGGGTGGTGGGCTTGATCACGCTGCGACGATGTTGGCCGGTCCTGCTGTGGTGGGGCCGCCGGCTCCGCCCGGGCCGCCGCCTGCTCCTGGTGTGCCGGCGGGTCCCGGTGTGCCTCCGGGTCCGCCTGGGGTTCCGGGTGCCGGTGGTGGGCCGGGTGGTGGGCTTGATCATGCCGCGACGATGTTGGCGGGTCCTGCTGTGGTGGGGCCGCCGGCTCCGCCCGGGCCGCCGCCTGCTCCTGGTGTGCCGGCGGGTCCCGGTGTGCCTCCGGGTCCGCCTGGGGTAC
>NZ_JBEYZH010000007.1:190973-229170 GCF_040645975.1 Streptomyces sp. NPDC046557
GGTTCCGGGTGCCGGTGGTGGGCCGGGTGGTGGGCTTGATCACGCCGCGACGATGTTGGCGGGTCCTGCTGTGGTGGGGCCGCCGGCTCCGCCTGCTCCGCCCGGTGTTCCGGCGGGCCCCGGCGGGCCCGCCGGCGGCGCGCACCACGCCGCGACGATGCTCGCCCACCCCGGAGCGCCGCAGCCTCCCGGCCCTCCCGGCCCTCCCGGCCCTCCGCCCGGCGCGCCGCAGCAGCACGGTCCCGCTCCCGTCGCCCGGCCCGGTGTCCCCACGGTGGGTCCCGGCTACCAGGCCGTCTTGCGCTACCGCGCGCCCGACGGATCCGAGCAGCAGCTGATCCGTCGTTCCGCGCCGGGCACGCCGCACCCCGAGTGGCAGATCCTGTACGAGCTGCGCGCGATGAACGTGCCGCCGCAGCAGGTGCTGGAGCTGCACACGGAGCTGGCGTCCTGTGAGCTGCCCGGTGGCTACTGCGCGCGGATGATCCGGGAGACGTGGCCGCAGGTGCGGATCACGAGCGTGGCGCCGTACGGGACGGATCACGCGAGCCGTCAGCAGGGCATGCGGCACCTGATCACCCACCAGAGCGAACTGCACCAGGTGGCGGACGGTCCGGCGCGCCCCGGGCCGGTGCGGGCGCCGCTGCCGCAGGTTCCGCTGCAGCCGGCGATCCCGCTGGACGCGATCGCGCAGGAGTTGGCGGGGGCGTTCGGGCCGCAGGGCGTGTTCCGTTTCGAGCAGCGGGCGGTGTCCCGTCAGGGTGTGCCGGAGATCGTGGCGCAGACGCTGATGTGGTCGGGTCTGCCGGTGGACTTCGGGCCGTTCTTCTGGGCGCAGGCCGTGCCGGGTCAGCCGTTGCCGACGCTGGCGGAGCTGGCGGCGCAGCGGCAGGTGCAGCCGGCGTCGGACGCGGGTTCGTACCTGGTGGTCGGCAGTGACTTCGGCAAGGCGCTGTGCGTGCAGTACGGGACGGCGCACATCGTGGCGGTCCCGGTGGAGGGTGGGCCGGGCGGGGCGCCGGTGCCGCCGCAGTTCGTGAATTCGAGCCTGCCGCAGTTCGTGCGCTCGCTGGCGTTGCTGGGTCAGATGTGGCGGCTGCGGCAGCACTTGACGCCGGAGCAGGCCGGGCGGTGGACCGTCGATTTCCAGGCGAATCTGGCCGGGCTGGACAGCGCGGCGCTGGCTTCGCCCGAGAGCTGGTGGTCGGTGTTGCTGGAGCAGATGTGGGACGGGCTGCTCTGATCGCACCCGTCGGAGTAATGGCCGGGCCGGGCCTCTGAAAGGGGGTTTCGGCCCGGCCATTCCGGCTTCTGGTGGCAAATGACGCATCCTTGACGGGAATCCCCGCGAGAGAGGCGCTTCCAGGATGAGTGCACCGATGTCACCTCAGGGACCTCAAGGATTGGCGACGGCGCGCGGTCGCGGCTACCGGACGGATCAGGTCGACCGGTACCTCGCGCGGCTGTCGGGCAGCCGGGACGAGGCGTGGGAGCGGGTGGCGCGGTTGACGGTCCTCGCGAAGCGGATGGAGTCGGAGGCGGACCGGCTGCGGGAGGCGGTGGCCGCGCTGGCGCCGCAGACCTACGACGAGCTGAGCGAGCGCGCGCGGCGCATCCTGGCTTTGGCGCAGGAGGAGGCGGAGGCCGTACGGGGGGACGCGCGCGGGGACGCGTCGGCGACGCTGGGCGCGGCGGACGCGTACGCGGACCGGGTCGCGGAGCTGGCGCGGCAGGACGCGCACGCGGTGGTGGAGCAGACCGAGGTGCGGGCGCGGCAGGGGCTGGAGCGGGCGCAGCGCGAGGCGGACGAGGCGCGGGCGGAGGCCCGGGACGACGCGGCGCGGTGGCGGGCGGAGGCCCACGCGGCGCTGGTGGAGACGCGCCGGCGGGCGGACGTGCTGGTGGCGGAGCGGCAGCAGGAGCAGCGGGAGCGTTGGGAGGCGGCGGAGCGGGAGATCGCCGCGCGGGAGGCGGACCAGGAGGCGCGGCTGTCGGAGCTGGAGCGGCACGCTGAGGCGCGGCTGGCGGAGGCGCGGCGGGGCTTCGCGGAGGCGGAGGAGGCGGCGCGGCACGGGCAGGAGGACGCGGAGGCGCGGGCCGCGGAGCTGGTCGCGGCGGCGCGGGTGCGGGAGGAGCGGGTGGGGCGGGAGACGGAGCGGGTGCTGCGGGAGCACGCGGAGGCGCAGGAGGAGATGCGGGCGCACATGAACCATGTGCGGTCGAGTTTGGCGGCGTTGACGGGGCGGGCTCCGGCGGAGGGCTGAGCGGGTGCCCGCGGTGCTTGGTCTGCGGTGCTTGGTCTGCGGCGCGTGGCGCGGAGCCGCCCCGGCCGCGCCGGGTGGTGCGGGGCTCCGCCCCGCGCCCCGCGGCCTCACACTCCGCCGGCTACCTCCCCCAGACTCCGTCCGGGGGGACCCTGAGGGACCCCCACGGGGCTGACCGGGCCGGACGTCAGGAAGCGGTGGATCAGCGGGGCGATGTCCGCGAGGTGGGTTTCGAGGGCGAAGTGGCCCGCGCCGTCGAAGAGGTGGAGTTCGGCGTCGGGGGCGTCGCGGAGGTACGCCTTGGCGCCCGCCGGGGTGAAGAAGGGGTCTCCCGCGCCCCACAGCACCAGCACCGGAATGCCCGCCGAGCGCAGCCACGCTTGCCAGGTGGGGTAGTGGCCGAGGTTGGAGGCGTAGTCGAAGGCGAGGTCGGTCTGGGCGTCGGCGCGGCCGGGCAGGCCGAGGTAGTGCACGTCCAGGGTCCAGCCGTCGGGGGAGAGCAGGCTCGGGTCGGCGACGCCGGTCTCGTACTGGGACCGGACCGCCTCGGGGGTGAACAGGGACCTGACCTGCTGCTCGGTGCCGGGGACTTCGCGACGCAGGCCGGTCAACTCGCGGGCGGGGTCGGACAGTCCCTCCTCGTACGCGTTGCCGTTCTGGACGATGAGCGCGGTGATGCGTTCCGGTCGGCGCACCGCGATCCGCAGGCCGACGGGGGCGCCGAAGTCGAAGGCGTAGAGCGCGAACCGGTCCAGTGCGAGGGCGTCGGTGAAGCCCTCCACGATGTCCGCGACCCGGTCGAAGGTGTACGTGAAGCCTTGCGGGGCCTCGGTCCGGCCGGAGCCGGGGTAGTCGGGGGCGATGAGGCGGTAGGGGGTGTCGCCGAGGGCGTCCATCAGGCGGGTGAACTGGTGGGAGGAGGTGGGGAAGCCGTGCAGGAGCAGGAGGACGGGGGCGTCGGCCGGTCCGCTTTCGCGGTACGCGACGGTGACGCCGTCCACCTCGACGGTGTGGTGGCGGACGGAAGGGACGCGGGGGCGGGGGGTCATCACATGCCTCCAAGGCGGTGGGTGGTCACGGACGTTCCCCTCGTCGGGGGGCTGTCGCTCCGGGCCTGCCGAACACCTGCCCCGCGGACGGGGATCCGATCACCGATCGGCGGTGCTTGCCCGACTGGTTGACCGCGGCCGCGGCCCGTCACCGCTGCCCGGCGGCGTCCGCCACCGGCGCGGGCGCCGGAGCCGGGGCTGATGTGGGGGCGGGGGTGGGGGTCGGGTTCGGCGGGGAGGGCGGCGGGGTGGTGACGAGGTACGGGTCACTGCGCAGGCCGTGGGAGGTGACCACCACGGGGAACGGGGTGGTGGGAGGGCTGGGGACGGAGACGGTGAGCGTGCCGGACAAGGGGTCACAGACGGCGGGGACGACGGTGTCGGCCACCGTCACGCGGGCGTCGTCGAAGCCACCGCCCTCGATGGTGAGGACGCCGTCCGCGAAGGCGACGTGCGTGATCACCGGGTTCGCGCGGGTGGCCAGCTTGTTCACGAGGTACGCCCCCGCCGGAGCCCCGGTCAGGGCCCAGATCTCGGCGGGCAGGCGCGGGAGACCGCCGCCGACGTCGGTGAGGAAGAAGAGGATGACGTAGAGCATCGTGACCGCGCTCAGCGCCACGTACTGGAGGTCGATGAGGTCCGTGCGGCCACTGTCGTTCGCGATCAGTTCCCGTAGCGGCCGGCGGCCCGTGGTCGTGGGTTTGGGGGCCGGTTTGGCGAGGCTGCCGTTGCCGACGCGGATGCCGACGACCGTCTTCGCCCCGATCAGCGCCACGTAGGGGCCGCCCAGCAGCGGCAGGTAGACCGACGTCAGGGTGGACAGCGGGCCGTGTTCGCCCTGCAGCCAGCCGATTCCGCCGCCCGCCGTCAGCCCGTAGGCGAGGCAGGTGAGCAGCAGCCAGACCAGGATCACGGTCCAGGCGAGGGCGAGGGTGGTGGAGGTGGAGAGCCGGCCGTCGCGGCCGGTGATGAAGCCGGGGTGGTGGTAGAGCCGCAGGGCGGTCGGGCCGGCCAGGGCGGCGAGTAAGGCCAGGGCGAGGAGTGCGGACGTCATGGGTCCCCCGTGTGGTGTCGCGGGGCGGTGGGTCGCCCCCCGACCGAAGGAATACCCGGCCGGCCCGGGGCATGACAACTCGCGGGAGCCACTCCCGGCCCGCGGACCGCGCCGGGACCGCGCCGGGGAAGGGCTACTCCTGGCCCGGCAGGACCGCCCAGGGCGGCTCCCCGCCTTCTCCCCCATGGCCACCGAAGTCCCTCCACCCTGCCACGCGTCTGCGGGAACACCCTCTCACCGGGGGCCGACCGGTGGTATCCCCGAGCCCCGCCCTCCCACAGGCCGACCCACCCCCTAAGGGTCTCCTCCACACAAAGAGCGAGGGGTCTTTCGTCCCGGCGGAGGACGTGGCGGAGGCCGGCGGGTCCTTAACTGGTTCATATGAGCGGGGTCGGCCGGGGGTGGGGGTAACCCCCGTACGGACAGGGCCACGGGCACCAGTGCGCCGCGCGCCCCCGCTCAACAGACTTCAACCGGCGATCCGCGCCGCACCGACGAGGGGAAACACCGTGACAACGGCAATGACCGAAACCAGGCAGGGGGGCACTGGGGGGCATTCCGCCGTCGCGGCCCGGGCGCGCGAGGTCGTCAAGGCGTACGGCTCGGGCGAGACCCGGGTCGTCGCCCTCGATCGGGTCGACGTGGACATCCACCGGGGCCGGTTCACCGCCATCATGGGCCCCTCCGGCTCCGGCAAGTCCACCCTGATGCACTGCCTGGCCGGTCTGGACACCGTGACCAGCGGCCACATCCACCTGGACGACATCGAGATCACCGGCCTGAAGGACAAGAAGCTCACCCGACTGCGCCGCGACAAGATCGGTTTCATCTTCCAGGCGTTCAACCTCCTGCCTACGCTGAACGCCCTGGAGAACATCACGCTCCCCATGGACATCGCCGGCCGCAAGCCCGACGCCCAGTGGCTGGCCCGCGTGGTGGAGACCGTGGGCCTAGCGGGCCGGCTGAAGCACCGGCCGACCGAGCTGTCCGGCGGCCAGCAGCAGCGCGTGGCGGTCGCCCGTGCCCTCGCCTCCCGGCCGCAGATCATCTTCGGTGACGAGCCGACCGGCAATCTGGACTCCCGCGCCGGCGCCGAAGTCCTCGGCTTCTTGCGGCAGTCGGTGGACGAGCTGGGCCAGACCATCGTGATGGTCACCCACGACCCGGTCGCCGCCTCCTACGCGGACCGCGTGATCTTCCTCGCCGACGGCCGGATCGTCGACGAGATGGCCAACCCGACCGCCGACCAGGTACTGGACCGGATGAAGGACTTCGACGCACGCGGGCGGACCTCGTGACCGTCATGAAGACCGCGCGGCGCAACTTCGTCGCGCACAAGGGGCGGATGGCCCTCTCCGCCGTCGCCGTACTGCTCTCCGTCGCCTTCGTCTGCGGCACGCTGGTGTTCACCGACACCATGAACACCACCTTCGACAAGCTGTTCGCGGTCACCAGCTCCGACGTGACGGTGAGCCCGAAGGAGGTCGACGCGGACACCGCGCCCGGCGACCGCGGCAAGCCGGAGGTGCTCGCAGGCGCGGTCGTCGAGCGGGTCTCGAAGATCGAGGGAGTCAAGGCCGCCGAGGGCGGTGTGATCTCGGCGTCCGTCACCGTCGTCAACGCCCGCAACGAGAACCTCGGTTCCGACGGCGGCGCGCCGACCCTCGCGGGCAGTTGGACCGAGAACGAACTCAAGTCCATGAAGATCACCTCGGGTCACGCCCCGCGCGGCCCGACCGAGGTCATGATCGACGCCGACACCGCGAAGAAGCACCACCTCGCGCTCGGGGACGACATCCGCACGATCGCCGTCACCGGCGACAACCGGGCCAAGATCGTCGGCATCGCGTCCTTCACCGTCACCAACCCGGGCGCGACCGTCGTCTACCTCGACACCGCCACCGCCCAGCAGTTGCTGCTCGGCGCTCCGGGCAGCTTCACGCACGTCAACGTCACCGCCAAGGACGGGGTCGGCGACGAGCAGCTCAAGCAGAACATCGCCAAGGCCGTCGGCGCGGACACGTACAAGCTGCAGACCGCCAAGGAAGCGGCGGACGCCAACCGCAAGAGCGTCGGCTCGTTCCTCGACGTGATGAAGTACGCGATGCTCGGCTTCGCCCTGATCGCCTTCCTCGTCGGCATCTTCCTGATCTTCAACACCTTCTCGATGCTGGTCGCCCAGCGCACCCGCGAAATCGGCCTGATGCGCGCCATCGGCGCCGACCGCAAGCAGATCAACCGCTCCGTCCTCGTCGAGGCGTTCCTGCTCGGCGTCGTCGGCTCGCTCCTCGGTGTCGGCGCCGGGGTGGGCCTGGCCGTCGGCCTGATGAAGCTCATGGGCAAGATGGGCATGGACCTGTCCACCGACGACCTGACCGTCGCCTGGACCACGCCCGCCGTCGGCCTGTTCCTCGGCATCCTCGTCACCGTCGTCTCCGCGTACATCCCCGGCCGCCGCGCCGGGAAGGTCTCGCCGATGGCCGCGCTGCGCGAGGCCGGCACTCCCGGCGACAAGCGGGCCGGCCGTATCCGGGCCGCCTTCGGGCTGGCCCTGACCGGGCTCGGCGGCGCCGCGCTCTACCTCGCCTCGGCCGCCGACAAGGCCACGCAGGGCTCGCTGTGGCTGGGGCTCGGTGTCGTCCTGACCCTCATCGGATTCATCGTGGTCGGCCCCTTCCTCGCCGGGATCGTCGTACGGGTGCTGTCCGCGCCGGTGCTGCGGCCCTTCGGTTCCGTCGGCCGGCTCGCGGAGCGCAACGCGCTGCGCAACCCGCGCCGCACCGGGGCCACCGCCGCCGCCCTGATGATCGGTCTGGCGCTGGTCGCCTGCCTGTCGGTGGTCGGCTCCTCGATGGTGGCCTCCGCGACCGCCGAACTCGACAAGTCGGTCGGCGCGGACTACATCGTCGACTCCTCCTCCGGCCAGCCGGTGGTGCCGCAGGCCGAACAGGCACTGCGGGCCGCCGCGAACCTGGACCACGTCACCGCCTACCGCGACATCCCGGTGAAGATCACCGCCCCCGACGGCTCCACCACCGACGACGGCCTGGGCGCGCAGGACCCCACGTACGCCAAGGACATCCGGCGCACGATGACGGCCGGCGAGCACGCGGCCGCGTACGGGCCGAACGCGATGTCGGTCGGTTCGCTCTACGCCACCGAGCACCACCTCAAGCTCGGTGACGAGCTGACGGTCGCCTTCAACGGCGGCAAGACCACCAAGCTGAGGATCGCGGCGATCACCAGCGACGAGGGGAACCTCGACAAGGGGATGAAGTACATCAGCACCGCCGTCGCCGAGGCGAACCTCCCGGCCGACAGGCTGCCGCGGCCCGTCATGCTGCTGGCCACGGCCAAGTCGGGCCAGGCGGACGCCGCGTACGACGGGGTCAAGGCCGCGCTGGCGCAGTATCCGCAGTACAAGGTGCTCAACCAGGCCGACTACAAGCAGGCCCTGCGCGACCAGGTCGGTCAACTGTTGAACATCGTCTACGGGCTGCTCGCCCTCGCGATCATCGTCGCGGTTCTGGGTGTCGTGAACACCCTGGCGCTCTCGGTGGTCGAGCGGACCCGGGAGATCGGCCTGATGCGCGCCATCGGTCTCTCCCGGCGACAACTGCGCCGCATGATCCGCCTGGAGTCGGTGGTCATCGCCCTGTTCGGCGCGCTGCTCGGCCTGGGCCTGGGCATGGGCTGGGGTGCGACGGCGCAGCGGCTGCTGGCCCTGGAGGGTCTGAAGGTGCTGGAGATCCCGTGGCCGACGATCCTCGGGGTGTTCGCCGGCTCGGCCCTGGTGGGCCTGTTCGCCGCGCTGGTCCCGGCGTTCCGGGCGGCGCGGATGAACGTACTGGACGCGATCGCCACCGACTAGTCGGGAGGCGGTCGTCAACGGGGGTACACCGGCCCCGGTCCTGCCCGTGGGGGCGGGGCCGGGGCCGATGTCGTGCCTCGCGTCACAGCCGTTGCAGGACGATGATCCCGCCGGCCTCGCCGAGCACCCCGAACCGGGCGCCGGGATGCAGGCGCAGGGCGTAGGCGACCGGGTCGTCGCCGGCCCAGCCGGAGGAGGTGTCGAAGGCGACGAAGGCCGGCAGCACGCCCGGCGCGGAGCCGATCCAGTAGACCCGGCAGCGCGAGGTCAGCCGGGACAGGGGCGCGGTGTCGGCCTCCACGCTCGCCCCGTCCGGGATCCGGGCGAGGAGCCGGTCGGCGTCGGTGACGCGGGCGGGCGTGGTGTACGTGGACGCGTCCCCCAGCCGTTGGAGGGGGAGGGTGGTGACGCTGAGGGTGAGGGCGACGGCGAGGAGGGCGCCGGGCAACTGGAAGGCGTAGGCGCGCAGCCAGGGCCGGGTCGAACGCCCGGAGGCGGCGAGGGCGTCGACCAGCGCCAGGGCGACGATCGGCATGAGGACGGCGCTGTAGTGCCAGTCGGTGGACCAGTAGTGGTCGTCGCCGGACAGGAACCGCCAGCCCAGGGTGGGCAGGACCGGCAACAGCAGCGGGGAGCGCAGCGCCAACAGCCCGGTGGTGGGGACGAGCACCCAGGCGAGCGTGTCCAGTTTGGTGGTGAGCCCGGCGAGCGGCGAGACGTGCCCGACCTTCCCCCAGTAGCCGTAACCGCTGCCGAAGGCCGGTATCACGACGGTGAACACCAGGGCGGCGGCCACGACGGCCAGCGCCGCGGTCACCAAGGCGGCCAGGGCGGCCCGCCGGTCGGTGCGTCGGGCCTGCCGGGCGACGAGCAGGGCCAGGACGGCGAGGGTGAGACCGAGGTCCTCCTTGACGAGCAACAGCGGCAACCCCCACAGCAGCGCGGCCCTCGGGCGCCGGGCGAGCAGCGCCTCCAGGGCGAAGGCGAGCAGCGGCACGGCGAAGCAGACCTCGTGGAACTCGAAGTCGACGGCCCGCTGGATGCCCCAGCCCAACCCGTACGCGGCGCCGAGCGACAGGCCCCGGGCGCGGCCGAGCAGGCGGGACGCGGCGCGTGTGACGGGCACGCAGGAGACGGCGAACAGGGCGGCCTGGGCGAGGAGCAGTGTCGCGGGGCCGGGGAAGAGCCGGTAGAGGGGCGCGAGCACGGCGATGACGGGGCTGAAGTGGTCGCCGAGGATGTTGGCGCCGGGGCCCTTGAGGTCGGCGACGGGTGCCTGGAGGTGCGCGTACGCCCTGACCGCCTGCTCGAAGATGCCCAGGTCCCAGGAGGCGGCCTCCATCCGCCGGTGCCGGGAGAGGGAGAGCACGGCGTACGCGACGAACAGCAGGGCGGCCAGTGCGTACGGCTCCGCGTGGTGGAAGCGCCGGCCCGCCGCGCCCCGGGCGACGGGGGCGGGCCCGGCTATGGCGTCAGTCGTCACGCGGTGGTGCTCCCTCTGCCGGTCGGGGGTGAACCCTTGTGGCAGGGCGACGCGGCACGCTCGGTCGGTACGTCCGCACATCGTAGAACGGTGGTGCGACGGCAGCCGAGGGCCAGGGATACGAGCGGGAGGGTGCGGCGGCGGCAATCCCTCGCGCGGCTGTCGGCGGCGCGTCGTACGCTGGGAGCCCCCGGCCCGTTCACGTGTCGGGCCCTTCGCGTTGCCCCTCCACCGGACGGAAAGCCCCCTTCATGAGCCTGCACGGACTGCTCGACGCCGTAACCCGGGACCCCGCGCTCGCCGAGGCGGTCGCCGCGGCCGGGGACGGCAACCGGATGCACGTCGACCTGGTGGGCCCGCCCGCCGCGCGGCCCTTCGCGATCGCCGCGCTGGCCCGGCGCACCGAGCGGACCGTGCTCGCGGTGACCGCCACCGGGCGCGAGGCCGAGGACCTGGCGGCCGCGCTGCGGTCCTTCCTGCCCGCCGACGAGGTGGCGGAGTACCCCTCCTGGGAGACGCTGCCGCACGAGCGGCTCTCGCCGCGCAGCGACACCGTGGGCCGCAGGCTGGCGGTGCTGCGCCGGCTCACCCACCCCAGCAAGGACGATCCGGCCGCGGGTCCCGTCAGTGTCGTGGTCGCGCCGATCCGCTCGGTGCTCCAGCCGCAGGTCAAGGGGCTGGGCGAGCTGGTGCCGGTGAGCCTGCGGCAAGGCGAGAGCGTCGATCTGGGGCACGTCACGGAGGCGCTGGCCGCCGCCGCGTACGCGCGGGTCGAGCTGGTGGAGAAGCGCGGCGAGTTCGCGGTGCGCGGCGGCATCCTCGACGTGTTCCCGCCCACCGAGGAGCACCCGCTGCGCGTGGAGTTCTGGGGCGACGAGGTCGAGGAGATCCGATACTTCAAGGTCGCCGACCAGCGGTCCCTGGAGATCGCCGAGCACGGGCTGTGGGCGCCGCCGTGCCGGGAGCTGCTGCTGACCGACGAGGTGCGGGAGCGGGCGGCGGCGCTGGCCGAGGCACACCCCGAGCTCGGCGAACTGCTGAACAAGATCGCGGAGGGGATCGCCGTCGAGGGCATGGAGTCCCTCGCGCCCGTCCTCGTCGACGACATGGAACTGCTGATCGACGTCCTGCCGGCCGGGTCCATGGCGGTGGTCTGCGATCCCGAGCGGGTCCGGACGCGGGCCGCCGACCTGGTGGCGACCTCGCAGGAGTTCCTGATGGCGTCCTGGGCGGCCACCGCCGGCGGCGGCGTGGCGCCCATCGACGTCGGCGCGGCCTCGCTGCGCGGCATCGCGGACGTCCGCGACCACGCGCGCGAGCTGGGCATGATGTGGTGGTCGGTGTCCCCGTTCGCCGCCGACGACACCGACCTGGGCGGTGACACCCTCAAGCTGGGCATGCACGCCCCCGAGGCGTACCGCGGCGACACCGCCCGCGCCCTCGCCGACACCAAGGCGTGGATCGCCGACGGCTGGCACACCGTCTACCTGACCGAGGGCCACGGCCCGGCCGCCCGTACCGTCGAGGTGCTCGGTGGCGAGGGCATCGCGGCCCGCCTGGAGGCGGAGCTGCGCATCCTGGAACCGTCGATCGTGCACGTGGCGTGCGCCTCGCTCGACCAGGGCTTCGTCGATCCGGACCGCAAGATCGCCGTCCTGACCGAGACCGACCTGACGGGCCAGCGCACCGCCAGCAAGGACCTGGGCCGGATGCCGACCCGGCGCCGCAAGTCCATCGACCCGCTCACGCTGGAGACCGGCGACTACATCGTCCACGAACAGCACGGCGTGGGCCGCTACATCGAGATGGTGCAGCGCACGGTCCAGGGCGCCACCCGCGAGTACCTCCTGGTGGAGTACGCGGCCGCCAAGCGCGGCCAGCCCGGCGACCGGCTCTACATCCCCACCGACCAGCTGGAGCAGGTCACCAAGTACGTCGGCGGCGAGGCCCCGACCCTGCACCGGCTCGGCGGCGCGGACTGGACGAAGACCAAGGCGCGCGCGAAGAAGGCCGTCAAGGAGATCGCCGCCGACCTGATCAAGCTCTACAGCGCGCGGATGGCGGCCCCCGGCCACACCTTCGGCCCGGACACGCCCTGGCAGCGGGAGCTGGAGGACGCCTTCCCGTACGTGGAGACCCCCGACCAGCTCACCACGATCGCCGAGGTCAAGGAGGACATGGAGAAGTCCGTCCCCATGGACCGTCTGATCTGCGGCGACGTCGGCTACGGCAAGACCGAGATCGCGGTCCGCGCGGCCTTCAAGGCGGTCCAGGACGGCAAGCAGGTCGCCGTCCTCGTCCCCACCACCTTGCTCGTGCAGCAGCACTTCGGCACCTTCTCCGAGCGCTACAGCCAGTTCCCCGTCAGTGTGAAGGCCCTCTCGCGGTTCCAGAGCGACACCGAGTCCAAGGCGACCCTGGAGGGCCTCAGGGAGGGCTCGGTCGACATCGTCATCGGCACGCACCGGCTGTTCTCGCAGGAGACGAAGTTCAAGGACCTCGGCCTGGTCATCGTCGACGAGGAGCAGCGCTTCGGTGTCGAGCACAAGGAGCAGCTGAAGAAGCTGCGCGCCAACGTGGACGTGCTGACCATGTCCGCGACGCCGATCCCGCGCACCCTGGAGATGGCGGTGACCGGCATTCGCGAGATGTCGACGATCACCACCCCGCCGGAGGAGCGCCACCCGGTGCTGACGTTCGTCGGCCCCTACGAGGAGAGGCAGATCGGCGCGGCCATCCGGCGCGAGCTGCTGCGCGAGGGCCAGTGCTTCTACATCCACAACCGGGTCGAGTCCATCGACCGGGCCGCGGCCAAGCTGCGTGAGATCGTGCCCGAGGCGCGGATCGCGACGGCGCACGGCCAGATGTCCGAACAGGCCTTGGAGCAGGTCGTGGTGGACTTCTGGGAGAAGAAGTTCGACGTGCTCGTCTCCACCACGATCGTCGAGTCGGGCATCGACATCTCCAACGCCAACACCCTCATCGTGGAGCGCGGCGACAACTTCGGCCTCTCGCAGTTGCACCAGCTGCGCGGTCGCGTCGGCCGCGGCCGGGAGCGGGGGTACGCGTACTTCCTGTACCCGCCGGAGAAGCCGCTGACCGAGACCGCGCACGAGCGGCTCGCGACGATCGCCCAGCACACGGAGATGGGCGCCGGCATGTATGTGGCGATGAAGGACCTGGAGATCCGCGGCGCGGGCAACCTGCTCGGCGGCGAGCAGTCCGGCCACATCGCCGGCGTCGGTTTCGACCTCTATATCCGCATGGTCGGCGAGGCCGTGGCGGACTACCGGGCCGCCGTCGAAGGCGCCGTGGAGGAGGAGCCGCCGCTGGAGGTGAAGATCGAGCTGCCGGTCGACGCGCACGTCCCGCACGACTACGCGCCCGGCGAGCGGCTGCGCCTGCAGGCGTACCGGTCCATCGCGGCGGCGAACTCCGAGGCCGACATCAAGGCCGTGCGGGAGGAGCTGACCGACCGGTACGGCAAGCTGCCCGAACCGGTGGAGAACCTGCTGCTGGTGGCGGGGCTGCGGATGTTGGCCCGGGCCTGCGGGGTCGGCGACATCACCCTCCAGGGCAACAACATCAGGTTCGGGCCCGTGGAGTTGCGCGAATCGCAGGAGCTGCGGCTGGGGCGGCTCTACCCGGGGGCGGTCCTCAAGCCCGCCACCTCGCAGGTGCTGATCCCGCGGCCCAAGACCGCGAAGGTCGGCGGGAAGCCGCTCGTCGGGCGGGAACTGCTCGGGTGGACGGGCGAATTCCTCACCACCATCCTCGGCTCGTAACACGCGTGACAGCGGACGCGAAGCGGCCGGAACCCCCTGTTCCGGCCGCTTCGCCGGGGATCGTGCGGCGACCGTACAACGGTTGGGCACATCCCCTCACCATGGCCGGAAACGCTGTATACGCTCATACCCGCAACCCTTCCGCTCGGCCCGTCAGGAGCACCGATGCACGCCCCCGGCATCCCGCCGCAGCACCACCACCGGCCCGGTAGCGAGGGTGTGGTGGCCCTGCGCGTGGTGTTCGCGCTGCTACCGGTCCTGACCTGCGGGTTCCTGGCATGGGGCACGATGTTGCGGCTCGCGATAGTGACCCGCGCCACCCGCGACTGGACGTTGCTCGCGCTCAGTTGCGTGCTCTCCGTCGCCTGGGTCGTGCTGATCGGCATGGACCCGACCCCCGACACCAGCGGCTGGCAGGGCAACGCCGGAGCCGGCGGCACGCTCCTCACCGGCTTCGCCACCTGCGTGTACTTCCTCGTCGCCGACATCCGCCACCACGAGAACCGGGCCCTCGCGCCGGCCGCCCCCTGGTACCCGGCGCCCAACCCGGCCTACCCGAACACGGGACAGACCACGCCGGCCTACGGCTACCCGCCCGTCCAGAGCCCGGTCCACACGCCGGTCCCGTCCCCGGTGCCGACGCCCCCGCCGCCGCAGGTCCCGCCGCAGCCGAGCCCGCCGCCGCGCCTCGGGCAGGTCCGCGCCGAACTCGACGAGCTCAGCGAACTGCTGCGCAAGCAGACCCCGCACCCGCCGCGCCCCGGCGGCCCCTACCAGGACCCGAACCCGACCGCAGTGCAGGACCCCGAGCAGTGACCGACCGGCTGATCGGCGAGCGCTACCAGCTCGCCTCCCTCCTCGGCCAGGGCGGCATGGGTCAGGTGTGGACCGCCTACGACCGACGCCTGGACCGCCGCGTCGCCGTCAAGCTGCTGCGCCCCGACAAGGTCGCCGGCCCCGGCACCGTCGCCGAGGAGCTGCGCCGCCGCTTCGCGCGCGAATGCCGGGTGACGGCGCAGGTCGACCACCCCGGCCTGGTCACCGTGCACGACGCCGGCGACGACGGTGACGAACTCTTCCTGGTGATGGGCCACGTCGACGGCTCCAACCTGGCCGACCACCTCGTGGAACACAGCCCGTACCCGTGGCAGTGGGCCGTCGCGGTGGCCGCGCAACTGTGCTCCGTGCTGTCGGCGGTGCACGCGGTGCCGATCGTCCACCGCGACCTGAAGCCCCGCAACGTGATGGTCCGCCCCGACGGCACCGTCCTGGTGCTGGACCTCGGTGTCGCCTCCGTGATGGACACCGACACCACCCGCCTCACCAGCACCGGCACACCCATCGGCAGCCCCGCCTACATGGCCCCCGAGCAGGCCATGGGCGGCGCGGTGGGCCCGCACACCGACCTGTACGCGCTCGGCGTGCTCCTATACGAACTCCTCAGCGGCAACGTCCCCTTCGCCGGGTCGAGCGCGCTGGGCGTCCTGCACCGGCACCTGTACGAGCCCCCGGCCCCGGTGCGCCGCACCCGCCCCGAGATCCCGCACGCGCTGGAAGCCGTACTCCTGCACCTGCTGGCCAAGGACCCGCAGGACCGGCCCGCCTCCGCCCAGGCGGTCTACGAGGCCCTCGCGCCGCTGCTGCCCCGCCAGGGCGGTGCCCCCTCCGGGCCGCTCGACCCGACCCGGCCGTTCCTGCGCCCCCACGCGCCCTGGCCCGACCGCGCCACCGCCGCCCCCGAGGCCCCCCAACCCCCGGCCGAGCCCCGCCCGGACATCCCGGGAGCCGTGGACGAGGCCCGCCGGCTGCTGGACGAGGGGCGGCTCACCCAGGCCGTGGACATCCTCGGCGGCATCCTCCCGGCGGCCGCCGCCGAACACGGGGAGCACTCGCCGGTCGTCCGCTCGCTGCGCAAGCAGTACGCGGCCACGCTGATGGACGACGGCCAATACCGCCGCGCCCTGCCCGAACTGCGCCGGCTCGCCGAGGAGTTCCCCGCCGGGGACGCCCAGTCGCTGCGGTTCCGCTACGACGCCGCGCAGTGCCTCGAACAGCTCGGGGAACCCGCGGCGGCCCTCGCCGAGTACCGCTCCCTGCTCCCGCTGTTCGAGAACCACTACGCCAACCCGGACCCGGGCCTGCCGCTGGAGGTGAGGCGCCGGATAGCGCACCTGCTGCTGGCCATGGGCGACCGGCCGGCGGCCCACGACACCCTGATCCGCCTCCTCTTCGACGCGGACCGCCTGCACGGACCGAACCACCCGCTCCCCTCGGAGATCCGCCGCACCCTCCAGTGGCTCGGCCAGGTCCGCTGACCCCCCCGGCTACCGCACCCGCCGCACCCCGACACCCCGGTAATCGTTGGTCGAACCGGTGGCTCGGAACCCCCCGACTGCATACCATCGATCACCGCACGGCCTTCTTGTGCATTGCCGCACAATCTCCCGGCCCTGGAGGCTCCTTTGCACCGTCGCACAGCGCTCTCCGTCTCCGCCGCCCTGCTCGCGGCGGCTCCCCTGCTGTCCGCCTGCTCCGGCCAGACCCATCCGGGCACGGCGGCCGTCGTCGGCGGCGAGCGGATCACCACCGCATCGCTCCAGGCCCAGGTGAACGAGGTCCGCAGCGCGCAGAACCGTTCCGAGCAGGGCGCCCAACTGATCGAGGCGACCCCGCGCCTTGACCGCTCCAAGCTGAACCGGATGATCCAGACCGCCGTCCTCGAGCGCGCCGCGAAGGACGCCGGCGTCACCGTGACGACGCGGGAGGTCGAGGACGTCCGCAAGGCCCAGCTCCAACAGGCCGGCACCCCGGCGGCACTGGAGACGGCGGCCCTCCAGCAGGCGCAGCTCGCGCCGGACCAGATGGACGCGGACACCCGCTTCAAGCTGCTGCGCGACAAGCTGTTCGAGCACTACGGCAACCAGGACAAGGCGCTGGAGAAGCTCTCCGCCGCCGCGAACGCCCTGCACGTCCAGGTGAACCCGCGCTACGGCCGCTGGGACGCGCGGCAGATCCTGCTGGGCGACGAGACCACCCCGTGGATCAGTCAGCGGACCCGGTCCGAGCAGGCCCCCGCCGGAGCCTGAGCCGTACACGGCCAGGTCCCGTCGGAGGCGCCGTGCGCGGGGCCGCCCCCGCCGGGGCCCCGGCCGGACGCGCGGAGGTAGGTTCGGAGGGTGACTGAGCACGCGCCGCCCTCCGAGCCCACCGGCCGCATCGTCCTGCTGACCACCAGCCACCGGGTCGCCCCCGGCCTGCTGTCCTGGTCGGCCTGGCAGACCCTGAAGGCCGCCGACCGGGTGCTGTGCGCCGACCCCGGCCATCCGCAGGTGCCGTACCTGCGGGAGGCGGGCGTGGAGGTGGCGTACGAGAGCCCCGACGCCCACGCCCTCGTCGAGGCGTGCGCCGGTGGCCGTACCGTCGTGGTCCTGCCGACCGGCGAGGGCGACCGGCGGCTCACCGACGGACTGGCCCGCCTGGCCGGCTCCGGCCGCGTCGCCATGCCCGACCTGGAGCTGCTGCCCGGGTCCTACGACCTGCCCGGCGCCCGCCTGCTCGACCTGATCCAGGTGATGGACCGGGTGCGCCGCGAATGCCCCTGGACCTCGCGCCAGACGCACGAGGGGTTGGTGAAGTACGCGATAGAGGAGGCGTACGAGCTGGTCGAGGCGATCGAGACGGGCGACCGGGAGGAACTGCGCGAGGAGCTGGGCGACGTGCTGCTCCAGGTCGTCTTCCACGCGCGGATCGCTCAGGAAGGCCGCCCGGAGGACGGCGACGAGCCGTTCTCGATCGACGACGTGGCCGGGGACCTGGTCGAGAAGCTGATCCGGCGGCACCCGCACGTCTTCGGCGACGAGACGGCCGAGACCCCCGAGGACGTCAGCGCGCACTGGCAGCGCACCAAGGCGGTGGAGAAGCAGCGGGAGTCGGTCACCGACGGCATTCCGCTGGGCCAGCCCGGTCTCGCGCTCGCGGCCAAGCTCGCGGGCCGCGTCCGGGCGGCCGCGCTCCCCGTGGAACTGCCCCGCGGCGAGGGCATCGGCTACGAACTCCTCGAACTGGCGGCGCGTGCCGAGGCGCAGGGCATCGACCCCGAGACGGCGCTGCGCGCGGCGGCCCGCGCCTACCGGGCGGCGATCCGCGCGGCGGAGGGCGTCGCGCAGGAGAAGCAGTAGAAGGGGAGGGGAGCAGCGGAGGAGGGGAATAGGGGAGAGCGGTCCCGTCAGGGGTCACGGTTGTCGGGGCGCGCGGGCCGCGGGGTTGATCCAGTGCGGTGACGGGCGGCTGAGGAACCATTCGCCGAAGCCGAGCGGTCGCCCGTTCGGGCCGTGGCCGCCGCCGGATTCCACCGCGGGCACGGCGTCGTGGAAGACGTGCCCGGGGTGCGCGCCGAGCTGCTCCAGCAGGCGGGCGGTCTCCGCGATGAACGGCGCCGGCCCGCTGAGGTAGACGTCCTGCTCCCACCACAGCCCGCGATGGCCGAGGGCGGTTCCCAGCCGGTCGGTCGCCTCGTTGCGGTGCTGCCCCGGCGCCGGGGTGATGTAGGTGACGGCGAGCCACTCGAAGGCGTCGGCGTACGCCTCGATGAACGGGCGGTCGTAGAGGTGCGCGGCGTCCCGCGCGACCACGAAGAGCCGGACGTCCTGATCGGGCGGGTGCTGTGCCAGTTCCTCCAGCAGGGCGCGGACCGGGGCCCAGCCGGTGCCGGCGGCGATGAGACTGACGGGGCGACCCTCCCGGCGCAGCGTCAGGGCGCCGCCGGGCGCACCGAGGCGCAGCGACTCGCCCGGGTCCGTCCCGTCGACCAGGACGGTGCTGAGCCGGCCCCCCTCGATCCGGCTGACGTGCAGGTCCACCGTCCCGTCGGGGCGGGGCGCGTTGCCCAGGGAGTACGTGCGCCAGCAGGCCGGGACGCGGTCGCTGCTCACGCTCACGTACTGGCCCGGCCGGTAGCCCAGCGGGGCGTGCGGGCGCAGGGTCAGCACGGCGAGGTCCCGCCCGTACCGCAGGTGGCGCACGATCTCGGCGTCCCACCACGGCGGGTCCTCGCTCTGCGCGGCCGCGGCGCCCATCACCCCGGCGATCACCCGGTACGCCTCCGCCCAGGCCCGCGCCACGGCCGGGGTCCACGCCTCGCCGGCGGCCTCGGCGAGCGCGGCGAGCAGGCTGGCGCCGACGGCCTCGTACTCTTCGGGGCCGGCGAGGAACTTGCGGTGGTCGCGTCCGAGGTCGCGTAGATAGGGGAGGAGCGACTCGCTCTCCAGGTGCGCGACGACATGGGTGAGGGCGGCGAACAGCCGGTCCCGCTGTCGCTCCATCTCCTCCCTGGAGGCGGGGAAGAGCGTACGGATCTCGGGGTGGTGCCAGAAGAGGTGGGAGTAGAAGAACCTGGCCGCGTGTTCGGCGCGTCTCTCCACCACGGCGAAGCTGCTCTTCAAGATCCTCACGTCCACAGCACCGAAGTAGGAACGGCGAACGCGGCCGGGTCAAGCGAAGGCGTATCTACGGCCAGCCCCCGACGAACCGCCCATAGCGGATGCGGGTCGGCGGCCGGGATACGGTCGACGGGTGCACGAGCCGACTCCCGCAGCCCCCGAAGACCCCGTCTCCCTCCAGGGCCCCACCCTGTTCGACTGGGAGTTCGCCACCGACCCGTACCCGGCGTACGCCTGGCTCCGCGAGCACGCGCCGGTGCACCGGACCAAGCTGCCCAGCGGGGTCGAGGCATGGCTGGTGACCCGGTACGCCGACGCCCGCCAGGCCCTGGCCGACCAGCGGCTCAGCAAGAACCCGGCGCACCACGCGGAACCGGCGCACGCCAAGGGGAAGACCGGCATCCCGGGCGAGCGCAAGGCCGAGCTGATGACGCACCTGCTGAACATCGACCCGCCGGACCACACCCGGTTGCGGCGGCTGGTGTCGAAGGCGTTCACCCCGCGCAGGGTGGCCGCGTTCACCCCGCGGGTGCAGGAGCTGACCGACCAGCTCATCGAGCGGTTCGAGAGCAGGGGTGAGGCGGACCTCATCCACGAGTTCGCGTTCCCCCTCCCCATCTACGCCATCTGCGAGATGCTCGGCGTACCGCGCGAAGACCAGGACGACTTCCGGGACTGGGCCGGGATGATGATCCGGCACGGCGGTGGGCCGCGCGGCGGTGTCGCCCGCGCGGTCAAGCAGATGCGGGCGTACCTCGGTGAACTCATCCATCGTAAAAGGGATGATCTGGGCGATGACCTCATCTCGGACCTGATCCGGGCCAGTGACCACGGCGACCACCTGACGGAGGCCGAGGCCACCGCCATGGCTTTCATCCTGCTTTTCGCCGGTTTCGAGACGACGGTCAACCTGATCGGCAACGGGCTGCACGCCCTGTTCGCGAACCCCGACCAGCGCGCGCGCCTCCAGGCGTCGCTGGCCGCCGGGGAGAACGCCCTGCTCGCCACCGGCGTCGAGGAACTCCTGCGCTACGACGGCCCGGTTGAGCTGGCGACCTGGCGCTTCGCAACCGAGCCCTTCGTCCTCGGCGGGCAGGACATCGCCGCCGGGGACCCGGTCCTGGTGGTCCTCGCGGCGGCCGACCGGGATCCCGAGCGGTTCGCGGAACCGGACACCCTGGACCTCTCCCGAAGTGACAATCAGCACCTCGGGTACGGCCACGGCATCCATTACTGCCTCGGCGCGCCGCTCGCCCGGCTCGAAGGTCAGACCGCGCTCGCGAGTTTGCTGATGCGTCTGCCTGATCTGGAACTGGCCGTTCCACCTTCGGACCTGCGGTGGCGGGGCGGACTCATCATGCGTGGCCTGCGCACCCTTCCGGTCCGCTTCACACCCCGAAACACATGAGGGCGTAACGGGACACCCCCTGACCCGCAGTCAGTTACCGACCGAACTTGTGACATGCGTTCGAAGGGGGCTAGGTTCTGCCGTTACCCCGCCGTTATGCGAAAGGTGCACTACATGCGTTCCGGGAACGGCCGCCACAGACGCCCCCGCCAGGTACCCGCCCTCGTCGTCACCGCCGGAGTCACGGGCTCCGCGCTGGCGCTGCCGCTGCTCGCGGCCACCAACGCCTCGGCCGCCGACACGTCCACGTGGGACAGCGTCGCCGAATGCGAGAGCGGCGGTACCTGGAGCGCAGACTTCGGCAGCGGGGCCTACGGCGGACTGCAGTTCACCCAGGACCAGTGGAACAGCGCCGGCGGCCAGGAATTCGCGGCGCGCCCCGACCTCGCCAGCCGGTCTCAGCAGATAGCCGTCGGCGAGCGGGTGCTGGCGTCCCAGGGCCCCCAGGCGTGGCCGCTGTGCGCGGCGTCGTCCGGGCTGGTGAAGGACGGCCCCGCCGCGAATGTGGACCCCGGCGCACTGGGAACCCCGCGGCAGGTCGCCCCCAGCCCCTCCCGCCCCGACGCGGTGCCGGGCACCGGCGCGGGCGACCCCGCCACCGACTTCGGCGCGCCCACCCCGGCCGCCCCGGCCGCCGGCAACCCGAGCCCGTCCGCCACGGCGCCGTTCACGCTGCCCATCGCGCCGCTCGCCCCCAACAGCGGACTGCCCGTCATGCCCGATCCGGACCTGCCGACGACGCCGACCCAGCCCGGCGACCAGACCGGCACGGCGCCGACCAACCCGACCACCCCGACCGGCCCCGGCGCCGTCTCGGGAATCCCGACGACCCCGGTCACGCCGTCCCCGTCCGCAGCGTCCTCCACGCCGGCCGACCCGACCACCGGGACCCCGTCCGCCACGTCGAACGCGCCCACCACCGACTCCGCCGCGGAGGGCGGCGGCAAGCACCGCGGCCCGGCGGCGGTCGAGACGCCCGCGGCCCCTGACGCCGCGTCGGACCCCACGTACACGGTGAAGGCGGGCGACAGCCTGACCGCCATCGCGGACGCCCAGGGGCTCAAGGGGGGCTGGAACGCGCTCTACGCGGCCAACGAGCAGGTCATCGGCAAGGACGCCGACCTCATCAAGCCCGGTCAGAATCTGGATCTAACCAAGAAATAACGGGCACTTCGGGCAGGCGTAAAGAGCTGAATGCCCGTTATCCGCAAGTGAGACATGCGTCTCTTCAGGTCAACTGGCGTGTCAGGTACCGAAGCTCCCACAAACCCCGTCCTCACCTGCGAAAACGCCCCTAAGCGGAACGCAAGCAGGTCGATTTCTCCCCGATGTCCCTCGTTGAACATCGGGGAGAGACCTGTCTACCTTCTGAATCGCTCGCCACCGCGGGCCTCTTCGACCGCATCGCCGAATCCTGCCGGCGGACGGAGAGAACAGTCGTCGCGTCAAGCGCCGAAGGCAGGAGCGGGGGAACCAAGGTAAGCGCCGGGAGCGGCCGTTGAGAGACGGTCACACCGGCTAGGGGTTAAGCCGCGCGCTGGTCGCGCGGCCGGGCAACTCACTCGCCCGAACCCGACAGCTCACCTCGTAGGCGTCGGTGAGGAGAAACTCCATGCTGCTTTCCGGCAAGGGCAAGCACCGCCGCGCCACGGCCATTGAGCGGACCACCCGTATCGTCACGCTCGCCGGTGTCACCGGTGTCGCCGTCGCCGCGCCCCTCATGGCGGCCGGCTCCGCCAGCGCCGCCACCGGCGCCGAGTGGGACCGCGTCGCGGCGTGCGAATCCGGCGGCAACTGGGCCATCAACACCGGCAACGGCTTCTACGGCGGCCTGCAGTTCACGTCCTCCACCTGGGCCGCCTACGGCGGCACGGCGTACGCCGCGCAGGCCAACCAGGCGTCCAAGGCCCAGCAGATAGCCATCGCCGAGAAGGTCCTCAAGGGCCAGGGCAAGGGCGCGTGGCCGTCCTGTGGCGTGGGCCTGTCGAACTCCTCGTACAGCGGCGGCGGCTCTGCCGAGACCCCCAAGCCCTCCAAGCCGAAGGTCGAGACCAAGGCCGCCCCGGCGCCGAAGAAGGAGACCAAGCGGCCCGAGGCCCCGGTCACCCGCTCCGAGCGCTCCGAGGCCGCCCCCAAGGCCGCCCCGAAGACCGAGGCCCCGAAGACGGGCAACGGCTCGTACGAGGTCAAGGAGGGCGACACCCTGGGCACCATCGCCGAGGCGAACGGCGTCAAGGGCGGCTGGGAGAAGCTGTTCGAGCTGAACAAGGACATCGTCCCCGACGCCGACCTGATCTTCCCGGGTCAGAAGCTGAAGCTGAGCTGAAACATCGGATAACACCGAATCCGACCACCGCCCGGCGCGTACCCCTCCACGCGCCGGGCGGTGGCGCGTCCGCGGCCGGATGGGGCCGGATCATGGCCGGATAACGGCCGGGAGGCGGTCCACGGGCGGTCTCTTTGTCCGGTAAAGCGGGCGTACGGCCGCTTTTTCGTCCCAGGACCCGGGCGGTCGGCCGGTCCAGTGCCCGGAGCCGGTTAGGCTCTAGTCGGCAGGGCCGTCCCACGGCCCCCTGCCACCGCACACCCAGCGTCACATCCCAGAAGGAGATGCTCGTGCCGTCCATCGACGTCGTCGTAGCCCGGGAAATCCTGGACTCCCGAGGCAACCCCACGGTCGAGGTCGAGGTGGGCCTCGACGATGGCAGCACCGGCCGTGCTGCAGTCCCGTCCGGCGCCTCCACCGGCGCATTCGAGGCCATCGAGCTCCGTGACGGTGACCCCAACCGTTACATGGGCAAGGGTGTCGAGAAGGCCGTCCTCGCCGTCATCGAGCAGATCGGCCCGGAGCTCGTCGGCTACGACGCCACCGAGCAGCGGCTGATCGACCAGGCCATGTTCGACCTGGACGCCACCGACAACAAGGCCTCGCTCGGCGCCAACGCCATCCTCGGCGTCTCCCTCGCCGTCGCGCACGCCGCGTCCGAGGCATCGGACCTGCCGCTCTTCCGCTACCTCGGCGGCCCGAACGCGCACCTGCTGCCCGTCCCGATGATGAACATCCTCAACGGTGGGTCGCACGCCGACTCCAACGTCGACATCCAGGAGTTCATGATCGCCCCGATCGGCGCGGAGTCCTTCTCCGAGGCGCTGCGCTGGGGCGCGGAGGTCTACCACACCCTCAAGAAGGTCCTGCACACCAAGGGCCTCTCCACCGGTCTGGGCGACGAGGGCGGCTTCGCCCCGAACCTGGAGTCCAACCGCGCCGCGCTCGACCTCATCATCGAGGCCATCAAGCAGGCCGGTTACACCCCGGGCAAGGACATCGCGCTCGCGCTCGACGTCGCGGCGTCCGAGTTCTACAAGGACGGCAAGTACGAGTTCGAGGGCCAGTCCCGCTCCGCCGCCGAGATGACCGACTACTACGCCGAGCTCGTCGAGGCGTATCCGCTGGTCTCCATCGAGGACCCGCTGTACGAGGACGACTGGGCCGGCTGGAAGACCATCACCGACCGCCTGGGCGCCAAGGTCCAGATCGTCGGCGACGACCTCTTCGTCACCAACCCGGAGCGCCTGGCGCGCGGCATCGAGGAGGGCTCCGCGAACGCCCTGCTCGTCAAGGTCAACCAGATCGGTTCGCTGACCGAGACCCTGGACGCCGTCGAGATGGCCCAGCGCAACGGCTTCAAGTGCATGATGTCGCACCGCTCCGGCGAGACCGAGGACGTCACCATCGCCGACCTCGCCGTCGCCGTGAACTGCGGCCAGATCAAGACCGGCGCCCCGGCCCGCTCGGACCGCGTCGCCAAGTACAACCAGCTGCTGCGCATCGAGGAGATCCTCGACGACGCCGCCGTGTACGCGGGCCGTTCCGCCTTCCCCCGGTTCCGCTTCGCGGACCAGTAGGCACCGCGCTTCGCGGACCAGTAGGCACCGCGCTTCGCGGACCAGTAGGCACCAGGGTCAATGAGCGCCTCGCAGCGCCGGCCTCCGTACGTCCCCGCACTCGGTCCCGTACCGTGTGCGGGGACGTATTGCGTACCGCGTGCGAAGGGGAGGCGGGACCATGGCCGGGAACCGGGATCGGTTCTCCACCTTCTCGACCGCGACCAGGCTCAAGCAGCTCGGTGAGCGGACCGCCGCCCACGTCTACCGCTCGCAGTCGCGCCGCCAGGTCCGCCGCAGCCGGCTCACCGGCCGGGCGGCGCTGCTGGTGCTCGTCCTCTGTACGCTGGTCGTCGCCCTCGCGTACCCGATGCGGCAGTACGTGTCCCAGCGTTCGGAGATCGCGGACCAGCAGCGGGCCGCCGACGGCGCGCGCAAGCGCCTCGAACAGTTGCGTGACGAGAAGGCCCGCTGGCAGGACCCGGCCTACGCCGAGCAGCAGGCGCGCAAGCACCTGCACTTCCTGCGCCCCGGCGAGATCGGCTACATCATGAACGACCCCGGTGCCGAGGCCGCCGAGCACCGCCGCACCGGGCAGGCCGGTTCCGACCGGCCCTGGTACTCGAACGTCTGGGACGGTGTCGACAAGGCCGACCGGCCCGGCGACTGACCCAGACCACCCTTACGAAACGAAGAGACGCACTCCAGGCATGCAGACGCCCCCGCCCCAGACCGACCGCACCGAGCCGACCGCCGCGGACATCGAGGCGTTCGAGCAGCAGCTCGGCCGCCCGCCGCGCGGCCTGCGCGCCATCGCCCACCGCTGCCCCTGCGGGCAGCCGGACGTCGTGGAGACCGCGCCCCGGCTCCCCGACGGCACCCCCTTCCCGACGCTGTACTACCTGACCTGCCCGCGCGCCGCCGGAGCGATCGGCACGCTGGAGGCCAACGGCGTGATGAAGGAGATGCAGGCCCGACTCGCCGAGGACCCGGAGCTGGCCGCGGCCTACCGGGCCGCGCACGAGGACTACATCACCCGCCGCGACGCCATCGAGGTGCTCCAGGGCTTCCCGAGCGCCGGTGGCATGCCGGACCGGGTGAAGTGCCTGCACGTCCTGGTCGGCCACTCGCTCGCGGCCGGTCCCGGGGTGAACCCCTTCGGCGACGAGGCGTTGGCGATGCTGCCGGAGTGGTGGGCCAAGGGGCCCTGCGTCACGCCGTGCACGGGTGAGAAGGAGTCGTCGCGGTGACCCGGGTGGCGGGCATCGACTGCGGTACGAACTCCATCCGCCTGCTGGTCGCGGACTGTGACCCCACGACGGGTGGGTTCGTGGAACTGGACCGCCGGATGACCATCGTCCGGCTCGGCCAGGGCGTCGACAAGACGGGCCGGCTGGCGCCGGAGGCGCTGGAGCGCACCTTCGCGGCCTGCCGCGAGTACGCCGCCGTGATCAAGGAGCTGGGCGCCGAGCGGGTGCGGTTCGTGGCCACCTCGGCCTCGCGGGACGCCGAGAACCGCGAGGACTTCGTCCGGGGGGTGCTGAACATCCTGGGCGTGGAGCCCGAGGTGATCACCGGCGACCAGGAGGCGGAGTTCTCCTTCACCGGAGCCACCAAGGAGCTCACGGGCCGCACCGACCTGGACCGGCCGTTCCTGGTCGTGGACATCGGCGGCGGCTCCACCGAGTTCGTCGTCGGCTCGGAGCACGTCGAGGCGGCGCGCTCGGTGGACGTGGGCTGCGTCCGGATGACCGAGCGCCACCTGGTGGCGGACGGGGTCGTCAGCGACCCGCCGAGCGCGGCGCAGGTCGCCGCCATACGGGCCGACATCGAGGCGGCCCTGGACCTGGCCGCCGAGACGGTGCCGCTGGGACGCGCCAGCACCCTGGTGGGCCTCGCGGGCTCGGTGACCACCGTCGCCGCCGTCGCGCTTGGCCTGGCGGAGTACGACTCGTCGGCGATCCACCACTCCCGGATCCCGTACGAGCAGGTCCGCGAGATCACCGAGCGGATGTTGACCTCCACCCACGCCGAGCGGGAGGCCATCCCGGTCATGCACCCGGGCCGGGTCGACGTGATCGGCGCGGGCGCCCTCGTCCTGCTCGCGATCATGGAACGCGTCGGCGCCGCGGAGGTCGTCGTCTCGGAGCACGACATCCTCGACGGCATCGCCTGGTCCGTGGCCTGAGTGGCTCCGGGCCGGCCCGGGCCGGGCTGAGTCGGCCTGGTTCGCGGGTCGTTCGGGCCTGGAGCGGGCGTGGACGGGACCTTGTGGGGGCCTGTTCGAGAGACGGAAGAGCCTTCGAATGCACGAGCTTCGTGAAGTTCTTCACAAGGAAAAAAGGCCCGCAGGGTGAAGCGGAGGGCCCTTCGGGGCGCTCGCGGTCCCCGCGGGCCCTTTTTGTGCGAGCGTTCGTGCGATTGTCGGAGCCGGACGGAGGTCGCCGGTAGGTATCCACGAAACCGGTGGTCTACTCCGTTTTCGGCCTAGGAGGCCAGTTCAGGACGGGTGAACAACGACTCCCGTTACACGGTGGTTCCCGTTCGGCGCCATGATCTGGGTCACGTGGGCGGCGCAGTGTAGCAGAGGGTGCCGAGCACCTTGTGAAGGGGCTCACGAGCGTCACTCCTGGGGGTGCTGGATACTCGTTCCATGAGCACCACGGAGCGTCCCAGGATCCTCGTTGTAGGAGGTGGGTACGTAGGTCTGTACGCGGCCAAGCGCATCATGAAGAAGATGCGCTACGGCGAGGCGACCGTCACGGTCGTCGACCCGCGCTCGTACATGACCTACCAGCCCTTCCTCCCCGAAGTGGCCGCAGGCAGCATCTCGCCTCGGCACGTCGTCGTCCCGCTGCGACGCGTGCTGCCCAAGGCAGAGGTTCTCACCGGCCGGGTCACCAGCATCGACCAGGACCGCAAGGTCGCCGTCGTCACGCCGCTCGTCGGTGAGGCGTACGAGCTGCCCTTCGACTACCTGGTGATCGCGCTCGGCGCCGTCTCCCGCACCTTCCCGATCCCCGGCCTCGCCGAACAGGGCATCGGTATGAAGGGCGTCGAAGAGGGCATCGGCCTGCGCAACCACGTACTCGAGCAGCTCGACAAGGCCGAGTCCACGACGGACGAGAACGTCCGCCGCAAGGCCCTCACCTTCGTCTTCGTCGGCGGCGGCTTCGCCGGCGCGGAGACCATCGGTGAAGTCGAGGACATGGCCCGCGACGCGGCCAAGTACTACTCCAGCATCAAGCGCGAGGACATGCGCTTCATCCTGGTCGACGCGGCCGACAAGATCCTTCCCGAGGTCGGGCCCAAGCTCGGCACTTGGGGCAAGGAGCACCTGGAGTCCCGCGGGATCGAGATCTACCTCAACACCTCCATGGACTCCTGCGTGGACGGCCACGTGGTGCTGAAGAACGGCCTCGAGGTCGACTCCAACACCATCGTCTGGACCGCCGGCGTCAAGCCGAACCCGGTCCTGGCCCGCTACGGCCTCCCGCTGGGCCCGCGCGGTCACGTCGACGCCTCCCCGACCCTCCAGGTCACGGGCACCGACTACATCTGGGCCGCGGGCGACAACGCCCAGGTCCCCGACGTCGCCGCCCGCAAGGCCGGCGTCGAGAACGCCTGGTGCCCGCCGAACGCCCAGCACGCGCTGCGCCAGGCCAAGGTCCTCGGTGACAACGTCATCTCGGGCATGCGGGGCTTCCCGCAGCACGAGTACGCGCACTCCAACAAGGGTGCGGTGGCGGGTCTCGGCCTCCACAAGGGCGTCGCGATGATCGTCATGGGCAAGATGAAGATCAAGCTCAAGGGCCGGCTCGCCTGGTACATGCACCGTGGCTACCACGGCATGGCCATGCCGACCTGGAACCGGAAGATCCGCGTCTTCGCCGACTGGACCCTCGGCATGTTCCTCAAGCGCGAGGTCGTCTCCCTCGGTGCGCTGGAGTCGCCGCGCGAGGAGTTCTACGAAGCCGCCAAGCCGGCGCCGACCCCGGCCGCCCAGGCCCCGGCCCAGAAGGCGAAGGCTTCCTGACGCGGCGCGAGCCGCGGCACGCCTGAGTTCGACCAGCACGTCCCCGAAGGGGCCGTCCGCCATCCGTGGTGCGGGCGGCCCCTTCGGCGTTCCCCCGTGCCCCACCCGCCCTGTCCCGGCCCCTCGTGCCCCCTTCGCGGCCCTTCCGACACCGTGCCGCCCCCTCCCCGTCCCTGCCGTCCCTGCCGTGCTTCCCGGCACGCCGGTGAGCGTTCGCACGGGGTCCTCGTGCCGTCCTGGGGTGTTCCTTGAGCCGCCTCCGCGAAGATCGTCCGGACAGGGCCTAACCCTTGGCGGAAATGGGTAGGCCGTCCGGTCGGAACTTATGGAGGTGCCTGCCATGACCGACGCCGCGCCGCGGCTGGCCGCTCTCGCCGAAACCCTGCTGGGCGCCCCCGTGCCCGTGCGCATACGTGCCTGGGACGGCAGCGAGGCCGGCCCGTCCACCGGGCCGACCCTGGTCCTCAACCACCGCCGGGCGCTGCGCCGCATGCTGTGGAAGCCGGGCGAGCTGGGACTGGCCCGGGCCTGGGTGGCCGGTGACCTGACCGTCGAGGGCGACCTGTTCGAGCTGCTCGACCGGGTGGCCGGACTGCTCTGGGAACGCGGGCCCGCCCCCGCCCCGGACCCGAAGCCGGCACCGACGGGACTGGCCAAACTCGCCGCGCTGCGCCCGCACCTGCCCGCCCCCTCCTCCGGCGTCGCCGGAACGGCCGCGTTGCTGCGCGACCCCGAGGCGCGGGCCGCCGTACGCGACCTCATCGCCCTGGCCCGGCCCTGGCCGGCGCCCGCGCCGCCCCCGGAGGAGGCCGTCCGGCGCGGTGGCGCCGTCCACAGCAAGGGCCGCGACCGCCAGGCGATCAGCCACCACTACGACGTCGGCAACGCGTTCTACGAGCACGTGTTGGGCCCCTCGATGGTGTACTCCTGCGCCTACTGGAGCCCCGGCGGCACTCTGGAGGACGCCCAGCGGGACAAGCTCGACCTGGTCTGCCGCAAGCTCGACCTGGCGCCCGGGCAGCGCCTGCTCGACGTGGGCTGCGGCTGGGGCTCCATGGCCCTGCACGCGGCCCGCGAGTACGGCGTCCAGGTCACCGGTATCACCCTCTCCCAGGAGCAGGCCGTCTACGCCCGCAAGCGGGCCGCCGAAGAGGGCCTGGCCGACCGGATCGACATCCGCGTCCAGGACTACCGGGACGTCAAGGACGGCCCGTTCGACGCCATTTCCTCGATCGGCATGGCCGAACACGTCGGCGCCGCCCGCTACCGCGAATACGCCCACACCCTGCACGCGCTGCTGCGCCCGGGCGGCCGGTTGCTGAACCACCAGATCGGCCGCCCGCCGGAGCCGGACGAAGAGGCGTACCGGGTCGACGAGTTCATCGACGCCTACGTCTTCCCCGACGGGGAACTCTCCCCGATCGGCACCACCGTCGGCGAGCTGGAGCGGGCCGGCTTCGAGGTCCGCGACGTGGAGGCGCTGCGCGAGCACTACGCGCTGACGCTGCGGGCCTGGGTGGGCCGGCTGGAGCGGCACTGGGACGAGGCCGTCCGGCTGACCTCGCCCGGCCGGGCCCGGGTGTGGCTGCTCTACATGGCGGCGTCCGCGCTCGGCTTCGAACACAACCGGCTCGGCGTCAACCAGGTCCTGGTGGTCCGCCCGGGGAACGGCGGGGTTTCCGGGATGCCGCTGCGGGCCCGCGAGTGGGGCGCGCCGCAGGCCCCGTAGACCCGTACGGCACGACCGCGTACGGGATACGGGAAGGGCCCCGCGACCGGAACTCCGGTCGCGGGGCCCTTCCCGTACGGGTGCCCGCGGCTACTCGGTCTTGATGGCGGTCAGCATGTTGAGCCGGGCCGCGCTGCGGGCCGGCCACATGGCCGCCAGGGCGCCGACCACACCGGCCAGCAGCATGAAGACCGCGATCCGGCCGAACGGGACGACCAGCGCGTAGTGCGGCACCCCGTCCTTGATGGTCTGGCCGACGGCCCAGGCGATGAACGTGCCGAGGGCGACACCGATGACCGCGCCGAACAGCGAGATCACGATGGCCTCCAGGCGGATCATGTTCTTGACCCGGCCGCGGTCCAGGCCGATGGCGCGGAGCATGCCGATCTCCTGCGTCCGCTCGTAGACGGACATGGCCAGGGTGTTGACGACGCCGAGGACCGAGATGATCAGCGCCATGCCCAGCAGGCCGTACATGATGTTCAGCGCGGTGTTGATGGCGCCGCCCAGTTCGTTGCGCATGTCCTGCTGGGTGGCGATGTTCATGGCCGGGTTCTTGCCGAGGGCGTCGACCAGGGTCTGCTGGGCCTTGGCGGAGGGACCGCCGTCCATCTTGACGAAGACCTCGGGCAGGTACGGCTTCTCCTCGTGCGCGGAGAGGATCTTGTAGTCGAGCACGTAGGGGGAGAGCATGCCGTCCATCTCCTTGTAGACGGCGCCGACCACCAGATCGGCCTTCTTGTCGTCGTCGAAGGCGGTCTTGAGGACCGAACCGACCTTGAGCCCCCGCGACTTCGCCGTGGTGTCGGCGACCGCCACCTGGCCCTTGCCGAGGCTGTCCAGCGAACCGGCGACGACCTCGATGTTGAGCAGCGATCCGATCGCGGCCGGCTCGACGCCGGAGGCGGAGCTGAACTCCTTGCCGCCGCCGAAGCGCAGCGAGCCGGCCTGCTGCGGGGAGACCGCCTTGACGCCCGGCGCCTTCGACAGCGCGCCGATGACGCTCTGGTCGAGGCCGCCGAAGCCGCCGGACAGGGAGACCTTGTAGTCGGCCTTGAGCTTGTCCGTGGTCATCCGGTCCACGGCCTTGCCCATGGTCACGCCCAGCACCGACAGGGCGGTGACCAGGGTCAGGCCGATGGCCAGCGAGGCCGCGGTGACGGCTGTACGGCGCGGGTTGCGCACCGCGTTCTGCGCGGCCAGCTTGCCGGCGACGCCGAACGCCTTGCGCAGCGCCGGGCGCAGGGCCGCGATGACCGGGCGGGAGAGCGCGGGCAGCAGCACGATGATGCCGATCATCGTGAGGAACGCGCCCGCCCCGATGATCATCTTGCCGTCCTTGCCGACCATCGCGCCGCCGAGGATGCCGGCCAGGCCGAACAGGGTGAGCGCGCCGCCGATGCTGTTGCGCAGCACCAGGGACTTGGCGGTGGCGGGGAGGTGGGCGCTGCCCATCGCGGCCACCGGGGCGATCTTGGCGGTGCGGCGGGCGGGCAGCCAGGCCGCGAGCAGCGTGACGAGGACACCGATGACGATCGCGATGGCGATGGTCCCCGGGCTGACGACCAGCGGACCGGCGGGGATCTTCGCGCCGATGGAGTCCATCAGGGAGCGCATGCCGACCGCGAGGCCGACACCGGCCAGCAGGCCGAGGGCGGAGGAGACCACGCCGACGACGAGGGCCTCGGCCAGTACGGAACGCTTGACCTGGCCGCGGTTGGCGCCGATGGCGCGCAGCAGGGCCAGTTCCCTCGTGCGCTGGGCGACCAGCATCGTGAAGGTGTTGTAGATCAGGAAGATGCCGACGAAGAGCGAGATCAGCGCGAACGTCAGCAGCATCTGGTTGGTGGTGTCCATCTGCCGCTCGATGTCCTTGGCCTGTTCGGCGGCCAGGGCGGCGCCGGTCTTGGCCGTGGCGTCCTTACCGACGAGCGGCTTGACCTCGGACAGCAGCCGGTCGGCGGTGGTGCCGGGCTTCGCGCTGATCGACAGCTCCTGGAAGAAGCCGGGGCTCAGGTAGAGCTTCTGGGCGGTGGCCGTGTCGAAGAGCACGAGCGAGCCTCCGGCGTTGACCTGACCGTCCTCGGTGGTGAACACGCCGGCCAGGGTGTACTCGGAGGGCAGGCCGTTGGAGGCAACCCGGACCTTGTCGCCGACCGTGTACTCGCCGCGCCGGGCGGTCTCCTTGTCCAGGGCGATCTCGTCGGCCTTCGCGGGGCCGTTGCCCTCGGCGAAGACGTAACGCGGGTCCTTGCCGTCCTTGACGGCGGCGAAGTTGGAGCCGCGGTTGGCCCAGCCGCTGCCGATCAGCTTGCCGTGGGGGTCGGCGACCCCGGCGAAGCCTGAGACGCGGCCGGAGACGGTGTCGACGCCCTGGAGGGCCTTGACCTTGTCGACGGTCTGCGCGCTGATGCCCGGCTCACCCTCTTTGGTCCCCTCGTCGTTGCGGGTGGGGCCGTCGGCGGTGACGGAGACGGCGATGCCGTCGAAGCTCTTGGCGGACTGGCCGGACAGGGCCTTGCCGACGGTGTCGGTGAAGACGAGGGTGCCGGAGACGAAGGCCACGCCGAGGACGACGGCGAGCACCGTCATCAACAGCCTGGCCTTGTGCGCGAGGACGTTGCGCAGGGCGGTACGGAACATGGTGGAGGCGTCCAGGAGGTCGAAGGGCGGGGCGGAGGTCAGCGGGGACGGGGAGGGGGGATGTCCCTCAGCTGGTGCGGCCCTTGGCGTCGAACGCCTTCATGCGGTCGAGGACGCCGTCGGCGCTCGGGCTGAGCATCTCGTCGACGATGCGGCCGTCGGCGAGGAAGATGACGCGGTCCGCGTAGGAGGCGGCGACCGGGTCGTGGGTGACCATCACGACGGTCTGGCCCAGTTCGCGCACGGAGTTGCGCAGGAAGCCCAGTACCTCCGCGCCGGAGCGGGAGTCGAGGTTGCCGGTGGGCTCGTCACCGAAGATGATCTCCGGCCGGGAGGCGAGGGCGCGGGCCACGGCCACGCGCTGCTGCTGGCCGCCCGACAGCTGGGTGGGGCGGTGGCCGAGGCGGTCGGCGAGACCGACCATGCGGATCACCGAGTCCAGCCACTGCCGGTCGGGCTTGCGGCCCGCTATGTCCATGGGGAGCGTGATGTTCTCCAGGGCCGTCAGCGTCGGCAGCAGGTTGAAGGCCTGGAAGATGAAACCGATCTTGTCGCGGCGCAGCTGGGTCAGCTGCTTGTCCTTGAGCGAGCCGAGTTCGGTGTCGCCGATGCGTACGGAGCCGCCGGAGAAGGTGTCCAGGCCGGCGACACAGTGCATCAGCGTGGACTTGCCGGAGCCGGAGGGCCCCATGATCGCGGTGAACCGGCCCTGGGCGAAGTCGACGGAGACGTTGTCCAGCGCGACCACCTGGGTCTCGCCCTGGCCGTACACCTTGGACAGCTGCGTGGCGCGGGCGGCCACCGCCTGGGTGGTGGGGGCGTAGTTCATGGCGGTCACGGGGACTCCTGTCGAGCGGGGTGCTGCGCTGTGGCGGGACCCTCCCATCCTCGCCGCCCGCACCCCCGCCCCGGATCAGCCGCGGTGCCGGTTCGACGGCCCACCGGAGGCTGACCGGGCGGGCGCCCGCCTCCTCCTCTGGTATGACTCCGCCTGCTGAGGCGGCTCCGGGACGGGGGTGGCGGGCGGGGTGGCGCGGGGAGGCGAAATCCCGTCAATTGCGCGGGGCCGAGACCGACGTCAGGAAGGTGCCGACCGTGTGTTATCGCACCTGACGACCACTCAAGCGCCAATAAAATCAGACAACATCGGACAGACGCCCAGGTGGGGGCAGGGATACTACGGATAAGCTCACCTGGAGCGTTCACGGCTTTTCCACGGGGGCCGCCACGCCCTGCCCGGATGGTGGAATGCAGACACGGCGAGCTTAAACCTCGCTGACCTTCGGGTCGTGCCGGTTCAAGTCCGGCTCCGGGCACCACGCACGCAGGGCAGGGGCGCGCCGGTGACCACGGCCGCCCCGGCGGGTACCACCGCCTCACGCGGCGCAGCCGGCTCGGCAGCCGCGTGCGCACCGGCCGACAGCGCGGCATCCTCCGGACCGACGACGACCGGCGTGGACGACCGACTTACCGGTCGTGGACGCGATCCGGTGCAGGCCGCCGGTCCGTGGGCTCCCAGCGCAGCCGGGGGCCGAATTCCTCCAGGAGCCCTTCGCCGCCCGGCGGGTTGCGCCGTCGTCTCGCGAGGGGTCGCGGTTCCTGCTGATTCGGGAGTACCTGCGGCGGGCCGCGCTGTGGGCCGAGGCGTACGCGGCCGAGGAGGGGAGGACGGCGACTCCCGCTTCCGCGTTCCCCGTGGGAAAGGGGTGGCGGGGAATGATCGCGATTACTGCTCTCCTTCCACGTGTGAGGCGAGACCGCCTGCTACGCGTCGAATTCGCCGCGCCAGGCGAACTCCAGGAGTGCCTTGGGGAGGTAGCCGGACTCGTACTCGATCGGAATGCCGTTGGCGCGGGCGAGGCAGGCGATCGCCAGGGGAGCGATGGCCACGACACCTTCGATGTTCTCCCGACGGTCTTCGTCCACCGTCCAGTACTCCTTGTGCCGGCGCAGTGCGTCGCCCAGTGCTTCGTTGAAGCCCGCCGCGTCGTTGCGCAGGTAGCGGTAGAACATCATGATCGGCGGGTACTGCAGCTTGCCCATCGTCTCGGCGTCGAGGATGCGGGCGGCTTCGGGCGCGCTCAGGTCCACCGCGCGCACCAGGTGCTCGCGGAGGTCGTCACGGCGCAGCCAGAAGCTCTGCAGGGTCTCCACCCACGCGTAGACGTAGTCGTCCATTACGCCGCCGCACTCGCGCAGCAGCGACACCGGCACCTTGGCCAGCATGTCGAGGCGGGCGGTCTCTCGGCAGATCAGCGCGAGGTAGAAAGCCTGTATCCAGGTCCCGGCGTTCAGGTTGAACTGCGGTCCGGTCGTGGCCAGTTCCCGCTCCTCCTGGCGGATCTTGCAGGTGACCGACTCTCGGTCCGTGGCCGTGGCCGCGAACACCGCCGAGTGCACCTGCATGGCCAGCAGCCAGGACTCCCAGGTCTCGAGCATGACCGCGTCGGCATCGCCGACGCACCGCACGCGGGCAACGTTCAGGGACGTCATGACCGCGCCCGTCCTGGCACTGTGTGACGCCTCGATGGTTTCCAGCGACCGGGCCAGGGACTTCTCCATCACCGGAACGACCGCAGCCATCGCATCCGTCGGATAATCCTGGCGGAACACGCTCGTGACCACTGAATGTCTTTCCGGCCGATGCGCTTGTCAGGTGGGGAATTCGCCGAGCCACCCACGGGTCAGCAGGTGGTGCGGGAGGTAGCCCGACTCGACGTCGATCGGCATTTTGCCGTCGAAGGCGAAGCACGCGATGGCCAAGGGGGCCAGCGCGAGATGACCGCCCGGGCTCTCCACCCGCTTCTCGTCGGCCGTCCAGTACGCCTTGTGCAGCTCCAGTGCCTGCACCAACGCCTCGTTGAACCCGTCCGCGTTCTGGGTGATGAACAGGTAGAAGAGGTTGATGGGCGGTGCCAGCACCGCCTCCAGCAGTTCCCGCGGAGCTTGCACGGCGATGCCCGGAGTGGACATCTCGACGGCGCGGGTCAATTTCTCCACCAGGCCAGGCCCCTGCAGCCAGTACGTCTGCAACGTATCGACCCAGTGCCGGACGAACTCGTCGAACCCGCCGCCATGGAGCCGGTCGAGCGGGAAGCGGGCCAGTTCGGTGATCCGAGCCTGGTCCCGGCACACCACGGCGAGCCAGAACGTGGTCAGCCACGTCCCGAGGTCGGTGAGGCCTTGATCCTCACCCGTGGCCGGCAGCGTCCGGATCTGACGGTTGATCCGGCACTCCACGGTCCCCTCGGTCGCGGAAGCCGTGGCGAAGATGGCGGAACCCACCTGAAGGGCGTTGACGACCGCTTCCCAGGTCTCCAGCTTCGCCGCACGAGGGTCGACCGTACAACGCGCGCCGAGGTGGAGGAGCGCGTTGTTGAAGACCCGCCCGAGGGCGTGGGGTCGCCGCTCCAGCTTGTCGATGTCATCGGCCAGATCCTCACCGAGCGACTCGGCCCACTCTTCTTCGGTGGCCCCCGGTGACGCGAAGTGCCTACTGACAATGGTGGTCACCGGAGGGTCCCCTTACTGATGTCGAAGCGCTGGTACTGGTAGCCACTGTACTGGAGCCCGTTTCGGTCGCCCTTGACGACCACATATTCCAGATTGCCGTCGTCGAAGGCGTCTTCCAGTGCCTTCGCGAGCTTACGCTCGCTCGGGATGGTCTTACCGCGCTCCTTCATTTCGCGGATTATGTCGAAGAAATACTCCTGGGAGCCTTGTGAAACCCTGCGGCCATCGGGGAGGTTGCGACCGCCGAGCTTGGTGTCGACACTGCTCTTCGCTTCGACCACGACGTAACGACCGTCCGTAGTGCGCCACACCTGGTCGAACTGGTCATTGCCGTTCTTGGGGCCGTGCAGCGTTTCCTTCGTGGACCCGGCGTAGTGCTCGGCGATGTAGTGGTGCTCCGCGACGTATTCGCCGTAGGCACCCGTCTCTTCGATCATCGACTTGTGGTAGTGCCGGTAAGCCTCGCGACCCTCCGCCAAGTCGTGAGCGGTGTCCTCCGTGCCGTGCAGCGCGTGGTTGGCGTCCGCCTCCTTCTTGAAGGTGTCGGCGAGTTGATCCGCCCACACCGAATAGAAGCGCTTCCGGGTGGCTTCCTTCAGACCGGCGAGACGTGTGGGATCGGTGACCGAACCCGGAGTCTCGTGAATGTATTTGGGATCGAGATAGTGCGGCGTAGGCGGTTCGGGCGCGTCCTTCGCGCGAATCCAGGGAGAATTCTCGTCGGCCCTGGTGAGCTGCGGTGGTGTGGTGCCGCTCTCGTCTACGAAATCGAGGTTCTTCCGATTGCCGTTGTTCTTGTAGTAGTCGTCGAAATAACCTGGTTCCTCGTTGGCCCGGTATACCTGGATCTCTTCGACTTGGGCCTCGGTCAGGTGTGGCCCATAGGGGTTGTCGCCGTCCTGCATGAAGCTGGGCCGCTCCACCGGTTCCCGGGTGACCGGGCCGTTGCCGGCGTCGCCCGCACGCGCCGCGTCGTCCAGGCCGCCCGCGCCGGGGGCGTCGGGAAGGTGGTGGCCGCCCGCGCCCGGGGTGTCCGGGAGGTGGTGGCCGCCCGCGCCCGGGGTGTCCGGGAGGTGGGGGCCGCCCGCGCCCGGGGTGTCCGGGAGGTGGCTACTCGTCGACGGGCCGTCGGGGTGGGCGCCGCCGGTGGAGGGGCCGTCGGGGTGGCCGCCGATGGAGGGGGTGTCGCCCGGGTGGGGGGTGCCCGGGGTGGTGTTGAGGTCGTTGCGGGGCATGCCGTCCGGGGCGTGGCCGCCGGGGGCGTGGTCGCCGGTGCGGGCGGCGTTGTCGGCCGCGTGGACGGGGTCGGACATGTCGGAGCCGAGGTGGATGGCGTTGTCGGCGTTGTGGGCGCCGACGCCGACCAGGACGGGGGTTTCCACCTTCGGGGCGTCCGCCGTCGCGTGGTGGGGGGCCGTTTCGACCTTGGCGTCCTTGGCGTGCTGGAAGAGGCTGCCGTCTTCCTTGTAGAGGTTGCCCTCGTTGTCGATGTACTTCGCGGGGCTGTCGTCGAAGGGCAGCTTGACCGTGCCCGGCGGCAGGGTGGCGGTGCCCTCGGGAAGTTTGATGGTGTCGTCGGGAAGCTTGATCGCACCCTCGGGCACAGCGGTGCCGGACGGGAGGTGAATCGTTCCGTCAGGCAGGATCGACGCGCCGTCGGGCAGCGCGAACGCACCCTCGGAGATCTTCGGGATCTCGATCTTGCCCATGCCCTTGAGGCCGGCCATCACATCGCCGATCTTCGACAGGCCGGCGCCCGCGCCCTTGAACACGTACGTCATCGGGTCGATGGCCCGGCCGGCCTTGCCCGCGAAGGACAGTGCCTTCGCCGCGATGCCCGCCTTGCCCGCGCCCGAGGCCGCCGCGCCGGCGCCGTCGGTGAAGATGGCGGTGACCACGTTGAAGGTGACCGCGCCGGCCGCCCGCGAGGGGTTCTCGCTCCACTGGTCCCACGCCAACATGGCCTTGCCCGTCTCCTTCATCGCCGTACGCGAATCACGGAGCCAGGACGGGAGGTACTTGTCCGGCATCGCCATGTA